>NZ_LPXN01000079.1 GCF_001618175.1 Oceanibaculum pacificum | reverse complement strand
CCTCATGCTGAGGAGCCGCGATAGCGGCGTCTCGAAGCATGTGGCGGCTGGCTCTGCCGCTAAATCCCGCTTTCGGGGTCGAGCAGGCGGGTCATGCGCTGGCTGCCGAGCAGGGCGAATTTCAGGGTCAGCGCCTTGCGGCGGGCCGGGGCGAGCGGGGTTGCCGGGGCTTCGCGCAGAACGACCCCGCCAAAGCGGTCGGCGACGATCAGGCCGGGTTCGGCGGGGAGAATTTCGGTGGGAAAGCTCTCGCCCACGGCGAAGAAGAAACGGTCGCAAAATTCCAGATAGTCGCGCCATTTACGGTCGCTCATATAATCTTGCGCCGAGGATTTCACTTCCACCACGGTGATCCGACCGTCGGGAGCGAGCGCCATCACATCGACGCGGCGGCCGGTCCGCAGCGTCACTTCCGTCAGCGTGCCCTGGCCATGGGCGCCGAGCAGGCGGCAGACCCCGCGCGCGATGTCGGCGGCGGTGGCTGGCGGCAGGCCCGGCAGTCCGGCATTCACAATTTCATGCCGATGGCGCCCCGCACATCGGCTCCCTCCAGATTGGCGCCGCGCAGGTCGGCGTCGGTGAAATCGCAATCCTGCAAATTGGCTCCCGACAGGTCGGCGTTGCGCAGGATGGCGCCTTGGAAGATCGCCCCGGTGGCCACCGCCTTGCGCATGTCGGAGCCGGTCAAGTCGGCCTCGACCAGCCGGGCATTCTCCAGATGGGTCGGCCAGAATTGCGTGACCGCGCCGAAGATCGGCACCGGGTTCATCTTGGCCGCCACCAGCTTCGCCTTGGTCAGATTGGCGCGCTTCAACGTGATTCCGCGCATGTCGCAGCGCGACAGGTCGGCGTTACGCAGATCGGCGAAGCCCATATCGGCCATCAGCAGCTCGGCCTTCTGCATGTCGACATTGGCCAGCACCGCGAATTCGAAGGCGGCGGCGGAGAAATTCAGTTCCGCCAGCTTCATGCCGCTCAGATCGACGCGGGTGAGGTTGGCGCGCTTACCCTTCTTGCCGGCGGTCTTGATCCAGTCGACATGCTGGGTCACCAGCGTTTGCAGGGTTATGTCCAGCGTGTCGAAATGCACCGGCCGCAGGGCGTTGCGGAAATTGTCGGAGCCGTAATCGACGGAGCCGAACACCGCACCGGCCAAATCCGCCCCGGCGAAGGAGGTCTCGCTGAGGATCGCGCCGATCAGGATCGCGCCATGCAGGATGCAGCCGTCGAAATTCGCCTCGGTCAGGTCGGCCCCTTCGAGGTTCGAGCCGGTGAGGTTGGAATTGCTGAGGTCGGCGCGCACCAGCTTCACATTGCGCAAGATGGTGTCGGTCAGGTCGGTCTGCACGATGAAGGCGTTCGACATCTTGGCGTTCGACAGATCGGCGCGGGTCATGATCGCCGCGCCGACATCGGTGGTCCGCGTGCCGTGGCCCAGGCCGATCAGATTGCCGTCCTTGTCCGGGCGCATCATCAGCCCGTCGCGCAGGTCGCAATCCATCATGGTGGCGTCGGTCAGATTGGCGCCGCGCAACTGCACGCCGCGCAGATCGGCGCGCGACAGGTCGCAGCCGCGCATGTCGGCCTGCGCCAGATCGGCGGCGAACAGATTGGCCGAAGTGAGCCGGCAATCCTTGAAGATGGCGCTTTGGAGCCGCGCGCCGGACAGGTCGGCATTCGACAGGTCACGGCCGGAGAAATCCAGGTAGGACAGATCGTGCAGCGTGAAATTGGCGCGCTGCCCGCCCATCCGGCCGGCCGCGTAATGCTCGTGCAGATGCAGCGCCTTGTCGAGCTCCTGCTGGGTCAGGCGCTTCCAGGTGAATTCGCCCTTGATGTGCTCGGGCAGTATGGATTTGGGCGGCTTCGGACTGGGCATGAGGGTCCGTCATCCATCCGTCATGACGGACCCATCCTACACGATCCGGTCAACCGCCACGCGACTCGTAATAGGCCATCAGGTCGAGGCTGCCTTCATACATCATGGCCAGCGACACATAGACGATGATGAGCAGGCCGACATAGGCGATCCAGCGATGCTTCGACAGCAGGCTGGCGATGAAGGTCGCGGCCAGGCCCATGAAGGCGACCGAGAGCACCAGGCCGATGATCAGGACGTTGGGATGGTCGCGCGCAGCGCCCGCGACGGCCAGCACATTGTCCAGCGACATCGACACGTCGGCCAGAACGATCTGGATGCAGGCCTGCTTGAAGGTTTTGCGCGGGGCCTCCGGCGCGACGTGGGTCGCCGGGTCGTCGACCGTGCCGTCGGCCTTGTCCAGAGCGGCCTTGGCCGCCGCCTCCTCGTGCGCGTGGCCCTCGCGCAGTTCGCGCCACATCTTCCAGGATACCCACAGCAGCAGGATGCCGCCGGCGAACAGCAGGCCGACGATCTGCAATAGCTGCGTGGTCATCAGCGCGAAGACGATGCGCAGCACCGTCGCCGCCGCAATGCCGACGATGATGACCTTGCCGCGCTGCTCCTTCGGCAGACCCGCCGCCGCAAGACCGACGACAATCGCATTGTCGCCCGCGAGCACGATGTCGATCATCAGCACTTGGAAAAACGCCGACATAATCTCCGGCGTCAGCCAATCCATACCCAACATTCCGGAAAACCTCAGAAAGAGAGGATGCCGGCTGAGGACGAGCGCCGGCCTTGAGTGTGCCCCTAGATGGCACGCCCAAGAACCGGCCACAAGGATTTTTGAGCATCACCAGCCGATGGCGTCCGGCAGCCAGGTCGCCACTTCCGGGAACAGGAAGACGATGGCGATGCCGACCGCCTGCAGCAGCACGAAGGGCACCACGCCGCGATAGATATCGCTGGTCGTCACGCCCGGCGGCGCGACGCCCTTCAGAAAGAACAGCGCCCAGCCGAAGGGCGGCGTCAGGAAGCTGGTCTGGAGGTTCACGCAGATCAGCGTGCCCAGCCACACCAGATTCACGTCGTTGGCGATGAAATAGGGCAGGAACAGCGGCACCGCGATGTAACTGATCTCGATCCATTCCAGGAAGCAGCCCAGGATGAACAGCAGCACCATCAGGAAGATCAGGCTGCCGGTCACGCCGCCGGGCGCCCAGTTGAACATATGCTCCACCAGCTTCTCGCCGCCCAGGCCCCGGAAGGCCAGGCCGAACACCTGGGAGAGGATCAGGATCAGGAACACCATGCCGGCGATGGACAGGGTCGCGCGCGCCGCGTCGCGCAGCAGGCCATAGCTCAGCTTGCCGGTGGCGGCGCAGACCAGGATCGCTCCCAGCGCGCCCATCGAGGCCGCCTCGGTCGGCGCCGCGACGCCGCCGATGATCGCCCCCAGCACCGCCACCACCAGCAGCAGCGGCGGCAGCACCACCTTGAACAGCTTGCCGTAGAGCTCACGGCGCGGCAGGGCGGCACGCTCCTCGGCGGAGATCGCCGGCGCGCGGTCGGGGTAGAAATAGGCGATGGCGAAGATGTAGATCACATACAGCCCGGCCAGGATCAGACCGGGGAACACCGCGGCGGCGAACATGGTGCCGACCGATTCGCCCAGAATATCGGCCAGCAGCAGCAGGATCAGGCTGGGCGGGATGATCTGGCCCAGCGTGCCGGACGCGCAGATCGTGCCGCAGGCCAGGCTCTTGCTGTAGCCGCGCCGCAGCAGGGCCGGCAGGGTCAGCAATCCCAGCGTCACGATGGTGGCCCCGACAATGCCGGTGGACGCGCCCATCAGCACGCCGACCAGCACGATGGCCACGCCCATGCCGCCGCGCATCGAGCCGGACAGATGGCCGACAACGTCCAGCAACTCCTCGGCCAGCTTGGATTTCTCCAGCATCACGCCCATGAAGACGAAGAGCGGGATGGCCAGCAGCGTGTAGTTCGACACCACGCCGAAGATGCGCGCCGGCAGCAGATTGAACAGCAGCGGCCCGAAGCCGATATAGCCGAACACGAAGCCGGACACCGCCAGTCCGACCGCGACCGGCACGCCGATCATCAGCATGGTGAAGAAGGAGACGACCGTCAGGATCGCCAGAATTTCATTCGGGGACATGGATTCTTGATCAGCGGGAGGAGGGGAAGAAGCGCAGCGCGGCCTTCAGCGTTTCCGCCATTGCCTGGCAGGCCAGCACGGCGAAGCCGAGCGGGATGAGCGCCTTCAGCAGGAAGCGGTGGGTCAGCCCATCCGGGTTCGGCGATCCCTCGCCCATATTGTAGGATTGCAGCACGAACGGGATCGACAGCTTCACCACGATCAGCGCCACGATGACCATCAGGATGCTGGAGACGATGTCGATGGTCGCCCGTAGCTTGGGCGGGAAGCGCTGATACAGACCGTCGACGCGGATCGCCTCGCCGTTCAGCAGCGCGTAGGACATGCCGAACAGCGCGATGGGCGCGACCAGGTGCCATTCCAGCTCCTGCAGCCAGATCGCGCCGGTATGCAGGAAGTAGCGCACCAGCACGTTGCCGGCGACCAGCAGCACCAGGCCGACGCCGATCCACGCCGCCAGGCGGCCGAACAGCTCGACCACCCGGTCGAGCTGTTCCGCCAGTTTCGCCAGGATAGGCATTTAGCTGCCGAGCGCCGCGCTCTGGAACGCGCCTTCGCTCAGCTTCGCCCATTTGTCGTGCTTCTTCTTGAAGCCCATGTAGCTGTCATGGACCTTCTTGGTCAGCGGGTCTTTCGCCGCCTCGGTCGCCAGCGTGTCGGCGGTGACTTCCTTCAGGCGGGCGATGACGGCGTCGGGCAGCGGCTTGGCGGTGACGCCATCCTTCTCCACCAGCTCGACCAGCGCCTCGCCATTGACCGCTTCGCTCCAGGTCAGGCTTTCCAGCACGCAGGCCATGGAAGCGACCTTGACCATTTCCTTCAGGTCCGCCGGCAGCTTTTCCCAGGTCGGCAGGCTGATCGCCAGCTCGCCGGTCGTCGCCGGCTCGTGCCAGCCGGTGGTGTGGTAGAATTTCGCCGCCTTCTGCAGGCCCAGGCGCTTATCCTGGTAGGGGCCGACGAATTCGGCCGCGTCGATCACGCCGCGCTCCAGCGCCGGGAAAATCTCGCCGCCCGGCAGCAGCCGGGCATCGACGCCAAGCTGGCCATACACCTTGCCGGCCAGGCCTGGAATGCGCATGCGCAGGCCCTTCAGATCCTCCACGCTGGTGACTTCCTTGCGGAACCAGCCGGTCATCTGCACGCCCGTATTGTTCATCGGGAAGGCGACCATGTTGAAGGGCTTGTAGACCTCCTGCCACAGATCCAGCCCGCCGCCGTGATACAGCCAGGCCATATGGCCCTGGAAGCTCATGCCGAACGGCACAGTGGTGAAATACTGCGCGGCGAACACCTTGCCGGACCAGAAATAGGAATTGGCCGAATTGGTCTCGACCGTGCCGGCGGCCACCGCGTCGAAACCCTCCATCGCCGGAATCAGCTCGCCGGCGGCGAAATGCTGAATCTTCAGCCGCCCGCCCGACATGGTGTCGACCTTCTTGATGAAGTCGGTCGGGCTGCCCGGACCGACCACGTAGAATGGGGCGTTCGGACCGTAGGCGTTGGTCATCTTCCAGTTGAAGCTGGTCTGGGCCCGCACGACGCTGGGGGCGGCGACCGCTGCGGCGGCCCCGGCCGTGCCGACCAGGCCGGCCTTGATGAAGGAACGGCGTTCCATGTCTGTCACTCCTCTGTCCGTCTGATTTTTTCTTGGCGAACCTCTTTACGAGGCGTCGCCCTCAGACTGCACAGGCCGTGCCACTGGTAGCACCACGCGGCTAAGCCGTGGAGAACAGGGAGGTATCAACCGATCATCGGCCGTCTGGCCGGTCCGGCATGGCCGACCGGCCCGACCAAAGCGTGGGCAGTTACCCTGCCGCGATGCACAAAATTACGGCTGGCCAGCAGCGAGAAACAGGAAGCGCGCCGCGCCATAGCGGCGGTCGTCGAGCAAGGCGAAGCCGGCGGGCGGGTCGTAAGCCTCGTCCTTGGCCAGCTCGATCACGACGAGTGCCGCGGGGGCCAGCCAGCCCGCCTCGGCCAGCCGGGCGAGCGCCGGCCAGGCCAGGCCGCTGCGATAGGGCGGGTCCATCAGCACCAGTGCGGCGGCTTCCCGCCCTGGACCGGGCCGGGTGGCGTCGATGGCCAGCACCTGGCAGCGATCCTCCGCCTTCAGATGCGCGATATTCTGGCGCAGCGCCGCCAGCGCCGGGCGCGATTGCTCAATGAACAGCGCGCGCGCCGCGCCGCGCGATAGCGCCTCCAGCCCCAGCGCGCCGGTGCCGGCGAACACGTCGAGCACCGTCGCCCCGTCAAGGTCGAGATCGAAGCGACCGCCGGTCAGTGTGTCGAACAGCGCCTGGCGGGCCCGGTCGGCGGTCGGGCGGGTGGCGTCGCCCGCTGGCGCCTCCAGCCTAGCGCCGCGATGACGGCCCGCGACGATCCGCATTCGGCTCCGCCTTTTTCTGCGCCGGCTTCTGGCCTGGCTTGTATCCCGGTTTATGGCCGGTCTTCGGCTCTGACTTGTGGCCCGCCTTCGGCCCCTGCCGGTAGGCCGGGCCGGTTTTCGGCTTGGCCTTGGCATAGCCGGTTCGGTCGCCCTTCGGCGTGTCGCCCATCTGTTCGTGCAGCACCTTGGCGGCGATTTCCTCGACCGCCCCGCGCTCCAGCTTGCCGAGCTGGAACGGGCCGTAGGCGACGCGGATCAGCCGGCCGACCGGCAGTCCCAGATGCTCCATGACGCGGCGGATTTCGCGGTTCTTGCCTTCGCGCAGACTTACCGAAATCCAGGCGTTGCTGGGCTGCTGACGTTCCAGATGCGCCTGAATTTCGCCATAGCGAACGCCGTCTACGGTGACGCCGTTGGCCAGCGCGGCCAGCGCCGTCTCGTCGACCTTGCCATGGACGCGCACCCGGTAGCGCCGCACCCAGCCGGTCGAGGGCAGTTCCAGCTTGCGGGCGAGCGCGCCGTCATTGGTCAGCAGCAGCAGCCCTTCGGAGGTGAGGTCGAGCCGGCCAATGGAGATCAGCCGCGGCAGGCCCGCCGGCAGCGCCTGGAAGATCGTCTGCCGGCCTTCGGGGTCCTTGTGCGTGGTCACCAGCCCGTCCGGCTTGTGGTAGCGGAACAGCCGGGTTTCCTCGGCGTCGGGCAGGGGCTTGCCGTTCACGGTGATGCGGCTGGCGGCGGTGACGATGGTGGCCGGCGTGGTCAGCATCTTGCCGTCGACCGTGACCTTGCCCTCGGCGATCAGCTTTTCCGCATCGCGACGCGAGCAGATGCCCGCCCGGGCGATGCGCTTGGCGATGCGCTCTCCCTCCTTGGCGGCTTCCTTGACGACTTCGTCGGTCATCAGCGGCAGGCCGCGATGAACGCGTCGAAAATGCGGTCGTCGCCGACGCTGATGGAGAATTCCGGATGCCACTGCACGCCGATGCAGAAGCGCCGCGCCGGATCCTCGATACCCTCGATCACGCCGTCGGGGGCCATCGCGTTCACCACGATATTCTCCGGCACGCTGGCCACCGCCTGGTGGTGCGCGCTGTTCACATTCAGCATGGTCGCCCCGCAGATGCCATGCAGGATCGTGCCTTCGCGCACCGTCACGTGATGGCCGGGCTCGTTGCGCGGGTTCGGCTGCTCATGCGCCAGCGCGCCCTCGATTTCGTCGGGGATGTGCTGGATCAGTGTGCCGCCCAGCGCCACCGCGAGGAGCTGCTGGCCGCCGCAGATGCCCAGGATCGGGATGTCGCGCTCCAGCGCGCCCTTCACCATGCCCAGCTCGAAGGCGGTGCGGCGATCCTTGGTGGTCACGCTGTCATGCCGCGAGCTCGCGCCGAACAGGGCGGGGTCGACGTCGAACGCGCCGCCGGTCACCACCAGCCCGTCGATCAGGTCGAGATAGTCCGGCACCTGCGCCACCTCGTGCGGCAGGGCGATGGGCAAGCCGCCGGCGCGCGCGACCGCCGTGCAGTAATTCTGCCGGATCGCATACCATGGGAATTTCGAGTAGCCGCCCGGATCTTCCGAATCCAGGGTCAGGCCGATGAGGGGCTGGGTCATGACGATTCCTGGCCGTTAGCGTTTGCGCGGGAGAGTATGCGTAACGGCCCGCCGGGGCAATGGCCGCGGGGTTTGGACGGCGCGAAGGACAACCCTCCGCTTGACGCCACGGCCCCTGCGCGCCAGGGTCGCGCCATGCGGGATGCGGGCAGGTATATGGAGCGGGCGCTGGCCCTGGCGGCGGACGCGGCGGCGGCCGGCGAGGTGCCGGTCGGTGCGGTGCTGGTGCGCGGCGATGAAATCCTGGCCGAGGCCCATAATCTGGTCGAGCGCGACCGCGATCCGACCGCCCATGCCGAGCTGCTGGCGATCCGCGCGGGCGCGCGCCGGCTGGGCGATCCCCGGCTGCCGGACTGCGATCTCTATGTGACGCTGGAGCCCTGCGCCATGTGCGCCCAGGCGATCAGCCTGGCGCGCATTCGCCGGCTCTATTTCGCCGCCTACGATCCGAAGGGCGGGGCGGTGGAGCATGGGCCGCGGCTGTTCACCCAGCCGACCTGCCACCACGCGCCGGAAATCTATGGCGGCATCGGCGAGGCCGCCGCCGCGACGCTGCTGCGCGGCTTCTTCCAGGCCCGGCGCTAGGTAGGGAACAGGACGGGCAGGCCGCTTGAGGCGACGGTGAAATCGGCCGGCAGGCGCGTGACGATATCGCCGTCGCCCTGCACCGGGTGGGCAATATGGCCATTGATCGTCACCTGGCTGGCCGGGAGCACCGTGATATCCGGCAAATGCCGGGTGAAGCCCAGCAGGACGGCGGCGATGTAGCGCAACGCATGCCAGCGCCCGGAATGGCGGAACAGGCAGGCATGCAGCGTCGGCTCGGTGATGCGCGCCGCCCCGGCGATGACGAAGGTGCCGGCATAATAGCGGCCCTTGGCCAGGATGATTTGCGCCGCCTGGCTGGGCGCGCCGTCGACCGTCACCTCGTAGCAGCGTTCCTGCGGCTGCAGCAGCCGCTTTATCGTCTGGAAGGCGTAGGCCGGCTTGCCGAGCAGCCATTTCAGGCGCAAATCGACATCCTGGACCACGAAGGCATCCAGCCCGGCCCCGGCCATGCACAGGAAATAGCGGCCATTGGCCAGGCCGGGAAAAATCGGCCGGGCGACGCCGCCGGTCAGCGCGCGCGCCACCGCATCGGCATTGTCGGCCAGGCCGATCTCGGCGGCCAGCACGTTCGCCGTGCCCAGCGGCACGATGCCCAGCGGGATCGGCGGCAGCCCCTGCGCCTGCCGGCGCATCAAGCCGTTCGCCACCTCGTTGATGGTGCCGTCGCCGCCGGCCGCGACCACGGCGTCGACGGCGCCGGCGGCGGCCGCGAATTCTTCGGCGTCGCCGCGCTTGCCGGTGGGGGCTAGGTCGACCGTGCAGCCGGCCTCAGCCAGGCGCGCCAGCACGGCGTCCAGCCGCTTACGGCGGCGGCGTCCGGCGGTCGGATTATGGATGATCAGGAAACGGCGCGAAGCGGCCAAAGAAAACCTTCCCTCGAAACGACGCCGCTACACTTAGTGTAAAAACGTCGTCGACCCTATAGCCGTCGGTAAATTTCCAGCAAACGTCATGTAACTGTCGCGAATACTTAACACGCATCTGCGCATCTTCTCCCCGTAATGGGAAACCAGATATGGGGGCTCCGCCGACCGGATATCACGTATCTGGTGGCGGCAATGGGGATAGCGCCATGAATGCCCAGCGCGGGGTCAGCCACTACCGATCGATCTGGATATCCGACGTGCATCTCGGCACGCGCGGCTGCAACGCCGATCTGCTGCTGGATTTCCTGAAATACACTGAAAGCGACAATCTCTATCTCGTTGGCGACATACTGGATATCTGGCGGCTGCGCCGGTCCTGGTACTGGGTCCAGAGCCATAACGACGTGATCCAGAAGGTGCTGCGCAAGGCGCGCAAGGGCACGCGGGTGATCTTCATCCCCGGCAATCACGACGAGATCTTCCGCGAATATCTGGGCCTCACCTTCGGCGAGATCGAAATCCTCGACGAGGCGATCCACCAGGCGGCTGACGGCAAGACCTATCTGGTGCTGCATGGCGACCGGTTCGACGGGGTGGTGAAATATGCCCGCTGGCTCGCGCTGATCGGCGACTGGGCCTACAATTGGATGCTGCGGGTGAACCTGGCCTTCAACACGATCCGGCGGAAGCTGGGTTATCCCTATTGGTCGCTCTCGGCCTATCTGAAGCTGCGGGTGAAGAACGCGGTCGAGTTCATCAGCCGCTACGAGGAGGCGGTCGCCGCCGAGGCCCGCGAGCGCGGCGTGGACGGGGTGATCTGCGGCCATATCCACCACGCCGAAATCCGCGAGATCGACGGCATCATCTATTGCAACGACGGCGACTGGGTGGAGAGCTGCACCGCCCTGGTCGAGCATGTCGACGGCCGGATGGAAATTCTGAACTGGGTGGAAATACGCCAGATGGCGCCCGCCGCCTATGCAGCGGTCCATCCATGATGCCCGACACGCTGGCCCAGCCGGTCATGCAGGCCGTATCGCAGTCCCGGCCGCCGATGCGCATCACCCTGGTGACCGATGCCTGGACGCCGCAGGTGAATGGCGTGGTGCGCACCTGGACCACGATCAAGGCGATGATGGAGGCCGAGGGCCATATCATCACCGTGATCGCGCCGGACCGGTTCCGCACCTTTCCGTGCCCCGGCTATCCGGAAATACCGCTCAGCTATCATCCGCTGCACAAGGTGCCGGCGATGATCCGCGACAGCCGGCCCGACGCCATCCATATCGCCACCGAAGGCCCCATCGGCCTGGCCGCGCGGATTTATTGCGGCCGCAAGGGGTTGCCCTTCACCACCTCCTACCACACCAAATTCCCGGAATATCTGCGCGCCCGACTGCCAGTGCCGCTGGCCTGGAGCTATGCCGGCATGCGCTGGTTCCATAATGGCGGCCAAGGCATGCTGGTGGCGACCGAGACGCTGCGCCGCGACCTGGCCGAGCGCGGCTTCCGCCCTGTCCGGCGCTGGACGCGCGGCGTCGATACCACGCTGTTCCGCCCGCGCCCCCATGAGGAGCAGGCCGAGGCGATGCGCGACCTGCCGCGCCCCATCGCGGTCTGCGTCGGCCGGGCGGCAGTGGAGAAGAATATCGGCGCCTTCCTCGACCTCGACCTGCCGGGCAGCAAGGTGGTGGTCGGCGACGGCCCGCAACTGGCCGAGCTGAAGCGCCGCTATCCGGGCGTCGTCTTTGTCGGCGCCAAGCATGGCGAGGAGCTGGCCCGCCATTACGCCGCCGCCGATGTGTTTGTCTTCCCCAGCCTGACCGACACGTTCGGGCTGGTGATGCTGGAGGCGCTGGCCAGCGGCCTGCCGGTCGCCGCCTTCCCGGTCACCGGTCCGCTGGATGTGCTGGCCCCTGGAATCGGTGTGATGGACGATGATCTGCGCGCCGCCGTGCTGGCCGCGCTGGACATTCCCCGCGCCGCCTGTCGCGCCCATGCGCTGGAAAATGGCTGGGACGCCTGCGCCCGGCAGCTGATCGACAGCCTGGTGCGACTGTCCTGAGCGACCGGACCCACTCGCCTTTTGCCTCGCCCCGCCGCATGCGGTATTAGGTAACCGCCGCCGGAAGAAGCAACGCAAGGGGAGAGCGTGACGGACGCCTCGAAGCTGGTCGCCATCGTCGTGCCGATGTATCGCGAGACCCTGGATGCGACGGAGAAGGTGGCCCTCAAGGCGCTGGACCGGCATTTGGGCCGCTATGACCGCTTCGTGGTCCACCCGATGGGGTTGACGCTGCCGGACGGCTTCGAGACGTTCCGCGCGGTGCCGCTGTCGAAACGCCGGTTCCAGACCATCCACGCCTACAGCGCGATGCTGATGAGCCCGGATTTCTACCGGCTGTTCCAGGAATATCGCTACGTTCTGATCTACCAGACCGATTGCCTGGTGTTCCGCGACGAGCTGACGGAATGGTGCGAGGCCGGCTATTCCTATATCGGCGCGCCCTGGCTGCGGAAGGATCGCGACAAGGTGCGCCGGCGCTATCTGGCGGTCGGCAATGGCGGGCTGTCGCTGCGCCATGTCGGCGATCATCTGCGCGTGCTGCAGGCCAGCAGGCTGCGTCTGGGGCGCAAGAGCGAGCAATCCTGCCGCTTCTTCCATTGCTGGCGGCAGGGCAAGCGGCTGATCGCCCATGCGCTGGCCTGCCGCCGCCATGCCGGACGCAAGACGGCCGCGCACACGATCCGCCGTCGCTTCGACCAGGCGGAGGACATGTTCTGGTGCTATTACGGCCCGCTGCTCGACCCCACCTACCGGATCGCGCCGATAGAGGTGGCGCTGCGCTTCGCCCGCGAACGCTCCGCCGAGGGGGATTTTCCGGCCGACCGCGACGCGCTGCCTTTCGGCGCGCACGCCTGGCATAAGATTGACACGGCGCGCTGGTTGCCCTTTATCGATCCGCAAGACGCGGCCCTGCTGAACGCCGCCCCGAACGAGGATAAGCAAGCGTGAGCCTTTCCACCCAGACCCCCGCCCGCCGCAAGCCGCGCAAGGCGCGGCGCATCCTCGACCGGATATGTCGCGAGTTGAGGGTGATGAGTCTGCGCTTCTGGCGGCCGGAAGTGGTGGAGACGCATGGCGTGAAGCTGTGGTTCGCCGCCCCCATGCTGCGCAAGGGGCACCGCCGGCAGATCATCCGCGGCGAGTATGAATCGGCGGAGCTGGCGGTGCTGGACGGCACGCTGGCCGCCGACGATACGGTGCTGGAGCTGGGGGCCGGGCTGGGGCTGGTGTCGATCTTCTGCGCCAAGCGCACCGGCGACGCGGCGCGCGTGCATGTGTTCGAGGCCAACCCCTATCTGCATGAGGCGCTGAAGCGCAACTTCGCCCTGAACGGCGTGACGCCGGATTTGCATCTGATGGCCGCGGCGAAGCAGGGCGGCGAGGTGACGTTCAACGTCGACCGTTCCTATACATCCTCCGGCCTGCATGGCCGCCCCTCGGAGACGACGGAGCAGGTGCGCGTTCCTGCCGCAGGGTTCGAGGAACTTGTGCAGCGCTTCCGCCCGACCTACTTGATCATGGATATCGAAGGCGGCGAGGTGGATCTGCTGCCCGGCGCGCGCATGGACAGCGTGCGCAAGATCTGCCTGGAAGTGCATCCCGACATTGTCGGGGACGAACCGATCTCCCGGCTGGTGGCCGACCTTCTGGCCAATGGCTTTACCCTGCATTTTTCCCATACGCGGAAGAATGTGGTTTATTTCGAACGGACTGCCGTCGCGGCCGGACAGTAGAACAATATCCGAGGGGAGGAAGGCGCCGCCTGGGCGTCGAAACCGGATGAAAATCATCGCCGGCACCAAGCTCGAAAAAGTTCTGAACCAGTCGACCAAGGATCTGGTCACCCGGCTGTTGCGCGAGCATGTCCGGCAATATGCCGGCAAGTTCGTGCTGGCGCTGATCATGATGGTTATCGTGGCCGTCAGCACCGCCTCGCTGGCGAAGCTGATGGAGCCGGTGCTGGACGAGGTGTTCACCGAGAAGAACCGCGGCCAGCTCGCCTGGGTCGCCGGCCTGGTGCTCGCCACCTTCGTCATCAAGGGGCTGGCGAATTACGGCCAGCAGGTGGTGATGGAAGGGGTAACCCAGCGCATCGTCGCCGATGTGCGCAAGCGGCTGTTCGCCCATCTGATGCACGCCGATCTGGGCTTCTTCCACCGCACCTCGACCGGCGCCTTGATCAGCCGGATGATGAACGACGTGGCCTTGCTGCACATGGCCGTCGGCAAGACGCTGACCGGCTTCGGCAAGGATTTGCTGACGCTGATGGCGCTGGTCGGCGTCATGTTCTACCAGGATTGGCAGCTTGCCCTGGCCGCCTTCTTCGCCTTCCCAACGGCGATCCTGCCGATCGCGCGGATCGGCAAGCGGATGCGCAAGGTTTCCGGTAACGCGCAGTCGGAGGTTTCACGCCTGACCACCCATCTGGACGAGGTGTTCCAGGGCGTGCGCCATGTGAAGGCTTACACGACCGAGGAATATGAGATACAGCGCGGCGCCAAGCTGACCGACACGGTGGCGACGCTGGGCGTGAAGGCGGCGCGGATTCGCGGCCTGTCGCACCCGATCATGGAGACGCTGGGCGGCCTCGCCATCGTGGTGGTGATCGGCTATGGCGGCTATCAGGTGATCGAGGGCGCGCGCACCACTGGCTCCTTCTTCTCCTTCATCGTCGCGCTGATGCTGGCCTATGAGCCGATGAAGCGGCTGGTGGCGCTGAACGCCAACCTGCAGGAAGGCCTGGCCGCCGCGCATCGCATCTTCGACACGCTGGATGCCAAGCCGGACATCGTCGAGCGCCCGGACGCCACCGTCCTCGCCGTGACCGAGGGCCGGGTCGAGCTGGAGCATGTCGATTTCAGCTACGAGAAGGATATCCCCGCCCTCAGCGACGTCACCCTGACGGTGCCGGCCGGCAAGATGGCGGCGCTGGTCGGTCTGTCCGGGGCGGGCAAGACCACGGTGCTGAACCTGATCCCGCGCTTCTTCGATGTCGATGGCGGGCGCATCACCATCGACGGCCACGATATTCGCGACGTCACGCTGAAATCGCTGCGCGGCAACATTGCCCTGGTCAGCCAGGAAGTGACGCTGTTCGACGATACGATCCGCGCCAACATCGCTTATGGCACGCCGGATGCGACGGAGGAGCAGATCGTCGCGGCGGCGCGCAACGCGGCGGCCGACGATTTCATCCGCGAACTGGCCGAGGGCTACGACACCATCGTCGGCGAACGCGGCGTGAAGCTGTCCGGCGGCCAGCGCCAGCGCATCGCCATCGCCCGCGCCATGCTGAAGGACGCGCCGATCCTGCTGCTGGACGAAGCCACCAGCGCGCTCGACACCCAGTCCGAGCGGCTGGTGCAGGCGGCGCTGAAAATCCTCATGGAGGGGCGCACCAGCATCGTCATCGCCCATCGGCTGTCGACCATCATCGATGCCGACATCATCTTCGTGATGGATGAGGGCCGGGTGGTCGAGCATGGCTCGCATGCCGAGCTGCTGCAGAAGGGCGGCCTCTATGCCCGGCTGCACGGCCTGCAATTCTCCCTCGATACGCTGCCGGAGAGCGATGAGCCGGTGCCTGCGGCGGAAACCGAAGGGGATGCAGCCAAGCTGCGCGCCCGGGCCTGAGCCGCCATGCGGATCGCCCCCTCCCCGCAGCCGAATTCCCTGTCGCAGACCCAGGCCGCGCAGCGCCGGGAAGGCCGGCCATGAGCCTGCTTTGCGCCTATCAGCAGATCGGCGACACGGCCGGGCCGATGATCGAGCGCTATCTCGCGCGCCGGCTCGACCAGGGCAAGGAGGATGCGGCACGCCTGGCCGAGCGCAAGGGCGTCGCCTCGCGGCCTCGACCGGCTGGAACCCTGGTCTGGCTGCACGCCGCCAGCGTGGGGGAGGCGACCTCGGCCCTGGCCTTGATGGGCGCGCTGCTGGCGGCGCGGCCGGACATCACGCTGCTGGTGACAACCGGCACCGTCACCTCCGCCGCCTTGCTGGCCGGGCGGCTGCCGGACCGCGCGATCCATCAATATGTGCCGGTCGACCGGCGCGCCTGGGTCGGCCGGTTCCTCGACCATTGGCGGCCTGACCTGGCGTTGTGGGTGGAATCCGAGCTGTGGCCGACGCTGATCGTGGAGACCGACCGGCGCGGCATCCCGATGGTGCTGGTGAATGCCCGCATGTCGCAGCGTTCCGCCCGGCGCTGGCGGCTGCTGCCGGGCTTCGCGCGCTCGGTCCTCAGCCGGTTCGATCTCTGCCTGGCCCGTTCCATCGAGCAGGCGGAACGGTTCCGCCGGCTGGGCGCGCCGACCGTGCGGGTGCCGGGCAATCTGAAATTCGCCGCCGCCCCGCTGCCGGCCGATCCGCAAGCGCTGGCCGAATTGCGCGCGATGATCGGCGACCGGCCACACTGGCTGGCCGCCAGCACGCATGAGGGCGAGGAAAGCGCGGCCATCGCCGCCCATCGCCGGGCCGTTGCCAGCCATCCGGACCTGCTGACCATCATCGTGCCGCGCCACCCGAAGCGCGGGGCCGAAGTCGCGGCACTTGGCGCCGAGGCCGGGTTGCGCGTCGCCCGCCGGGTGCTGGGCCAGGCCCCGACGCCGGAAACCGATCTCTATGTCGCCGATACGCTGGGCGAGATGGGCTTGTTCATGGCGGTAGGCGGAATCGTCTTCGTCGGCGGCTCGCTGGTCGAGAAGGGCGGGCACAACCCGCTGGAGCCGGCGCATTTCGGCTGCGCCATCCTGCATGGCCCGGATATGCGCAACAATGCGGAGATGGCCGAGGCGCTGGCGGCCGACAGCGCCGCCTTGCCGGTGGCCGATGCCGCGGCGCTGGCCACGGCGCTGGCGAGGCTGCTGGACGATCCGGCGGAGCGCCAACGCCTTGCCCTGGCGGCTCGGCAGGTAGCCGACAGCAATGCCGGCGTGCTCGACCGGGTGATGGCGGAGCTGGCGAATTTCCTGAACGAGCTGCCTTCCAGCGACGCGCCCAGCGACGTCCCGCCAGATGCGCGCGCCTGACTTCTGGGATCGGCCTGACAGCTTGGCCGCGCGGCTGTTGACGCCGCTGTCCCATCTCTATGCCCAGGCGACGCGCAGCCGCCTGAAGCGACCGGGATGGAAAGCCCCGGTACCGGTTATCTGCATCGGCAATCTGGTTGCCGGCGGTGCCGGCAAGACGCCGGTGGCGCTGGCAGTGATGGCGCTGCTGCGGGCGCGGGGGATAGACGCGCATTTTCTCAGCCGGGGGCATGGCGGCAGGATTGCCGGGCCGGTGCGGGTCGATCCCGCCGCGCAGGGTGCCGCCGATGTCGGTGACGAGCCCCTGCTGCTGGCGCAGGCCGCGCCTGCCTGGGTGGCGCGCGACCGTGCCGCTGGCGCACGGGCGGCGGTCGCGGCTGGCGCGCAGGCCATCGTGATGGATGACGGCTTCCAGAATCCCGGCCTGGCGAAGGATGTGAGCCTTGTCGTGGTCGATGGCGGCTATGGCTTCGGCAATGGCCTGGCAATGCCGGCCGGGCCGCTGCGCGAGCCCGTCGCGGATGGCCTCGCCCGCGCCCAGGCGGCGGTGCTGGTCGGTGCGGATCGATGCGGCGCGCTGGCGGCGATTGGTGCTCGCCTGCCGGTGCTGGCGGCATCGCTGGAGCCCCTGGAGGGCGCGCGCTTCGCCGGCCAGCCCGTGCTGGCCTTCGCCGGCATCGGCCGGCCGGAGAAATTCTTCGAGACATTGCGCGCCCTGGAGGCGCGGCTGGTGGACACCGTCGCCTTTCCCGATCATCACCCTTATGGCGCAACGGAAATCGCCGGGCTTGTGGAACGGGCCCAGGCGCTGGGCGCGACGCCGGTTACCACCCGGAAGGATTGGGTGCGGTTGCCGGCCGACCTGAAATCCGGCATTGAAGTGCTCGACATCGCCTTGGCCTGGCAGGACGAATCGACCATCGACCGCCTGCTCGCCCCGCTTTTCCCCGGATAGACCAATGTCCGAGATGACCCCCCGTTCCTGGAGCACGCGCTGGATTCGCCATCCGCTGGAGGCGGCGGCGATTATACCTTTCTATGTGCTGCTGGCCGCCATGCCGCTTGACCGGGCCTCAGCGGTCGGCAGCTGGATCGGGCGGACGCTGGGACCGCGCCTGGGGGCGACGCGCCGCGCCCGCCGGCATCTCGAACGGGCCTATCCGCAGAAAAGCGTGGCTGAGATCGACGCGCTGATCGACGGCATGTGGGATAATCTGGGTCGGCTGCTTGGCGAGTATCCGCATCTGCCGTCGCTCGGCCTGTTGAATAACCCGCATGTCGATATCGTCGGCCTGGAGCATGTCGCAGCGGCCCGCGAGGATGGCTCGCCGGGCATCTTCTTTTCCGCCCATATCGGCAATTGGGAGCTGGTGTCGTTGGCCGCCACCCAGCTCGGCGTACCGCTGACGCGCATCTACCGCGCCGCCAACAACCCGCTGATCGACAAGCTGATCCGCTGGGGTCGCCGCAACATCGAAGGCGAGTTGGTGAATAAGGGGCGCGAAGGGGCGGCGGCCATACTGGAGACGATGCGCGCCGGCGGCCATATCGGCCTGCTGATCGATCAGAAGCTGAACGAGGGCATACCGGTCGATTTCTTCGGCCGGCCGGCGATGACCGGCACGGCGCTGGCTGCTTTCGCGATGCGCTATCGCTGCCCGGTGATTCCGGCGCGGGTGATCCGGCTGGAAGGCTGCCGCTTCCGCATCATTATCGAGCCACCGCTGGAACTGCCGAACACCGGCGACCGCAAGGCCGATATCGAGGCGCTGACCGTGACCTGCACTGCCATCGTCGAAGGCTGGGTGCGCGAGCATCCGGAGCAATGGCTGTGGATGCACCGCCGCTGGCGGGATTAATTCGCGGCGGGCATCGGCGGCACCAGCAGCGCCGGGTCGATGCGGATGTCGAACAGATTGATGCGCCAGTCGAGATGCGGCCCGGTCGCCCGGCCGGTCGCCCCCACGGTGGCGACGCGCTGGCCCTGCTTCACCCTTTCGCCGAGTTTCACCGCCATGCTGTCCAGATGCAGGAAGGTGGAGCTGAGGCCGTGGCCGTGGTCGATGATCAGCGTCGCCCCGGTGTAATACATGTCCGGGTGCGCCAGCGTGACCACCCCATCCGCCGGTGCGACGACGGCGCTGCCGACCGGGGCGGCGATATCGATGCCGTAATGCGGCTGGCGCGGCTGGCCGTTCAGGATGCGCTGAGAACCGTAGACGCCGCTGATCCGCCCCTGCGCCGGCCAGACGAAGCCGCTGGTGAAGAAAGGCTCGGCCCCGTCGGTTTGGCGCACTTTGCGCACCGCCTCGTTATCCGCCTTGATGCGGGCCAGCACCTCGGGCGGCGGGGTCACCATCTTTTCCGGCAGGCCATCGATGCGCTGGATGTCGAAGGTGCGGGGCGCGACGGCGATGTCCTGGCGGATCGACGTGCCGTTCGGCAGCGTCACCTCCAGCGACGCCGTCGATTCGGCGTCGCGGCCGAAGCCGATCAGGAAGCGCCCATCGGCGGTTACCCGCATGCGCCGGTTCTCGAAAACAACCACCGATCCAGGCTGGGTCCGGCCGATCAGCAGCCCGCCCTGGGTGGCCTGGCCTTCCAGGGTCAGGTCGGCGGCTTGTGCCAGCGAGGGCAGCAGCAGGGCGAGCAGCGCCAGCAGGATTCTCATAGCAGGCTGCCTTGCGTCGGTTTCAGTGCCTTAACGGCGGCGCGCTTCGGCGCGGCGGTGGCGCCGACCACGGCGGTAATCTTGCCATCCTTGAATTCCAGCGAGACGGCCTGGCCGGATTCGGTCGCCGCCGCCGCCATGACGGGCCGGTCATCGGCATCGCGCACCAGCACGAAGCCGCGTTCCAGCACCTTCTTGAAGGAGAAGCTTTCCAGCAATCGCCCCTGCGCCGCCAGCCGGTCGGCGGCATTCTGAACCCGCCGTCCGGTGCAATTATGCAGATCGAGGCTGGCGCGCCGCAGCCGTTCCCCCACATCCCGCAGCTCGGCGGAGATCAGCTGCGGGCGCAGCCGGGCGGCAATGCGCTCCTGCCGGGCCTGCTGGCGATGCAGGGCGGCGGTCATCGCCTGGTCCAGCGCGCGGCCCTGGGCGGCGAGGTCGCGCCCCTTGGCCTGGAGCAGCTGGCGCGGATGGGTCAGCCGCGCGGCGCGGGCGGCGGTGTCGGCGCGGCGCTGGCGCAGATAGGCGGCGATGCCATTGCCCAGCCGCTCGCCGGCCACATCTAGGCGCTGGGTCGCGGTGCCGAGCAGCGTCTGCGGGTCGCCCAGCGCGCGGGCCAGCGCGTCGAGATATTTCCGCCGGTCGGCCAGCCCGCGATTCAGCGCCTGCAGCAGCCGCAGATCGGCGTTGCGCACCGCCAGCTCCAGTTCCGCCCGCACGGGCACGGCCATCTCGGCGGCGGCGGTGGGGGTGGGCGCGCGGCGGTCGGCGGCGAAGTCGATCAGCGTGGTATCGGTCTCGTGGCCGACGGCGGAGATGACGGGAATGCCGCTTTCCGCCACGGCGCGCACGACGATCTCCTCGTTGAAGCCCCAGAGATCCTCCAGGCTGCCGCCACCGCGCGCGACGATCAGCACGTCCGGCCTCGGCACGGCCCCGCCTTCGGGCAGCGCGTTGAAGCCGCGAATCGCGGCCGCGACCTGGGCCGCCGATGTCTCGCCCTGTACCGCCACCGGCCAGACCAGCACATGGCGCGGGAACCGGTCCGCCAGCCGGTGCAGGATATCGCGGATCACCGCCCCGGTCGGCGAGGTGACGACGCCGATCACGCGCGGCAGATAGGGCAGGGCGCGCTTGCGCTCGGCAGCGAACAGGCCCTCGGCGGCCAGCTTGCGGCGGCGTTCCTCCAGCAGCTTCAGCAGCGCGCCTTCGCCGGCCAGCTCCATCTGGTCGATGATCAGCTGGTATTTCGACTGGCCGGGATAGGTGGTCAGCCGGCCGACGCAGATCACCTCCATCCCGTCCTCGGGCTGGATCGACAGCCGGGCGGCGGAGCCGCGCCAGCACACGGCGGCCAGCACCGCCTGGTCGTCTTTCAGGGAGAGATAGAGGTGGCCGGAGCTATGGCGCTTGAAGCCGGAGATCTCGCCGCGCACGCGCACCCGTTCGAAGGTGCCTTCGATGGTGCGCTTTACCGCCTGCGACAGCTCGCCGACGGAGAAAACCGGAACATTCGAGGGGGAGTCTGGAAGTGTGTCGATCATGATGGACGATATGATACAAGACGCCTCCCGTCGAAGGAAACCAAGCCAAAGGGAATAGGGGCATGAAGCTTCTTCTGGTCGGATCGGGCGGTCGCGAGCATGCGCTGGCCTGGGCCATTTCCGCCTCGCCGCTGTGCGACGCGCTGTACTGCGCGCCGGGCAATGCCGGCATCGCGCAGGTGGCCGACTGCGTGCCGGTCGCCGCCGAGGATGTCGACGGGCTGGTGCGCTTCGCCCGCGAGACGGCAATCGACTTCGTCATCGTCGGGCCGGAAGCGCCGCTGGTCGCCGGCCTGGTCGATGCGCTGGACGAGGCGGGCATCAAGGCGTTCGGGCCACGCAAGGCGGCCGCCGCGCTGGAAGGCTCCAAGGGCTTCATGAAGGATTTCTGCGTCCGCCATAACATCCCGACGGCCGCCTATGGGCGCTTCACCGATATCGCCAAGGCCAAGGAATTCGTCGCCCGCCAGGGCGCCCCCATCGTGGTGAAGGCGGACGGCCTGGCCGCTGGCAAGGGCGTGGTCGTCGCCATGACCGAGGATGAGGCGCTGGCCGCCATCGATATGATGATGGGCGACAAGGCGTTCGGCGCGGCCGGGGCCGAACTGGTGATCGAGGAATTCATGCAGGGCGAGGAAGCCAGCTTCTTCGCCCTGGCCGATGGCGAGACCGCCATTCCCTTCGGCGACGCGCAGGACCATAAGCGCGTCGGCGACGGCGACACCGGGCCGAATACCGGCGGCATGGGCGCCTATTCCCCGGCCCCCATCGTCGACAAGGCGATGGCCGAGCGCGTCATGGCGGAGATCATCCGCCCCACCGTGGCCGGCATGAAGGCGGAAGGCATGCCGTTCACCGGGGTGCTCTATGCCGGGCTGATGATCACGGCGACCGGGCCGCGTCTTATCGAATACAATGCCCGCTTCGGCGATCCGGAATGCCAGGTGCTGATGATGCGCCTGAAGAGCGACATCATGCCGGCCCTGCTGGCGACCGCCGACCGGCAGCTCAGCCATTTCGACCTGCGCTGGTCGGACAAGCCCGCGCTGTGCGTCGTGATGGCGAGCCAGGGCTATCCCGGCGGCTATGAGAAGGGCACCGAGATCAGGGGGCTGGACACCCTGCCGCAGGCCGACGATCTGGTGGTCTTCCATGCCGGAACGGTCCGCGATGGCGAGGGCCGGCTGCTGGCGAGCGGGGGGCGGGTGCTGGGCGTGACCGCGCTGGGCGAGACGTTGGCGGCGGCGCAAGAAAAAGCCTATGCCGCTATCGATGGAATCAATTGGCCGAAAGGTTTCTGCCGACGGGATATCGGCTGGCGCGCCCTGAAATAGGGAAGCGGTATGGTTAATATAAATTAACCATAGTATAGGTGGGCTGAGATTCGGCCGATTTTTCTTTGGCTGAATTTACCTAATCTAAATTAATTTTTTGTTTCATGTCCCTCTCCAATGTTTCTCGATAGTGCCGGCTGTTGTAGAAGCCGATAGACAAATCGTATTAAACCATTGGGTTAGGGCATGCCGCTGGGCAAGGACGATACGGTAGCTGGACAAAGCGAGGCGCCTGCGGCCGCTGTGCGGCCCCTGGTGGCCCCCAGCACCGGCGGGCGCTTTCTGTCGCTGTTGCAGGACAAGGTGGATTACGCCTTCCAGCCCATCGTGAATATCCGTACCGGCAGCTGCTATGGCTATGAGGCATTGCTGCGCGGCTCGGACGCGATGGGGTTTCCCTCGGTCCTGCATCTGTTCGATCATGCCTATACCGAAAATCTGCTGCACAAGGCCGATCTGCTGCTGCGCGAGAAGGCGATCGAGAAATTCTCCCGCCTGCCCTTCATGCGCGATGCCAAGCTGTTCTTCAACCTCGACCCGCGCGTGCTGCAATCCTCCGACTACCAGCCGAAGCAGACCGTCGCGATCCTGGATCGTTACGGCATCGACCCGCGGTCGGTCTGTTTCGAGCTGACGGAACGGCACGATATGAGCAGCACGGCCGACGCGATGCGCATCATCCAGACCTACCGCTCGCAATCCTACCGGCTGGCTATCGACGATTTCGGCACCGGCTTTTCCGGGCTGAAGCTGCTGTACGACTATCAGCCGGATAAGGTTAAGATCGACCGTTTCTTCATCACCGGCATCGAACGCGACCCGAAGAAGAAGCTGTTCGTCTCCACCATCGTCGATTTGGCCCATGTGCTGGGCATCATGGTCATCGCCGAAGGCATCGAGACCGAGGCGGAGCTGGTGACCTGCCGCGATATCGGCTGCGACATGGCGCAGGGCTATTTCATCGCCCGGCCGACCACGGAACTGGCGGCGCTCTCCACGCGCTACGAGCATGTAGCCCAGCTCACCCTGAACGACCGGCGGGCGAAGCGCGGCGAGCCGCAGAGCGCGCCGCAGCAGATCGAGTTCATTCAGCCCCTGCCGGTCGAGGCCGACATGGTGCAGGTGTTCGAGGCGTTCCGGCAGAATAAGGACCGCACCTTCTTCCCGGTCATCGACCGCCAGGGCGAGCCGCTTGGCATCGTGCGGGAAGAGGCGCTGAAGGATTATACCTACTCGCCCTATGGCCGCGACCTGATCCACAACCGCTCCTACGGCAAGTCGCTGAAGGATTTCGTCAGCCAGTGCCCGGTGGCGGAGATCAGCGAAGACAGCAATAAGATCCTGGAAATTTTCTCCATGGCGGAGAATCGGGAAGGCATCCTGATCGTCTCCGAGCATCGCTATGTCGGCTTCCTGTCGACCACCTCGCTGCTGCGGCTGATCAACGAGAAGAACATCGCCATGGCGCGGGACCAGAACCCGCTGACCAAGCTGCCCGGCAATAACTCGATCCACGCCTATATCGCCGGCGCGCTGACCGACGAGAGCCGCGCCTGCTCGCTGGTGTATTTCGACTTCGACAATTTCAAGCCGTTCAACGATGCTTACGGCTTCCGCCAGGGCGACCGGGCGATCCTGCTGTTCGCGGAGCTGATGCAAAAGCAGCTCGGCAGCAGCGGCTTCGCCGGCTTTCTGGGTCATGTCGGCGGCGACGATTTCTTTGCCGGCTTCGATGTGCGCGAGCCGCAGGAGGCGGAGATGCGGGTCCGCCAGCTTCTCGCCACCTTCCGCCAGGACATCGCCAGCTTCTACGATGCGGAGGCGCGCGAGAACGGTTATATCGAGGCCACCGACCGGCAGGGCCAGAAGCGCCGTTTCGCGATGATGACCTGCAGCGCGGCGATCCTGCACCTGCCCGGCGGGCGGCGCAGCAGTTCGCCCGACGCGATCATGGATCAGATCGCCAAGCTGAAGAAACAGGCCAAGCAGGCCGATGACGGCGTCGCCCTGGCGGTCATTCCGGCGCAGAAGGTCTCCGCCATCGCCTGAGCCTATTTGGGCGGCGGGTTGGCCTGCCAGATGGCGACGATCTCGTCCTCCAGCACCGGGCCGATCACCGGGACCGGCTTGTTGCTGGCGGCGATGACCTCGGCGCAGCGGATCGACAGGCGCGTGCGGGTCGGCGCATTGTCGAACTCCTTCTGCTGGCGCGGGATCGACAGGCCATAGACCACACGGCCGATGCCGCTCCACACGATGGCGGCCGAACACATGGTGCAGGGCTCGCCGCTGGCATAGATGGTGGCGCCGGCCAACTCGTCGGGCGTGAGATGCTGGCCGATGCCGCGGATGATGTTCAGCTCGGCATGGCCGGTCGGATCTTTCGTCGAATAGACATTGTTCAGCCCCTCGAACACCGGCTTCCCCTCGGCGGTGACGATGACCGAGCCAAACGGCCGGTCGCCATTCTCCCGCGCCCGGCGCGCCAGCTCGAAGCTGAGCCGCAGCCAGCGATGATCGTCCTCGGTCACTGTGTCGCTCACGCGGCCCTCCCTGCTTGATGCCGGCGCAAGTTTAGGAACTAGCGGGCCTGCTTGGCCAGCCAGGATTGCAGGAAGGCGATCTCGCGCTCCTGCGCGGCGATGATTTCCTCGGCCAGCTTGCGCATCGCCGGGTCCTTGCCGTGCGCGATCTGGATGCGCGCCATGTCGATAGCCCCCTGGTGATGCGGGATCATGCCGCGCGCGAAATCGACATCGGCATCGCCGGTCAGCGGAATGTCCATATCGCGATGCATCTTGCCGGCGGCGGCCTGGAAGGCGGCTGTCACCGCATCGTGGCCAGCTTGTGTATCGACGGATGCGCCATGGTTGTGATGGCCGCTTTGGGCGAAGGCGGGCGCGGCGGTGAAAAGAATGAGGGCCATGAGGGCGTAACGCATGACGATTCTCCTTATGGGAAACGGGTCACGCGTTAGATCGGGCCTCCCCTTGAGGGAAGGTCAAGTCCGCTCCACCACATAATCGTCGGGCAGCATCGGCACATGGCCGGCATCGGTCGACACGCGCTCCAGCCACGCGCCGATCGCCGGATAGGCCGCCAGGTCGAAACCACCATCCGCCGCCGCGTGGGTATAGGCGTATAGCGCGATGTCGGCGATGGTCATGGCGGTGCCGACGAAGAAGGGCCGGCTGGCCAGATGCCGTTCCATCACCGCCAGCGCCGCCTCGCCGCCCTTGCGCTTCTCCGGCTCCAGCGCGCGGCGCTTCTCGTCCATCGGGCCATGGCGATGCCAGAAGCGCAGAACGGCGATGAAGGGTTCGTGGCTGTACTGCTCGAAGAACATCCAGTGCAGCACCTGGGCGCGGGCCAGCCTTTCCTCGGGCCAGTAGCGCGTGCCTTCGGCCAGGTAGTAGAGGATGGCGTTGGATTCGGCGATCACCGTGCCGTCTTCCAGCGCCAGCGCCGGGATGCGGCCATTGGGGTTCTTCGCCAGGAAATCCGGCGTGCGGCTCTCGCCTTTCAGAATATCCAGCTCGACCAGCTCATAGGCCAGCCCCAGCTTCGCCAGCAGCAGCCGGACCTTATAGCCATTGCCGGAATCCAGGTAATCGAAAAGGCGCAGCATGGTGAGCCACCTCCCTCGTCATTGCCGGGCCTGACCCGGCCGCCTCGGCCCTCGCCACCCTGTCGCGCCAAGGTCAAGCCCGGGCACGGCAGGAGAAGAGGCGGATCAGGCCCGCATCTGCCGGGCTTCGATGGACAGCGGGTGCGGCAGCAGCTTCACCATCTCCTTCGGCACGACCTGCCAGAACTTGCCGACTTCGAGCTGCCAGTCGATCAGCAGGCGCTGGGCGAATTTCGAGTGCGTCTCCTCGGCATGCTGGCGGATCAGGCCCTTCAGTATCTCTTCCCAATAGGGCGCTTCAAGGCGCTGCCACAGCACCGTATCGGGATTGACGCGGCGCTCGAAGGAATCGTCGCTGTCATAGATGAACGCCATGCCGCCGGTCATGCCGGCGCCGAAATTGTCGCCCACCGGCCCCAGGATCACCACGGTGCCGCCGGTCATGTATTCGCAGCCGTTCGACCCGCACCCCTCAACCACAGCTTCCGCGCCGGAATTGCGCACGGCGAAGCGCTCGCCCGCCTGGCCGGCGGCGAACAGCTTGCCGGCCGTCGCTCCGTACAGGACGGTGTTGCCGATGATCGTGTTCTCGTTGGTGATCAGCGGGCTGGAGGTCATTGGCCGGACCACGATGGAGCCGCCCGACAGGCCCTTGCCGACATAGTCGTTGGCGTCGCCGAAGACTTCCAGCTTCACGCCCTGCACCGCGAACGCGCCCAGCGATTGGCCGGCCGAGCCGCGCAGCCGCACGGTGATGTGGCCGGGCTGCAGCCCGGTCATGCCGTATTTGCGCACGATATGGCTGGAGAGCCGCGTGCCGATGGCGCGCATGGTGTTGGAGATGGTGTAGGTGAGCTGCATCTTCTCGCCCTCCTTCAGGAAGGGCTTGGCGTCCAGCATCATCTTGGCGTCCAGCGTGTCGGGCACCTCGTTGCGGCCTTCCAGCGTGCAGTAGCGCGGATAGTCGCCCGGATCGGCCTGCGCCAGGATGGCGTTCAGGTCGAGCGCGTCGACGTCGTTCGAGCCGCGCTTCACCTGGGCCAGCAGGTCGGACCGGCCGACGATCTCGTTCAGCGTCTTGACGCCCAGCGAGGCGAGGATTTCGCGCACCTCCTCGGCGACGAAGCTGAACAGGTTCACCACCTTTTCCGGCGTGCCGTCAAACTTGGCGCGGAGATCCTCGTCCTGCGTGCACACGCCGACCGGGCAGGTGTTGGAGTGGCACTGGCGCACCATGATGCAGCCCATCGCCACCAGAGAGGCGGTGCCGAGGCCATATTCCTCCGCCCCCAGCATGGCGGCGATGACCACGTCGCGGCCGGTCTTGATGCCGCCATCGACGCGTAGCGTCACCCGGTGGCGCAGCCGGTTCAGGGTGAGGATCTGGTGCACCTCGGTCAGCCCCATCTCCCAGGGGATGCCGGCATATTTGATCGAGGTCTGCGGGCTGGCCCCGGTGCCGCCGGAATGGCCGGAGATCAGGATGGTGTCGGCTTTGGCCTTGGCCACGCCGGCCGCGATGGTGCCGATGCCGCTGCGCGCCACCAGCTTCACGCAGACCTTGGCTTCCGGGTTGATCTGCTTCAGATCGTAGATCAGCTGCGCCAGATCCTCAATGGAGTAGATATCGTGGTGCGGCGGCGGGCTGATCAGCGTCACGCCGGGGGTGGCGTGGCGCAGCCGGGCGATCAAGCCGGTCACCTTCATGCCGGGCAGCTGGCCGCCCTCGCCGGGCTTGGCGCCCTGGGCGACCTTGATCTCGATTTCGCGACAGTTCGTCAGATACTCCGCCGTCACGCCGAACCGGCCAGACGCTACTTGCTTGATGGCAGAGCTGGCATTGTCGCCGTTCGGGCGGGGCTTGTAGCGCGCCGGGTCCTCGCCGCCTTCGCCGGAATCCGACTTGGCGCCGATCCGGTTCATGGCGATGGAGAGGGTCTCGTGCGCCTCCGGGCTCAGCGCGCCCAGCGAGATGCCAGGGGCGACCAGCCGCTTGCGGATTTCGGTGATCGAATCCACCTCGTCAACCGCGATGGGTTCCTGGCGCGGCTGGAAATCCAGCAGGTCGCGCAGGCTGATCGGCGGCATCTGGCGGATCGCGTCGGCATATTTCTTGTAGGTGAAGTAGCTGTCATTGGCGCAGGCATATTGCAGCGTGTGCATCAGCGTGCCGTCGAAGGCATGCGTCTCGCCATTCTTGCGCAGGCGGTAGAAGCCGCCGACCGGCAGGGCGGAGAAATCCTCCGAGAAGCCGCGCTCATGCTGCGCCAGCACCTGGCGCTGGATGCCGGGCAGGCCGATGCCGGAGATGCGGCTGGGCATGCCGGGGAAGAATTCGGCGACCAGCGCGCGGCTGAGGCCGATGGCCTCGAAGTGATAGCCGCCGCGATAGCTGGACAGCACCGAAATGCCCATCTTGGACATGATTTTCAAAAGCCCTTCATCCACCGCCTTCTTGTAGCGGCGGACGCATTCCTCCAGCTCCATGTTCGGGAACAGGCCGCGCGCATGACGGTCGGCCAGGGCCTCCTGCGCCAGATAGGCGTTCACGGTGGTGGCCCCAACGCCGATCAGCACGGCGAAGTAATGCACGTCCAGGCACTCGCCCGAACGGATGTTCAGCGAGGTGAAGGTGCGCAGATTCTGCCGCACCAGATGGCTGTGCACCGCGCCGGCGGCCAGGATCATCGGGATCGCCGCCTTGCCGTCGCCCATACCCATGTCGGACAGGATGACGTGGGCGCAGCCGCCGCGTACCGCATCCTCCGCGTCCCGGCGGATGCGGGCGATGGCGTCGCGCAGCGCGGTCTCGCCGCCGCCAGCGGCATCGAAGGTGCAGTCCACCTCGACCGCGGTTTCACCCATATAGGCGCGCATCGCCTCGAACTCGGCGTTGGACAGCACCGGGCTTTCCAGCAGCAGATGCTCGCACTGCGTCTGGTCCTCGTCGAGGATGTTGCCGAGATTGCCGAGGCGCGTCTTCAGCGTCATCACCCGGCGTTCGCGCAAAGAGTCGATCGGCGGATTGGTGACCTGGCTGAAATTCTGCCGGAAGAAATGATGCAGCCCACGGTAGCTGCGTGACAGCACGGCGATGGGCGTGTCGTCGCCCATCGAGCCGACGGCTTCCTTGGCGTCGTCGACCATCGGCTGCAGGATCAGCTCCAGATCCTCCAGCGACCAGCCATAGGCGACCTGCCGGCGGCGCATATCGTCCCGCGCCAGCACGCCGGCTTCCTTATGGTCGCCGCGGATCAGCCGGTCCAGCTTGACCGAGCTGCTGATCCAGTCGCCATAGGGGCGCTGGGCGGCCAGATGTTCCTTCAACTCGGCATCGTGGAACATGCGGCCGGTGGAGAGATCGACGCCGATCATCTCGCCGGGGTCGAGGCGGCCCTTTTCCACCACACGGCTCTCATCGACCTTCACCATGCCGGTTTCGGAGCCGGCGATCAGCAGTTTGTCGCCGGTGATGGTGTAGCGCATCGGACGCAGGCCATTGCGGTCCATGCCGCCGATCACCCAATTGCCGAAATAGGCGGCAATCGCGGCCGGGCCGTCCCACGGCTCCATCACGGCGTTGCAATAGGCGTAGAGATCCTTCACCGGCTGCGGCAGGTCGGTATGCTCGCCCCAGGCTTCCGGAATCATCATGGTCTTGGCCATCGGCAGCGCGCGGCCGGCCTGGCACAAAAGCTCGAACACCGCGTCCAGCGCGGCCGAATCGGAGCTGCCGGACTGGATGACCGGCTTCAGATCCTCCGCATGGTCGCCGAACACCGGCGAGGCCATGCGGGTCTCGTGCGACATCATCCAGTTGATGTTGCCCTTCACCGTATTGATTTCGCCATTATGCGCCAGCACGCGGAAGGGCTGGGCCAGACGCCAGGTCGGGAAGGTATTGGTGGAATAGCGCTGGTGATAGACCGCGAAGCGCGACACGAAGCGCTCGTCCAGCAGGTCGGGGTAGAAGATGGTGAGCTGTTCGGCCAGGAACATGCCCTTGTAGATGACCGAGCGGCAGGACAACGAGCACATGTAGAACTCGGTGATGTGCGCCTCCAGCACCCGCTTCTCGATGCGCCGGCGGATGATGAAGAGATCGCCCTCGAACTGCGCCTCGGACGAGCCCTTGGAGTTGCAGATCATGATCTGCTCGATCTCCGGGCGGGTCGCGTTCGCCTTCTCGCCGATCACCTCGATGTTGATCGGCACCTGACGCCAGCCATAGATGGTGTAGCCGAAATTCAGGATTTCGGTCTCGACGATGGACCGGCAGGTCTCCTGCTGGTCGAAGCTGGTGCGCGGCAGGAACACCTGGCCCACGGCCATGCGCTCGCCAGCGGTCTTGAAGCCCAGCCGCTCGACCACGGAGCGGAAGAAATCCTGCGGGATTTCGATGTGGATGCCGGCGCCGTCGCCGGTCTTGCCATCGGCATCGACCGCGCCGCGGTGCCACACCGCCTTCAGCGCGTTCACGCCGGCCTCGACCACGTCGCGGCGCGCCGTGCCGTCCAGCGAGGCGATGAAGCCGACGCCGCAATTATCGTGCTCGTCGGTCGGGCTGTAGATGCCGGCCTCGGCCAGGGCGGCGGCGTTGCGCCGCCAGTCGGCGACGTAGCGCTCGCCGGCGGTGAGCGCGGTGGAGGCGAGGAGCTGCTGCTGCGTGCGTTCGATGCCCATGATCCGATCCTCCCTTACGACGCCATGGCGAGCGACTTGTCGCCCGCCTTCGTGTCTGCCGGCTTCCCGTCGGCCTTGGCTTGAATGAAGCGGTGGATGCTCTCCGCCACGTCGCGGCCGTCGCGCACGGCCCACACGACCAGCGAGGCCCCGCGCACGATGTCGCCGGCGGCGAACACGCCGTCCAGCTTGCTCATCATGGTCTTGTGGTCGACCTTGACGGTGCCCCAGCGGGTTACTTCCAGCCCCTTCTCGCCGAACAGGGCCGGCAGATCCTCGGGGTCGAAGCCCAGCGCCTTGATAACCAGGTCGGCCTCCAGGGTCTGCGAGGAACCCTCGATCGGCTGCGGCATCTGCCGGCCGGTCGCGTCCGGCACGCCCAGATGCATGCGGATGGCGCGCACGCCTTCCACTTTGTCGCCGCCGGTAAAGGCTTCCGGGGCGGAGAGCCAGACGAACTCCACGCCTTCTTCCTCGGCATTGTACACTTCGCGCTGGCTGCCCGGCATGTTGGCCCGGTCGCGGCGATACAGGCACTTTACCGACTTCGCCCCCTGGCGGACGGCGGTGCGTACGCAATCCATCGCCGTGTCGCCGCCGCCGATGACGATGACATTCTTGCCCTCGGCGTTCAGCGAGCCATCCTCGAAGGCCGGCACCGCGTCGCCCAGCCCTTTGCGGTTCGAGGCGATCAGATAGTCCAGCGCCGGCACCACATTGCCCAGGCCGACGCCCGGCACCTTGATGTCGCGCGCCTTATAGACGCCGGTGGCGATTAACAGCGCGTCATGCCTCTCGCGCAGCGCGGCCAGCGTCACGTCGCTGCCGATGTCGCAATTCAGGTGATAGGTGATGCCGCCATCCTGCAGCAGCTTGGTGCGGCGCTCGACCACGTCCTTCTCCAGCTTGAAGCCGGGAATGCCGTAGATCATCAGCCCGCCGCCCCGGTCATAGCGGTCGTAGATGTGGATTTGATAGCCCTTCTTGCGCAGCTGCTCGGCCGCCGCCATGCCGGCCGGACCGGCGCCGATGATGCCGACGGACTGCGCCAGCTCGCGCTTCGGCTTGGGCGGCTTCACCCAGCCTTTTTCCCAGGCGGTGTCGGTGATGTATTTCTCGACCGAACCGATGGTGACCGCCTCGAAGCCCTTCTCGATCACGCAATTGCCCTCGCACAGCCGGTCCTGCGGACAGATGCGGCCGCAGATTTCCGGCATGTTGTTGGTCGCCGAGGAGACTTCATAGGCCTCCTCCAGGCGCCCTTCGGCGGTCAGCATCAGCCAGTCGGGGATGTTGTTCTGCAGCGGGCAGTGAATCTGGCAGAAGGGCACGCCGCATTGCGAGCAGCGCGCGGCCTGCACCGCCGCATCCTTGGGCTGGAAGCGGGCGTAGATTTCATTGAAATCGTCACGCCGATCCTCGGCATCGCGCTTTTCCGGCATGCGCTGCGGTACATCGACGAATTTCAACATCTTGCTGGCCATCGGGCTGGCTCCCTTTATCTCTGTCGCGCGCCATTGCGCTCAGCGCGCATTACGTCCCGCCGCCGGCCGAAGGGCTGGCGGGAAAGCTGCTATACGCCCAGTTTCCGAGGCTGGCGAGGGAAAAATCACATATAGGTCAATTTTGCTGTCCTATTTTTTATTTTCGACGCAAGGGAAACAATATTTCCATTTCAATATCCAGCGTCTCGCCGGGCGATAGGTAACAAAAGGTACCTATTTTCCCAGATTGGGTCCGTGACGCTCAAATGCTATAAATTTCCTTCCTCTCCCTTCCCCCTGGTGCTCCCCGTGCCCCTTTTGCATCTCGTCATCCTCGCGCTCGTCCAGGGCGTGACCGAATTCCTGCCGATCAGTTCGTCGGGTCATCTGATCCTGGTTCCGCTGGTGGCGGATTGGCCCGACCAGGGCCTGATGATCGATGTGGCGGTGCATGTCGGCACGCTGCTCGCGGTGTTGATCTATCTGTGGCGCGACATCTGGGAGATGAGTCTCGGCCTATTCCGGGCGCTGAAGGGGCGGCGCACTCCCGGTCTGATGATGATCTGGTATCTGCTGGTCGGCACCGTGCCGCCGGTTGTCGTCGGCCTGGCGATCCATGAATATGCCGGCGATGCGCTGCGCAGCGCCGAGATCATCGGCTGGGCGACGCTTCTTTTCGGCGTGCTGCTCTATATCGCCGACAAGGTGGGGATGACGATCCTGCGGCTGGAGCATATGACCACCCGCAACGCCTTCCTGATCGGCCTGTCGCAGATACTGGCCTTCATTCCCGGCACCAGCCGCTCGGGCATCACCATGACGATCGCCCGCTTCCTGGGCTTCGAGCGGGTGGAGGCGGCGCGATTCTCGATGCTGCTGTCGATCCCGACCATCATCGGCGCCGGCGCGCTGGTGACGAAGGACATTGTCGAGGCCGGCAACGCGCAACTGACGCACGACGCGATTTTCGCCGGCGGCCTGGCCTTCGTGGCGGCGCTGGTCACCATCATCCTGATGATGGGCTGGCTGCGCCGGGCCAGCTTCACCCCGTTCGTGATCTACCGCCTGATTCTCGGCGTCGCTCTGCTGAGCTGGGTGTATTTCTTCTAGCGAGCGGCCTTACCGGGCGATCTGGCTATAGCGGCCGCCGATCCGGAAGCGGTCCATGTAGGTCGGCAGGATGACTTCGACCGTGGTGGGCGCAATGCCCAGTTCGGCCAGGCCGGGCAGCGCGCCGGAGACGACATTGTCCTGCTTCAGCAGCAGCACCTGGTCGCGGGTCAGCAGCGGCTTCGGCAGCATGCCGAGGATCGCCCCCTTGATCTCCGCCAGGCCGAAGGGGATCGGCACCAGCAGGCGCTTGCGCCCGGTCTCGCTCATCATCAGCTCCAGCAGCTGCTTGAAGCTGTAGGTGGTCGGGCCGCCCAACTCGTAGGTCTGGCCCTGGCACTCGGGCTTGGCCAGCGCGATCATGACCGCATCGGCCACGTCGCCGACATAGACCGGCTGGAACTTGGTGTGGCCGCCGCCGATCAGCGGCAGCGCCGGGGTCAGCGCCGACATGGCGGCGAAGCGGTTGAAGAAACTGTCCTCCGGCCCGAACACGATGCTGGGGCGCAGGATGGTGGCTTCCGGGAAGGCGGCGCGCACCGCTTCCTCGCCGGCGGCCTTGGAGCGGGCATAGGCCGATTCCGACTCCGCATTCGCCCCCAGCGCGGAAACCTGCACCATCGCCTTCACGCCGGCCGCCTTCGCCGCTTCGGCAACCAGGCGTGCACCCTCGGCATGAATATCGTCGAAGCCGGCATGATGACCGCCGGGGGCGAGGATGCCGACCAGATTGACCACCGCGTCGGCGCCCTGCACGGCGCGGGCGACGGATTCGGGATCGGCGATGGAGCAGAAGAACGGGGTCACCTGCCCGACATGGCCCATCGGCTTCAGGAAGCGCGCGCGCTCCGGGTGGCGCACCGCGACGTTCACCCGCGCCCCGGTCTTCGCCAGCCGCTGCACGACATAGCGCCCGATAAAGCCGGACCCGCCGAAAACCGTCACCACTGCGTGCTTCATTATTCCGTTCCCTCAACCCGACCGTTGGTTCGCCCTACTGCGCATCGGGCTGCCCTCATACTACACCAATCGGCATCAGGTAAATCACTGCCGGTGCATGGAATCGGAGATATCCACCGGCTTTCGTCGATGGCGCGAAGAATCGTGTTGACAGAAGCCCGTCTCTTCACGATTTTACGGCGCTCCAAGCCGTGCCCAGGTGGCGGAATTGGTAGACGCGCAGGTTTCAGGTACCTGTGGCCGAAAGGTCGTGGAAGTTCGAGTCTTCTCCTGGGCACCATCTCTTGTGGATTCTCCGCAAGATGAGCTGGCACTGACGGGCCGGCGGTCGACGTTCCGGCGCCAGCCGGATACCGACCGGAGGTACTGTTGACAATCCACCTGCATCAAGGCGACCTGCCCGACGGGCTCGATCTCGGGCCCTGCGTCGCCATCGACAGCGAGACGATGGGGCTGCGCCCCGGCCGCGACCGGCTATGCCTGGTGCAGCTTTCGGCCGGCGATGGCGTCAGCCATCTGGTGCAGTTCCCGGCGGGACACTATGAAGCACCCAACCTGAAGCGCCTGCTGACCGACCCGGCCGTCACCAAGCTGTTCCATTTCGCGCGCTTCGACATTGCGGTGTTCCGCCATTATCTGGGCGTCGACACCAATCCGCTCTATTGCACGAAGATCGCCTCCAAGCTGGTGCGCACCTATACCGACCGGCACGGGCTGAAGGATCTGTGCCGTGAGCTGCTGGGCGTCGATCTCTCGAAGCAACAGCAATCCTCCGACTGGGGCGCTACCGAACTGACGCCGGAGCAACTGGCCTACGCCGCCTCGGACGTGCTGCACCTTCACGCGTTGAAGGCGGCGCTGGATGAGCGGCTGGCGCGCGAGGGCCGCGCCGAGATCGCGGCGGCCTGTTATCGCTTCCTGCCGTTCCGCGCGGCGCTCGACCTGTCGGGCTGGGCGGAAGAGGATATCTTCGCCCATTAATCCGCCCCAATCCCGGTTTATGCGACGGCGGTAAAGGATGGAGCCGGCGCGCGTTACATTGACCCTGAGGGGGCGGCTACCCATACTTCAGAATGCCGTCCAATCGCCGGGCAGGACGCCGCGCCGGAAAAAGCGAGAAAGATCAGGAACACAAGTGAGCAACTCCACGAACATTATGGGCGATGGGGCCGCCGTGCCGTCACGGCGGCGCTCGGCGGCGCGCCCGATCGGCTATAGCCGGCTGGTGTTCTTGCTGAAGGTGTTGCTGCCGTCCGTCGCCGTTGTGCTGGTCGGGCTGGTCATCGTGTGGCCGGAATTCATGTCCGACGATTCCCGTTTCCGGCTAGGCGCGGTGAAGGTCGATGTGCGCGACGCCGAGACGCTGAACATGGTCAATCCGCGCTTCGTCGGCACCGACGAGCGCAACCGCCCCTTTATCGTCACCGCCGATTCCGCCAATCAGTCGCGCGCCGACAGCGCGCTGGTCACGCTGGCGGCGCCCAAGGCCGACATGACCATGGAGGATGGCACCTGGGTGGCGCTGACCGCCACCAACGGCCTGTTCGACCGCAACCAGCAGGCGGTCGATCTGGGGGGCGGGGTCAATGTCTTCCACGATTCCGGCTATGAGTTCCGTTCCGAGAAGGCGCGGATCGACATGCAGACCGGCGAGGCCAGCGGCAACCAGCCGGTCGAAGGGCAGGGACCGCTGGGCCAGGTCGAGGCCCAGGGCTTCACCATCCTCGACAAGGGCGCGCGCATCCTGTTCACCGGCAAGGCCAAGATGGTCACCTATCCCAAGGAGGGCGACGCCAAGCCTGCCGCCGGGGGCGCCCGGTGAGCCGCGCTGTGAGCCACCTGGGAACCCTGGCCAGCATCCTGGGACGCCTGTTGCCGCTCGCCCTGCTGCTGGCGCTCCTGGCGCAGCCGGCGACGGCGCAGCTGGCGAGCATGAGCGGCGATGACGGGCCCGTCACCATCGAGGCGGATAACGGCATCGAATGGGTGCGTGACGCGCAGAAATACATCGCGCGCGGCAATGCCAAGGCGACCCGCGGCGACGTCACCGTGAACGCCGACACGCTGACCGCCACCTATCGCGACGGCAAGAATGGTCAGACCGAAATCTGGCGGTTGGAGGCGGAGGGCAAGGTCGTCATGCGCACGCCGACCGAAACCGCCTATGGCGACCGCGCGGTCTATAATATGGATTTGCAGCGCCTGCGCCTGACCGGCAAGAATCTGAAGCTGGTCGCCGGCAGCGATACCGTGACGGCGCGCGACACGATCGATTACTTTCAAGGCAAGCAGGTCGCGGTGGCGACGGGCGATGCGGTGGCGATCCGCCTGGACCGCCGGATCCGCGCCGATGTTCTGACCGCCCGCTTCCAGCCGGACCGGGCCAATCAGCTGCAGCTTGCCGAGGTGCAGGCCGATGGTAATGTGGTGATAACGACGCCGAACGAAGTCGCGCGTGGCAAGAGCGGGGTCTACGATGTGTCCCGCGAGATCGCCACGCTGACGGGAGATGTGAAGATAACCCAAGGCAAGAATCAGCTTAACGGGCAGCGCGCCGAGGTGAATATGCGCACCGGCGTCAGCCGCCTGCTGGCCGGCAAGGGCGGGGACGGGCGCGTGCGCGGCCTGTTCGTGCCGCAGGAGGGCAGCCGGTCCCCGGCGCCCGGCCGCAGTCAGTAGCCGATGGCCGGCAGGACGGAGGAGACGCGCGGGATGAACCTGGTTGCACCGGCCGAACGGCAGGACGAGAAGGGCGGCCCGCGCCTGGTGGCCGACAATAAGGGTCTGGTCGCCGGCAATCTCGGCAAGCAATACAAGAAGCGCCCCGTGCTGCGCGGGGTCAGCGTCTCTGTCCAGCGGGGCGAGGCGGTCGGCCTGCTGGGGCCGAACGGCGCCGGCAAGACCACCTGCTTTTACATCATCACCGGGCTGATCGCGCCGGATTACGGCACCATCATGTTGGATGGCGAGGATATCACCGACCTGCCGATGTATCGCCGCGCCCGGCTGGGCATCGGTTATCTGCCGCAGGAAGCCTCGATCTTCCGGGGCTTGTCGGTGGAGCAGAATATCCGCGCGGTCCTGGAGGTGGTGGAGGCCGATCCCGCCCGGCGCGAGGAATATCTCGACGAGCTGCTGGCCGAATTCTCGATCTCGCATTTGCGCCGCACACCGGCCATGGCGCTGTCCGGCGGCGAGCGGCGGCGTGTGGAAATCGCGCGCGCGCTTGCCTCGCGCCCCAGCTTCGTCTTGCTGGACGAGCCGCTTGCCGGCATTGACCCCATCGCCGTCGGCGATATTCGCGACCTGGTCAAGCACCTGAAGAATCGCGGCATCGGCGTGCTGATCACCGACCATAATGTGCGCGAGACGCTGGAGATCGTCGACCGCGCCTATATCCTGCATGACGGGCACGTCCTGATGGAGGGCGCACCCTCCGAGATCGTCGTCGACGAGGATGTACGCCGGGTCTATCTCGGGGAACGTTTCAGCCTATAGTGAAGCGGGACTAGGGCAGGGGGCGGGAACGGACCATGACGTTGGCGCAGCGGTTAGACCTGAGGCAGTCGCAGGCGCTGGTGATGACGCCGCAGCTGCAGCAGGCGATCAAGCTGCTGCAACTCTCCAACCTGGAACTCACCGATTACGTCGAGCGCGAGCTGGAGCAGAACCCGTTGCTGGAGCGCGACGAGGGCGATGGCGCCGACCGTCCGGCCGAGGGGCTGGGCATCGACGGCGATCCTGACGCCCCCGCCGTCGGCCCGTCCTCCGACCGGCTCGACACCATGACGTTGTCTTCCGCCGACACGCTGCCGGCCAGCGGGGAGAGCCCGCTGGACGCCAATAGCGACGACGGCAATCTATGGAGCAGCAACGAGGCGGCCGCCGGCGGCGAGGAATTCGACGGCGGCGAATCCCTAACCTGGAAGACCAGCGGCGGGCGCGGCGACTTCGAGGATGAGGAAGGCGGTTTCGACCGCACCCTCAGCGCCGAGAAAACCCTGTCCGAGCATCTCTCCGAACAGATCGGCATCGACTTCGCCGACCGCACCGAGCGGCTGATCGCCGCTTATATGGTCGGGCTGCTGGATGAATGCGGCTGGTTCACCGCCGATTGCGGCACCGTCGCCGAGGCGCTGCTGTGCCCCGTGGAGCGGGTGGAGGCGGTGCTGGCGCGCCTGCAGCGGCTCGACCCGCCGGGCATCTTCGCGCGCTCGCTGAAGGAGTGCCTGGCGCTGCAGCTGCGCGAGAAGAACCGGCTGGATCCCGCCATGCAGGCGATGCTGGATAATCTGCATCTGCTGGCCAATCGCGACCTGGCGGGGCTGCGCAAAATCTGTGGCGTCGACAATGAAGACCTGGCTGACATGGTCGCCGAGATCAAGGCGCTGAACCCGAAGCCGGGGGAAGCCTTCGCGCGCGACATCGCGCAGACGCTGGTGCCGGATATCTTGATGCGTCCCTCCGCCGATGGCGGCTGGCATGTCGAGCTGAACAGCGACAGCCTGCCCCGGGTGCTGGTGAATCGGCGCTATTATGCCGAGGTCAGCCGCATCGCCCGGCGCCGCGAGGATAAGGATTATCTGAGCGAGCAGTTCCAGTCGGCAAGCTGGCTGGTGAAGTCGCTGCACCAGCGCGCCACCACTATCCTGAAGGTCGCGACCGAGTTGGTGCGCCAGCAGGACGGCTTCTTCCGCCAGGGCGTGGAGCATTTGCGCCCGCTGGTGCTGCGCGACATCGCGGACGCCATCGGCATGCATGAGAGCACGGTCAGCCGGGTGACCAGCAATAAGTACATTTCCGGGCCGCGCGGCGTTTTCGAGTTGAAATATTTCTTCTCCGCCGCCATCTCGGCGATGGATGGGGCGGCGGCCCATTCGGCGGAAGCGGTGCGCTTCCGCATCAAGACGCTGATCGAGGCGGAGCAGGCGAGCGACGTTCTTTCCGACGACAAGATCGTCGAGATCCTCCAGGGCGACGGTATCGACATTGCCCGGCGGACGGTCGCTAAATACCGGGAATCGATGAGGATTTCGTCTTCCGTTCAGCGCCGCCGCGAGAAGGCGTTGCGGCTTTGATCCGGATTCCTGTTCGGTGCTTTTGTCAAGGTCTTGCCAGGAAGCCCGGGCTGCGCTTGACTCTGTAATGGAAGCGCAACTATGGTCCGCGCCTCTTAAACCGGCGGCTGGGTTTTCCTGCCGCCAACCGAGAACAGCAAACGGGGTGCTCATGCAGCTCACCGTCAAAGGCAAGCAGATCGATGTCGGCGATGCCCTCCGGGGTCATATCGATGACACGCTGAATGCCGAGGTCGACAAATATTTCGGCAAGGCCCTTGAGGCCTCCGTAGTGGTCTCCCGCGAAGGTTCGATGTTCAAGTCCGACATTTCCATTCATGTCGGGCGCGGCATTGATGTGCAGGCCAGCGGCGAGGCCGGCGATGCCTATATCGCCTTCGACAATGCCCGCGACCGGGTGGCCAAGCAGCTCCGCCGCTACAAGCGTCGGCTGAAGGACCACCACAAGGAAACCGCCAAGGGCGATGGGGTGCCGGCGCAATATTACATCCTGGCGCCCGAACCCGAGGAAGAGCCGGCGGAATCGGTGAATGGCGACGCGGCCATCATTGCCGAGATGAAGCAGGAAATCCCCACGCTGACGCCGAGCGACGCGGCCATGCGGGTGGATTTGGGGGATTTGCGGGTGCTGATGTTCCGCAACGCCGCCAGTGGCCGCATGAACGTGGTCTATCGTCGCAAAGACGGCAATATAGGGTGGATCGACCCCCAGGAAACGAAGGCGGTCTAGCGACTGCCGTATAAAATCGACGGGGCGAGAAGAGCATGGAAATCATGGATTTGATCACGCCGACGGCGGTGATTGCCAATATGCGCGTGACCAGCAAGAAGCAGGCGCTTCAAGAGTTGGCGCGCCGGGCGTCCGATCTGACCGGTTTGGAAGAGCGCCAGATTTTCGACGTGCTGCTGGAGCGCGAGCGCCTGGGCACGACGGGTGTGGGCAATGGCATCGCCATCCCGCATGGCAAGCTGCCGCAACTGGACCGGCTATACGGAATCTTCGCCAAGCTGGAAAAGCCGGTGGATTTCGATTCCATCGACGAACAGCCGGTCGATCTGATGTTTCTGCTGCTGGCGCCGGAATCGGCCGGGGCGGATCATCTGAAGGCCTTGGCGCGGGTGTCCCGCCTGCTGCGGGACCGCAATATCTGCGGCAAGCTGCGCGGCTGCGACAGCGCTGACGCGATCTACGCCCTGCTGACCGAGACCCAGGCGAGCCACGCCGCCTGAGGCCCAGTCTTCGGGAGGGGGTCAGTGCAGGGGCACCGGCTCCATCTCGTTCTGCCGGATGGTGGCAAGGGCGATCGCCATATCGTCGACCACCAGCATCTGCGTGCCATCGGCCGCATGGATGGCGATCTGCGGCTTCTTCCCCTTCACCTTGATAGCGCGCACATAGGCGACATCGTTCATGCCCAGCAGGGCCAGGTCGTTGCGGGACAAGTGACGGATCTTTTCAAGCTCGTTCATGACTGTCTACCTTTCCCCCGTTCGCTCGGCCTGGACGGAAGCGCCGAGGCGGGGATTTCTGTAGGGGCCGGCATTACTATTCACCGGCAATTCCTACGCAATGCTTAAAGTGAGAATGGCGCAAGGCGGGCCGTGGTAAAGCCTGTTTTTCACGCCGCCGGAGGCTGGCCGGTCCCGCGGGCGGTGATCTCGATGCGGCGCACGGTGGATTCCGGCTCCGGCCGGCTCAGGCTCACATGCAGCAGGCCGTTATCCAGCTCGGCCCCGGTGACCAGCATGCCGTCGGCGAGGACGAAATTGCGCAGGAACTGGCGCGCGGCGATACCGCGATGGATGAATACCCGCTCGCCATCCTCGCCCTGACGGCCGCGAATCACCAATTGGCTGCCTTCGACAAGGATTTCCATATCGTCAGGACCGAAGCCGGCCACCGCCAGGCTGATGCGCCAGTCATTGGCGCCGGTCTGCTCGATATTGTAGGGCGGGTAGCCGTCCGGCGAGGATTTGCTGATCCTGTCGATCGCGCGTTCGAAGTGATCGAAGCCAAGCAGAAACGGGCTGTTGAACACCGACATACGGGTCATGCGACCTTCCTCCTCCGATGAGCGAGACGGCCTAGAGGTCAGGCTTTTACGGACCCGCGGATGCGGCATCCCAAGCCGGCGATCCGGTTGGCATCGCCGATATTCATGTAGGAAAGGTGGGAAGGACGATCAAGCGGTCGGGGCGGAGGAATCAGGCGCTCGCCAGGACCGGGCGGATACGGAAGCGCTGCTTGTCGGCCAGCACCGAAACCGCCAGGGTTATCGGGTCCCGCGTATGATCGACGGAGAGCAGGCGGGCATGCTGTATGCCCTCGATCTCGGCGACGCTTTCCACCTGCCAGCGCACATCGCCCCAGCGGCTGACGGTCTCAATCTGCATTCCGGGCTCGACCCGAATTGTACGATGCCACCCGAACATTTCCCCCTCCGTGAAACAGGTTCGATAGGCAAACCATGACTACGATAGTATCAATTTGAACCGAATCTGTTAATAGTTGATTAACGGGAGGTTTTGAAAAATATTCGTACTTAGAATTTGAATGGCGGTCCGAAATATAAATCGATTTTTATATAAATTAATTATTGTGTCGCGCGAATGACTCAGCGTTGTCCACGGGCATCTGCGAGGGTCGGGCGCTGATAGATAAAGCCATGCGCGGGATAGACCGCGCCGAAGGTGCCTTGCGTATTCATCAGCCGAACCTCGCTCCAGTCATTGTTCGGCGAGACATCGACCACTGGCTGGCGGGCATGGACCTTGCCGCGTGTACTCGAATCCCCGCCCCAATTGGCATGGGTCACAAGTATTCGCCGGGAATCCTGGATTGCCGCGACAACGCCGACATGGCCATAGCGCATGCGCGAGGTGCGCTCCAGCGCCAGCACCGCGCCCACTTCCGGCCGGTTGCCGCGGTCATAATGGCCCTGCGCCTTGTCCCACCAAGTCCAGGCGTCGCCGTAAATTTCAATGCCGGAGACCTGGCGCGCGAAGGGGACGCATTGCAGGAATTCATCAAGGTTCGGATAGGGCCGCAAGGGCGAGTGCGCGACCTGCATTGAGTGCGCGACCATCTCGACCGGCGCTTCGGCGGTCGGGCGCTGCTGCTGCGGTGGCTGCGCGCACGCCGCCAAAAGGGCGGAAAAAAAGATAATCGCTGCGACCCGCATTCCCGCGCCTCTTCAATGTGAACCTCCTCTTTAACCAAAAAATGTTTCAAGAACAAGTCTGTGACGCTTCTTTCTCACCTGTTTTGTGAGGCGATGCTCAATGAGGGGGCTTGCGGCGCGCCTGCGCCGGGGGAATGCTGCCGCGCTTAGGGAAATCCGAGGGAGGAAAAGAATGGGCATCGAAGCCTTGGCCGGCGTGAAGGCGCTGACCTATGACGTGTTCGGCACGGTGGTGGATTGGCGCAGCTCGGTCACCCGCGAAGGCGGTGAATTCGGTCGTGCGCACGGCATCGATCTCGACTGGCAGGCTTTCGCCGATGAGTGGCGCGGCCTGTATCAGCCATCGATGGAGAAGGTGCGCAGCGGCCAGCGCCCCTGGGCCAGGCTGGACGATCTGCACCGGGAAAGCCTGGTGGCGCTGCTGGAGAAAAAGGGAGTCACCGGCCTGCCAGACGATGCCATCGACCATTTCAACAAGGCCTGGCATCGGCTCGACCCCTGGCCGGAGGCGGTGGCCGGCCTGACGCGGCTAAAAAAGCGCTATATCCTGGCCACCATGTCGAATGGCAATATCGCGCTGATGGTGAACATGGCAAAGCGGGCCGGCCTGCCCTGGGACGTGATCCTGGGGGCGGAAGTCGCGCGCGCCTACAAGCCGCAGCCCGAAACCTATCTGCGCGGCGCCGAGGCGCTGGGGCTGAAGCCCGAGGAATGCGCCCTGGTCGCGGCCCACAATAATGATCTGCACGCCGCCGCCAAGGTCGGCTTCAAGACCGTATTCGTGCTGCGGCCGACCGAGCACGGGCCGGGCCAGACCAAGGATCTGGCGGCCGAGCCGGGCATCGACCTGGCGGTGGCCGACTTCCAGGACCTGGCGGACAGGCTGGGTTGCTGAATGGTCGACTGGTCGGATTATACCCGCTTTCTGGTCACGCTGTTCGCGGTGCTGACCCCATTCGCGGCGATTCCGATTTTCCTGTCGCTCACCGGCACCAGCACCCGACGCGAACAGATGGACACCGCCCGCACGGCGGCGCTGACCGTCTTCGCCGTGCTGGTCGGCTCCGCGCTGGCCGGCGATATCATCCTGCGCACCCTGGGCACCAGCCTGGATGCCTTCCGGGTCGGTGGCGGCATCGTGCTGCTGCTGATGGCGCTGTCGATGCTGAACGCCAAGGTCTCCGGCGTGCAGCAGACTCGCGAGGAGGCGATCGAGGCGGAGCAGCGCGAGACGGTCGGCGTGGTGCCGCTGGGCATCCCGCTGCTGGCCGGACCGGGCGCCATCTCCACCACCATCATCCAGATGCAGCGCGGCGAGGGGCTGCTGCATGCCGCCCTCATCATCGCCTGCATCCTGGTCATCTGCCTGCTGCTCTGGCTGTCGCTGCGCCTGGCCTCGCCGATCGGCGCGAGGCTGGGGCGCACCGGTCTGAATATTCTGAACCGCCTGTTCGGCCTGCTGCTGGCCGCCATCGCCGCGCAGATCCTGGCCAGCGGGTTGCTGGGCCTGTTCCCTGGCTTGCGATAGCGGGTTTGATGCCGACAGGGGGTGTTGCCGTGCCGCCGAATGCTATATTGAAGCGCAGCTTTCATAGTCCTAGAGGCGGCAATGGACCAGCTCTTCAAGCAGAACATCGATTGGGCTGCGGCCCGGGTGCAGGAAGACCCGGATTATTTCAAGCGCCTGTCCGGCCTGCAAACGCCGGAATATCTGTGGATCGGGTGTGCCGACAGCCGCGTGCCGGCGAACGTCATCACCGGTCTGCAGCCGGGCGAGGTGTTCGTGCACCGCAATGTCGCCAACCTGGTCAATCCGGGCGATCTGAACTGCCTGGCGGTGCTGCAATTCGCCATCGACGTGCTGAAGGTGAAGCATGTCATCGTCTGCGGCCATTATGGCTGCGGCGGCGTGCGGGCTGCCCTGAACAATGAGCGTCACGGGCTGATCGACTATTGGCTCCATCCGGTGCGCGACCTGGCCGAGGCGCACCGCGCCGAGTTGGACGCCATCGGCGATCCGGAGGAGCGGGTGAACCGCCTGTGCGAGTTGAGCGTCGTCGAGCAGGTGCGCCAGGTTTCCGACACGCCGATTATCCGCGACGCCTGGAACCGCGGCCAGCCGCTCACCGTGCATGGCTGGTGCTATGGGCTGGTCGACGGGCTGATCCGCGATCTGAAATGTTCGCGCAGCAGTTTATGACGGGCTGGAGCGTCGCTCATTAAACCAGCTTTAGCTGTTTATTGTCGTTATGTTACAACAAGCTGTGGCTGGCTGACGCGATCCATCAACTTGTTGTGTTTTGGTTTGCGGCAGGATATGCATATGCGCATTCTCTGATCGCCGCAGCCGGCGACGGCGCGGCGGCCCCAGCGAGGGAGGGTCGTCTTGGCGTTGACGTCTAACGACTGGCCGGCATTGGTGCTGAACGCCGATTTTCGGCCGCTCAGCTACTTCCCGCTGTCGCTGTGGAACTGGCAGGACACGGTGAAGGCGGTGTTCCTCGACCGGGTGAACATCCTGGCGCATTACGACCAGGCGGTCCGCTCGCCGAATTTCGAGATGCAGCTGCCTAGCGTGATCTCCCTGAAGCAATATGTGCCCGCCGCCCGAAGGCCGGCCTTCACCCGCTTCAACGTGTTCCTGCGCGACCATTTCTCCTGCCAATATTGCGGCGATCCCTTCCCCACCCCGGAACTGACCTTCGACCATGTGATCCCTCGCTCGCGCGGCGGGCGCACCAATTGGGAGAATGTCGTCACCGCCTGCGGCGCCTGCAATCTGGAGAAGGGCAACCGGCTACCGCGCGAGGTCGGCATGTTCCCGCTGGTCGAGCCGCACCAGCCGACCAGCTTCGAATTGCAGGATAATGGCCGGTCCTTCCCGCCCAACCATCTGCACAAAAGCTGGCAGGATTACCTTTACTGGGATTCCGAGCTGGAAGAGGCCTGATCGCCCTCCAGCCGCAGCCAGGGCCAGCGCTCCCGATAGCTCGCCGCCTTGGCCGCGAATGCCGTGGGATCGGGGCAGGCCGGGTTGGCGGCCAGCCGGCCGGCATAGAGCGCTTCCAGCCCATAGGGCGCCAACACCTCCCCCTCGCCGCTAATGCCGACACAGGTGCAGGCGACCGGGAAGCGGCCGATGCCGTCGAGCACGCTGGCGATGGGCGCGCACGGCACGCCGAAGCGGGCCTCGTACCACAGATGCACGCGCGCCTGGTTGCGGATATCGAGTGTCAGATAGGGATATAGCGCGCGCAGCTCTGCCTGCACTTTCTGCTCCGCCGCCTCGGACAAGTCTGGGTCGTAATAGAAGATGTCGTAGTCCTTCACCCCGGCATCCACCGGCTGGCGCTGCAGGCCGTTCCACACCGCCTGGACAACGGCGCCCGCGACCAGCGCGCCCTGCGGCAGGCCCATGGCGGAAATCGCGTAGAGTAGCGAGGCATTGGTCGGGCCGGACCGCACCCGGCGCAGCAGATCCTGTTCCAGCGTCACGAATCGAGCCGCCGCTCGACCGTGAAATCCGCCGCCTCGATGGCGTCCGCGAGGCCGGGGGCGTCGTCGCTGCCGCTGACCGTCACTTCGCCCTCGCGCAGATCGACCGTCACGACAGCCTGCGGGTAGCGCGCCAGCACCGCCTTGCGCAGGGCGGCGACGCAGCCCCCGCAGCTCATGCCGGAAACCTTGAAAGCCGGCATCGCGCTAGACTCGCTGCGACAGCCAGATGGCCAGGCGCGAGCCGGCCTTCACCGCGCCGCGCAGCAGCTCGAAGCCTGGCGTCTCGGCGGCGCCATGATCGTAGCCGATGTCGCGATGCTCCAGCTCCTCGGCGCGGAAGCGTTCGATGGTGTCCCGCAGGCCCGATTCGTCGTCGCCCAGCTTTTCCGCCTGCTCGCGATAATGTTCGTCGATCACCTCCTCGACCGCGACGGTGCACGCCATCGCCGCCTTCTCGCCCATCAGCGCGGTGGCCGCGCCCAGTGCGAAACCGGCGACGTGCCAGACCGGCTGCAAGGCGGTCGGCCGCACCCGGCGCTCCACGATCATCCGGCTGAACGTGTCCAGGTGCGCCTGCTCCTGCTCGCGCATATGGCGGATGGTGGCGGCGCTGGGGCTGCGGCCCAGCACGGCGAGCTGGCCTTCATAGATGCGCGCCGCGCCGTATTCGCCGGCATGGTCGACGCGGATCATCCGTTCGACCAGCTCTTTCGGGGCGAGATCGCCGGGCAGCCGGTCCTCGCCGGTGCGCTTGGTCATGATTCCTCCTTCAGGCTGCGCCGGGCGGTTGCGATGGCAAAACCCGCCAGCGCCAGCGATACCAGGAAATTATAGCCTGCCATGGAGATTCCCAGCAGGGACCACGCCACATCGTCGCAGCGCACCACCGGGGCGGCCAGCACCTGCGCCTTCAGGTCGGCCAGGCTGGCCGCCGCCCCGCCCATCGCCCCGCAGGAGGAGGTGCCCTGCCACCAGCCTTGCTCTACCCCGACATGGAAGGCCGCGATGCCGCCGCCGATCAGGAAGGCGAGCCCGGCCAGGGCCAGCAGCCCGCCCGCGGCGCCCCGGCTGCGTCGCACCGCCCAGCCGGCGGCCAGACCCAGCAGAATGGTCGCGACATAGGGCCAGCGCTGATAGACGCACAGCACGCAGGGCTGCAGTCCGCCGACATATTGCGACAGCAGCGCGGCACCCAGCACCAGGGCGCTCGCGAGCGCGATCAGATATCCGGCATATCGGGTCATCATCGGCATATAGGGTGCCTAGAGCAGATATTTCAGCGCCACGAAACCGCCGACCAGCAGCGCGAAGAACAGGAAGGTCAGCAGGCCCAGATGTTTTTCGATGACGCGCTGGATCGGCGGGCCGAAATACCACAGCAGGGCGGCGACCAGGTAGAAGCGCGCGCCGCGCGACAGCACGGAGGCGATCATGAAGATCGCGAAGTCCAGATGCGTCACGCCGCTGGCGATGGTGATGACCTTGTAGGGAAACGGCGTGAAGCCGGCCCCGGCCACGATCATCCAACCCCATTCATTATAGAGCTGGCTGAAGGCCGCGAATTTTTCCGCATAGCCGTAGAAATTAAGGATCGCCAGGCCAACGCTGTCGAACAGCAGATAGCCGATGACGTAACCCGCCGCGCCGCCCAGCACCGAGGCGACGGTGCAGATGGTGGCGATCCAGAAGGCGTTGCGCCGGTCGGCCAGCACCATAGGGATCAGCAGGATATCCGGCGGAATCGGAAACACGCTGCTCTCGACGAAGGAAACGCTGAACAGCGCCGTGCGGGCCCGCTTATGCGCCGCCCAATGCAGCGTCCAGTCATACAGCCGGTGCAGCGGGGAGCGCTTGGGGGTCGACTCGTCCATGAAAATCCGAATGCTGGGAAAGGCCGGCCCCAAGGCGTAGCAGCCCCGTTTCGCTGCGGCAAGCTGGCGGTTCCGATTGACGCCAGGATTCCGCTGGCTAATATGCCGCCACCGCAATGGCGGGCCCCTGTGGCGGAATTGGTAGACGCGACAGACTCAAAATCTGTTGTCTTAACAGGCGTGCTGGTTCGAGTCCGGCCAGGGGCACCATTGCGCGGCACTCCCTCGAAATCGTCGATCCGGTCTAATCCTCTTTTGCGACGCCGGGAACATTCTGGCGCGCATCCAGTTACCTATGCAGCGCGGAATTACCCGTGCGCTAGATAAACGGAACGAGGATACCTCCCATGCTTCAGCTCCTTCGCTTCAAGGGCTTTCTCGCGGTTGCGCTGGTTGCCGTCGCGCTCTCGGCCTGCTCGGTCTTCGAGGGTCGCCAGACGGCTGGCCAGTACACGGACGACGCCGCCATCTCCACCACGGTCAAGGCCAAGCTGATCGAGGATCCGGTGCTGAAGGCCTCGCAGATCAATGTCGAGACCTTCAACAACGTCGTGCAGCTCAGCGGCTTCGTCGATACCGCCACCGCCAAGAGCCGCGCCACCACCGTGGCGCAGGGCGTCAAGGGCGTGACCAGCGTGAAGAACGACATCGTCGTTCGCTAAAACGCGACGCTGCTTCCAAGAAGCCTTCTGCAAGCCTGCCGGCTCCCACCGGCAGGCTTCTTTTTTTGCCGTCGATGTATTCCACTGGACATATCGATGGTTTATCCTGCCCGCCGACATATCCGGTTAGATATATTGGGGGTGGAATGCGGATTGGTAAATTCCTTGCGGGGCTGGCGATCGCGGCGGGCGTGCTGGCGCAGCCGGCCCTGGCGCAGGACAAGACCCCGGTAACGGTGTTCGCCGCCGCCAGCCTGAAGAACGCGTTGGATGCGGTGGCTGGCGCTTGGATGAAGCAGGGGGGCATTCCCCCGCGCATCTCCTATGCCGGCAGTTCGGCGCTGGCCCGGCAGATCGAGCAGGGCGCGCCGGCGGATGTCTTCATTTCCGCCGACATCGACTGGATGGACTTCCTGCAGCAGCGCAACCTGGTGAAGCCGGAGACGCGCAGCAATCTGCTGGGCAATTCCATCGTGCTGGTGGCCCAGAAAGACACGGCGCAGAAGCTGACGATCGAGGCGGGGTTCCCGCTCGCCGATCTGCTGAAGGGCGGCCGCCTGGCGATGGCCGACACCAACGCCGTGCCGGCCGGCAAATATGGCAAGGCGTCGCTGGAATCGCTGGGGATCTGGGGCGCGGTCGAGAGCAAAATCGCCCAGGCGGAGAATGTGCGCGCCGCGCTGCTGCTGGTCTCACGCGGGGAGGCGCCCTACGGCATCGTCTACGCCACCGACGCGGCGGCCGATGCGAATGTCGAGATCGTCGGCACTTTCCCCGGCGACACGCATCCGCCGATCATTTATCCGGCGGCCGAGTTGGCGGGATCGAAAAACCCCGACGCCGCCGCCTTCCTTAGGCATGTTAAATCGCCCATGATGAAGCCGGTCTTCGAAAAGCAGGGCTTCACCGTTCTTGGGCAATAGACCGCGCATGAAATTACACCGCGGGCAGTGATAGATGGAGTGGCTGGCGCTCAGCCCGGACGAGGTCACCGCCGTCCGGCTCAGCCTTAAGGTGGCGCTGTGGGCGATGCTGTGCAGCCTGCCGCTCGGCGTTGCCGTGGCCTATGTGCTGGCGCGCTACGATTTCTGGGGCAAGGCGCTGCTGAACGGGCTGGTGCATCTGCCGCTGATCCTGCCGCCGGTGGTGACCGGCTATATATTGCTGCTGCTGTTCGGTCGGCAGGGGGCCATCGGCGGCTTCCTGGACCAATATTTCGGCATTGTCTTCGCTTTCCGCTGGACCGGTGCCGCGCTGGCCTGCGCGGTGATGGGCTTTCCACTGATGGTGCGCGCCATCCGGCTGTCCATCGAGGCGGTGGACAGAAGGCTGGAACAGGCCGCCGGCACGCTGGGGGCCAATCCGGCGATGGTGTTCCTGACCGTGACGCTGCCGCTGATCCTGCCTGGCGTGATCGCCGGTATGATCCTGTCCTTCGCGAAGGCGATGGGCGAGTTCGGCGCCACCATCACCTTCGTCTCCAACATTCCGGGCGAGACCCAGACGCTGCCGACGGCGATCTACGTCTTCACCCAGGTGCCGGGCGGCGATGCCGGCGCGCTGCGGCTGACGCTGGTCTCCGTGGCGATCTCGATGGCAGCATTGCTGGCCTCCGAGCTGTTGGCGCGCAAGGCTGCGGACCGGGTCGGCCAACGGGCGGGGGCGGCATGAGCCTGTCGGTCGACATCACCCATCGCCAGGGCGATTTCACGCTCGATGCTCGGTTCGAGAGCCAGGGCAACCTCACCGCCCTGTTCGGCCGCTCGGGCAGCGGCAAGACCACGCTGGTCAATATCGTCGCCGGGTTGATCCGTCCCAAGCGCGGCCGGGTGACAGTGGGCGACCTGGTGCTGCTGGACAGCGAGCGCGGCATCTTCCTGCCGCCGCATCGCCGCCGGGTCGGCTATGTGTTCCAGGAAGGCCGGCTGTTCCCGCATCTGACGGTGCGGCAGAACCTGCTCTATGGCCATTGGTTCGCCCCCCGCCAGGGCCGGCACGGTAGCCTGGAGCATGTCGTCGATCTGCTGGGCATCTCCGGGCTGCTGGCGCGCAAGCCGGCGCTGCTGTCGGGCGGCGAGAAGCAGCGTGTCGCCATCGGCCGGGCGCTTCTGGCCAGTCCCCGGCTATTGCTGATGGACGAGCCGCTGGCCTCGCTGGACGAAGGCCGCAAGGCGGAAATCCTGCCCTATATCGAACGGCTGCGCGACGAGGTGCGCATTCCCATCCTCTATGTCAGCCATGGCGTGGGCGAGGTGGCGCGCCTGGCCTCCACCCTGGTGCTGCTGAATGAGGGCGCGGTGGCGGCGGCCGGCCCGACGGCGGATATCATGGGCCGGCTCGATCTGTTTCCGATGACCGGCCGGGCCGAGGCCGGCGCGGTGCTGGAGACCCGCATCGTGGGGCAGGAGGCGGAATACGGCCTTACCCTGCTGCGCGCGGCCGGCGGGCTCATCCGGGTGCCGCGCATCGATCTGCCGACCGGATCGCCGATCCGCATCCGCATCCGCGCCCGCGACGTCATGCTGGCGCTGGAAAAGCCAGCCGGCATCAGCGCGCTGAACATTCTGCCGGCGACGGTGACCGAACTGCGGCCCGGCGATGGCCCCATCGTCGATGTTCGCCTGGATTGCGCCGGCGACGCGCTGCTCGCCCGCGTCACCCGCCGCTCGGTCGCGATGCTGGGCCTGCGCCCTGGCCTCGCGCTGCACGCCGTCGTGAAAAGCGTCGCCTTCGACCGCCGCAGCATCGCCCCCACCGGCGGCGACGGTGCGGAGGTGTGAGGGGACGTCTCTGTTCCCCGCCCTTATTGTTGTTCCAAATCCCCTGGGTCCAGCAAGCTGAACCGTGGACCCCCGGCACAAGGCCGGGGGTGACGG
>NZ_LPXN01000078.1 GCF_001618175.1 Oceanibaculum pacificum | reverse complement strand
CCCTTCCGGGGCGAGGGATGCTGCAGCTTGGCGAATGCAATGAGCCTAGCGAAAGCCGGGTGAGGGGAGATTTCGCGCCGCCCCTAAGCCGTTTCCGGCTTCGGCGTGCCGGCGAGCCAGAAGGCGATGGCGGCGATGGCGGAGAGGATGATGAGCGCCAGCAGCACATCGTCGTAACCGCCGGTCCATTCCCACAGCAACGCCGCCAGGATCGGCCCGGCCGCCTTGGTCAGCGTTGCCGGCATGTACATCGCCCCATTCACCGTGGCATAGGCGTCGCGGGTCAGCAGTTCCGGCACGATGGTGGCGCGCACGATGGTCATGACGCCGTTCGCCGAGCCGTACAGAATGGCGAAGCCGAACAGCACCAGCGGCGTGGTCGGCAGCGCCCACAGCACGAACACCGCCAGCACCATCAGCGTGAAGACGATCCGCCCGGCCACGGCGGAACTCATGCGCGGCCCCAGGCTCATCAGCACGATGCGGCCAACCACCTGCATCGGGCCGATCACCGACATCGCGCCGATGATCACGCCCATCGGCACCTGCCGGTCGCTCATCATCGGCACCAGATGGAACAGCATGGCGGCCAGATAGCCGCTGTAGCAGACGAAGGCGATCAGCAGCGCCCAGAATTTCGGCTGCCGGCTGAGCTGGCCCAGCAGCTTGCCGCCGCCCAGCTTGGGCGTGGCGGTTGCCTGCGCCGGCGCGGCCGGCTCCTCGACGCTGCCATACGTGCCCGACAGCACCACGATATGGATGACCGCGCAGACCAGGAAGTTGAAGGCAGCGAGCCCCAGCAGGGCCGTGCGCCAGTCCCACAGCTCGATCATCAGCTGGGTCAGCGGAATGAAGGCGGTGCTGGCCAGCCCGCCGATCAGCGTCATCGCGGTGATGCCCTTGCGGTATTTCCGGCCCAGCCGCACCGCCAGCACCGCGAAGGCCGGCTCGTAGAGGGTGGAGGCCAGCGCCACGCCCATCACCGCCCAGATCGCATAGAAGGCGACGACGCTTTCGGTGAAGGCCCAGATCGTCAGCACGCTGCCGCCGAGCAGCGAGCCGACGGTCATCACCAGCCGGGCATGCCCGCGGTCTATCGCCATGCCGACCGGCAGGGCGGTCAGCCCGGACACCAGCAGGCCGACCGACAGCGCGCCGTTGATGGTGGCCCGCGACCAGCCCAGCGCCTGCTCCATCGGCACCACGAACAGCGAGAAGCTGTAGAACAGCGCGCCCCAGGAGATCAGCTGCGCGGTCGCCAGCGTCAGCACCATGATCCAGCTCTGGCGGCTAAGGCTGTTATCCGGTTTGGCGGAAGGGGAATCGGCGTCAGCCGGCATGAGGGTCAACCACAACAGGAAACGGGCTTCTTGGGCGCCGGACAGCACCCGCCCCCAGTGTCGGCAAGGACCGGCGCGACCGCACCCGCCAATTGGGTATTGCAGATTCCCGTTTCCGGCAGTTCAAGCTCGACCTTATCGGCCGCTTGTCGATCCCCGGCCAGCATGGCGACGATGGAGCGCACCTGTTCGTGCCCGGTCGCCAGCAGGAAGGTCGGCGCACGGCCATAGCTTTTCATGCCGGCGATATAGAAGTCCGGTTCCGGATGCGCCAGATCGCGCGCGCCGTGCGGGCGCACCGTGCCGCAGGAATGCAGGTTGGGGTCGATCAGCGGCGCCAGCGCCGCCGCGCATTCCAGCGCCGGGTCCAGCCCCAGCCGCACCTCGCGCAGGAAGGAGAGGGCGGGCCGGAAGCCGGTCGCCACCACCACCCGGTCGGCGATCGTGGAAACCGGGCCGGCGGCGCCGGTCCCGCTGACGGTTAGTGCGCCGCCGTCCTTGCCCTGCTCCACGGCGGTGGCGCGGAACGGGGCGAGCAGCGTGACCGCGCCTTCCTCCACCGCCGCCTTGGCCCGGCTGCCGAGATCGCCGCGCGCCGGCAGGGCATCGGCCGCCCCGCCGGCGAAGGCGCGTTGCGGATCGGCCCGGCGCACCGCCCAGGCAATCGCCGTTTCCGGCGCTTCCTGCTTCAGCGCCAGCAGGTCGAGCAGCACATTGATCGCCGAATGGCCGCTGCCCACCACCAGCACCCGCCTGCCGGCATAGGCGGCGCGGTCACCGCCAAGCACATCGGGAATGCCATAGGCGAAGCGGTCGGCGGCAGCGGCCTCGCCCGGCACGGCATAGCCGCCGGCACCCAGCGGGTTCGGCGCGGTCCAGGTGCCGCTGCAATCGATCACGGCGGCGGCGCGCAGCGTCTCCACCGCGCCGTCGGCGGTTTGCACCTGCACCAGGAAGGGCAGATCGGCGCGGCCGGCATCGCTCACCTTGTCCTGCGCCTCGCGGCCGAGGGCGATCGCCCGGACGCCCAGGCGCAGATGCGGCGCGATCTGCGGCACGGCGGCCAGCGGCTCCAGATAGTCGCGCAGCAGTTCGCGCCCGGTGGGCAGATGCTCGGGATCGGGCGCGACCCAGCCCGCCCGCTCCAGCAGCGCCCGGGCCGCCTTGTCGGTATTGTAGCGCCAGGGCGAGAACATCCGCACATGGCCCCAGCGCCGCACGCTGTCGGCGACATGCCCGCCCGCCTCCAGCACCAGGAAGGACAGGCCGCGCGTCGCCAGATGCGCCGCCGCCGCCAGGCCCACGGGGCCGCCGCCAATGACCAGAACCGGCAAGGGGCTTTCAGGGGTTAGGGGCATCATCTTCTCCTTAAGCATCGAGGCTCGATGTATTAAGCGCAAAAAAAATTTACCCGCAGCAATCCTTGGCCGGGTCGGCATCGACGGCCAGCAGGCGGTCGCTTTCCTGCAGGCACTGGGTGACCTCCATCCAGGAGCCGACGGCGACGCGGAACGCCTCGCGCCCCAGATCGGTCAGCGCATAGACCTTGCGCTCCCGGCCCTGCACGATCTCGGCCGAGACGGTGACATAACCGCCAGCCTCGAAATCCTTCAGCACCGGATAGATCGTGCCCTCGCCGGGGGAGCAGCAGCCATTGGTCAGGCTCTCCACCGCGCGCGCCACCTCATAGCCATGCATCGGCCGGCGATACAGCGCGTTCAGGATGAAGAATTTCGACAGGCTCATCTTGATCAGCCCGTTCCAATAGGTCGGGCTGGTATAGTCGGTGGCCGGGCGTGACGCCAGCGCCGGGTGCATTGAGGGGCGAGGCATGGCGATATGCTATACCTTGACCCTCGATGGGTCAAGGTGCTGGCGGCGACCTCTGGACAAAAAAGATGGCCGCCCTCGAAAGAGGACGGCCAGTCAGGGAGACGAGAAGCAAGAGCCCGGGACCCTATGAGTTGTTATTAGATGTAACAACCCATCGAGTCGCATGCCTACCCTCTCCTGACGCATAGGTCAGGATTCGCCGGCACTAGGTGCGGACCCGAAAGGAGACCCGGCGACTGTAGGGCGGCCGGAGGGTCGCCGGGATAGGCGGTATTTTTAGACAATTTGCTTTTTATTGCTTTGCACCTCGAAGTACGGCAGAATCATTGCCGTTCCCGCGCTGAGGGCTATCCTGGGCCAACTAGAACCGGCTGGTACCGAACATCCAATGATGGGCGCCTATAATTTCGAACGCATGACCGTGCTGGTGGTCGACGACAACCGGCATATGCGCGTGCTTGTCCGCACGATCCTGGAATCGCTGGGCTGCCGTAACATCGTCGAGGGCAAGCACGGCCAGGATGCGATGGAGAAGATGACGCATTACCGGATCGATCTGGTCATCGTCGATTGGAACATGGAACCGATGGACGGCATCCAGTTCAGCCGCTGGGTCCGCAACAGCGCCGACAGTCCCGACCCCTTCACGCCGATCATCATGCTGACCGGCCACACCGAGAAGGAAAAGGTGCTGGGCTCGCGCGATGCTGGCGTGACCGAATTCATGGCCAAGCCGGTGACGGCGCGCGCGCTGTACACCCGCATCGTGTCGATCATCGAGACGCCGCGCCCCTTCATCCGCACCGAGCATTATTTCGGACCGGACCGCCGCCGCCAAATCCTGCCCTATCCGGGGGAGGATCGCCGCGTCACCACGCCGACGCCGGCCAAGGCCGCCGCCCCGAAAAGCTCGACCACGCAGCTCACCAAGGAGAAGCTGGATGCGCTGCAAAAGGCGCAGGCGCGCATGAAGACCATGTCGAACCGCTGATCGGCGCCCCCTGGACGGGATGGATGAACCATGACGACGCAGAAAAAGCCGAACAAGAATTTTGAGGTCATCCAACCCCGGACGACGTTGAAGGATCTTGTCGGCAGCGCGGGCAAGGGCGTCGATCCGAAGATGCTGGCGAAGGCGGAAACGGCGGTGAACGTGCTGCTGGACGCCACTGACTTTTCCGGCCAGACGTCGGAAAGCCTGGACCGCCTGGTCGCCGCCTACGAACATGCGCTGAAGACGGCGCAGGACGGCGCGCATACGGCGCTGCACGAAATCTATGAAGTGGCGCACGATATGCGCGGCGAGGGCGGCAGCTACGGCTTCCCGCTGGTCACGCGCATCGGCGATTCGCTGTGCAAATATCTCGACAGCTTGCAGAAGCCCGAGGAGCTGAGCTTCCAGGTGATCAAGCTGCATATTGATTCGCTGCGGGCCGTGGTCCGCATGAACCTGAAGGGCCGGGGCAACCAGATGGCGCAGGAAATTGTCGACGGGCTGGAAAAAATCGTCGGCACGCGCCCATAAGATTTAGCTGGGGAGTGCAGCATGTCGGACGAACAGAAGGATCGGAAGATCGAGATCATCCATCCGCCAAACCGGCTCAAGGCCCGTGTCTCCGTGGCCGGCGGCGGTGGCGGCATCGATAACGAGCTGTTGCGCCGGGCCGAGAGCGCGGTCGCGCGCTATACCTCCGAGACGGATTTCGCCGAGGATATCCACGGCGACATCATCCGCCTGCAGGAGGCGCTGACCTCGCTGGAGCGGCTGCAGGACAACCAGGCCGAATTCCTGATGGCGATGTACGAGATCGCGCACGACATTCGCGGCGTCGGCGAGACCTTCGGCTACCCCATCGCCAGCCGGCTCGCCAACTCGCTCTGCCGCTTCCTGGAAGGGCGGATGCATGTGAGCCCGGCGGAGAAGGAAATTCTGGGCGCCCATATCGACGCGCTCAGCATGGTCATCGAACGCAAGCTGCAGGGCGATGGCGGCGATGACGGCCGGGATCTGGTCGAGGCGATCGAAAGCCTGGTCGAGGAGTAAGCGCCTATAGCGGCTGCGGCGTGGCGGCGGCCAGCCTGCCGCCGCGCCGCACCGGCGCCACCTGCCGGGCCAGCCCGGTGCGGTCGTCGGTTTCGACGAACACGCCGCACAGCGTGCCCTCCCCCGTACTTGGCTCCAGCCGTTCGCCCGGCAGCTTGCGCACGAATCGGGCGGTGGCGATATCCTTGCGCATGCCGATGACGCTGTCGTAATCGCCGCACATGCCGGCATCGGTCTGATAGGCCGTGCTGCCGGGCAGGATCTGCGCATCGGCCGTCGGCACATGGCTGTGGGTGCCGACCACCAGCGAGGCCCTGCCATCGCACCAATGGCCCATCGCCATCTTCTCGCTGGTCGCCTCGGCATGCATGTCGACGATGGTGGCCTGCACCCCGCCGCCCAGCACATTCTGCGACAGCTCGCGGTCGACGGCGCGGAACGGGTCGTCCAGCGGGTCCATGAACAGCCGCCCCATGGCGTTCACCACCAGCACCTTCCTGCCCGATTGGCTGGTATAGACATGCCCGCCCTTGCCCGGCGTGCCGGCGGGATAATTCACCGGGCGCAGCAGGCGCGGGTCGGAATTGATATAGGCCAGCGTCTCGCGCTGGTCCCAGGCATGGTTGCCGGTGGTCACCACATCGGCGCCCAGCGCGTAGAATTCCTCGCAGATTTTCTGGGTGATGCCGAAGCCGCCGGCGGCGTTCTCGCCATTGATGACGATGAAGTCCAGCTTCAGGTCGCGCCGCAAATCCGGCAGATGGTCGGCGACCGCCTGGCGGCC
>NZ_LPXN01000077.1 GCF_001618175.1 Oceanibaculum pacificum | reverse complement strand
CACTTGTTGCGGGGGTCCACGCCTCAGCCCGCTGGATCGTCGGTCGAGAAGGCTGAACCCTGGATTCCCGGCACAAGGCCGGGAATGACAGCCATTAGTGGTTCGATCAAAGCTCAAGCTATGGCGTTGAGGTGGGAGACAGCCCGCCTAATCCAGCGCGATGACGGCCAGCGCGCGGCCGTAATCCTTCTCGCCCTTCTGGCAGGCGCGGCGATAGCTGAAGAAATTGGCCGAATCGCCGCAGGTGTCGCGGTCCAGGCGCAGCACTTCGCCGAGTTGCAGGCGGTTCAGCTTGCGCGCGACATAGCCGCCCAAATCGAACATGAATTTGCCGTCCTGCCTGCCGGCGGAGAAGAACAGCGCGTTGGAGCGGTCCTCCTCCAGGAAGGGCGTCGGGAATTCCGGGCCGACCTCGTAGGATTCCACGCCGATGCACGGGCCGATGGCGGCGACGATATTGCTGGGCCGCGCGCCCAGCTCGACCATCGCCCGCACGGTGGCCTCGACCACGCCGGCCTTCGCGCCCTTCCAGCCGGCATGGGCGGCGCCCACCACCTTGGCGTCGGGATCGGCGAACAGCACCGGCGCGCAATCGGCGGTGAGCACCCCGATGGCGATATGCGGGACGGCGGTGACCAGCGCATCGGCCTTCGGCGCCGCATCCGGCGTCCAGGCCTGGTTGACGGTGACCACATCGGCGCTGTGATGCTGGTAGCAGGTGACCAGCGCCTCGTCCGGCAAATCCAGCGCCGCCATGGTGCGCTTGCGGTTGGCGGTCACCTTGTCGACGGCGTCGCCCGAGCCCAGCCCGCAATTCAGCGAGGTGTAAAGCCCGCCGGAAATGCCGCCGCGGCGGCCGTAGAAGGCGTGGCGGATGCCCGGTATGTCCAACTCGTCGACGGTGATCACTCCGGCGGCCTTTCGCAACGCGAGGAGACTACGCCGCCAGCCAATCAGGCTTCGAACCCCGCGGGGACGGGGAGACCCAGGCTGGTCAGCGCCAATACCTTGAACAGATTGCCCATTTCATCGGCATCTAGCAAGCGCCGCAGGCTGGCGTCGATGTCGCCGACGCCGGCCTTGCGCAACCTATCCGCGCGCGCCTCAATGCCCAGCGCGCGCAGGAAGGAGGCCTGGGTGACCGGCCCGTGCCCCGTGGCCCCGGCCTGGCGGGCGGCGATGGCCAGCGCCTCGAAATCGACATGCGCGGTCAGGTCGGCTGATCCGGGCTCCGCCAGCGGATCGTGGAAGCGGTGCGCCTGCAGCGCCTGGAAGGAATCGCCCGGCGCGCTGAGCGGCGTGCCGTAATCGACGATCAGCGCCGCGCCGCCGCGCTCCGCCAGCCGCCGACCGATCGCCGCCGCGATGCCGATGCCGGCGGGGCAAAGCTCCGCGATGGACCCGACGGGCGCGGTCTCGCGCACCCGCGGATGCAGCAGCGCCGCCGCCGTCGACGGGCCTGGGGAGACAACGAAGCGGAAGCCGGCCGCGTCGCCATCGACCAGCCTTTCATGCCAGCCGCCCTCCAGCCGCTGCAACTGGCGGATCGGCAGGGCGTCGAAGAATTCGTTGGCGACCAGCAGCATCGGGCCGTCCGGCGTCTCGTCCAGCGTGTCGTGCCAATGCGGCGTCACGCCGGAGGCTTTCAGCGCCTCGGCCTGGCGGGCGCGCAGCGGGCGGCTGGTCTCCACCAGATGCAGGCGGATCGCCTCGCTAAAGCCGGGGACCAGCCGCGCGGCGCGCAGGAAATCGGCCATCAGCGTGCCGCGTCCCGGCCCCAGCTCGATCAGCCGCACCGCGCCGGGCGACCCCATCTGCTGCCAGGCGATGGCGGCCCACAGGCCGATCAGCTCGCCGAACATCTGGCTGATCTCGGGCGCTGTCGTGAAGTCGCCGGCCGCGCCCAGCGGGTCGCGGCTGCGATAATAGCCGTGCTGCGGATGGCCCAGCGCCTCGGCCATGTAGTCGGCGACCGTGATCGGCCCGGCGGCGGCGATGCGCCGGGCCAGGATGCCGGTCAGCGCCGAGCTCATTTCCGCTTCAGCGCGTAGCCGATCAGCACCGCGCCCAGCGCCATCATCGGCAGCGACAGTAGCTGGCCCATGGTGGTGCCGAAGGCCAGGAAGCCCAGGAAGGAATCCGGCTGGCGGAACAGCTCGCCGATGAAGCGGGCAATGCCGTAGCCCAGGAAGAAGGCCCCGGCCACCAGCCCCGGCTTGTTCCGCGCCTTGAAGGCGAAGACCAGCGCCGTCATCGCGATGAACAGGATCAGCCCTTCCATGCCGGCCTGGTAGAGCTGGCTGGGGTGGCGCGGCTCCGGCCCGCCATGCGGGAACACCATGGCCCAGGGCACGTCGCTGGCCCGGCCATACAGCTCGCCATTGATGAAGTTGGCGATGCGTCCGAAGAACAGGCCGATGGGGGCCGCGGCGCAGACAATGTCGGCCAGCGGCAGCAGCGGCACCTTGTTCTTGCGCGCGAACAGGAAGGTGGCGACGACCACGCCCAGCATGCCGCCATGGAACGCCATGCCGCCCTGCCAGACCATCAATATCTGGATCGGATCGGACAGGTAATAGCCCGGCCGGTAGAACAGCACATAGCCGAGCCGCCCGCCGATCACCACGCCCAGCGTCGCCCAGACGACGAAATCGTCCAGCAGCTTGGGCTCGAAATAGACCGGCTCGCGCCGCGCCAGATAAAGCGCGTAGCGCCAGCCGCCGATCAGCCCGACGATATAGGCCAGCGCGTACCAGCGCACGACCAGCGGCCCTAGCTCCAGCGCGACGGGATCGATGGTCGGAAAAGCGATGACGGGGAACACGATATGCCGTCTCCTAGCGATGGGGCCTAGCGGTAGGGATCGTCGGATTCGAGGAAGTCGCGGACGTAGCGGGTGACGCCTGCTTCCAACGAGGTGAATTGCCGGTCGTATCCCGCCTGCCGCAATTTGCCGCTCTCGGCCTGGGTGAAATACTGGTACTTGGCGCGGATCGCCTCGGGCGTGTCGACATACTCGATCTCCGGCGCGCGGCCCAGGGCGCTGAAGACGGCGGTCGCCAGATCCTTGAAGCTGCGGGCCGAGCCGGTGCCGCAATTGAACAGCCCGCCGGCGGCCGGATTGTCCAGCAGCCACAGCATAACCTGCACGCAATCCTCGACATCGATGAAGTCGCGCAACTGCCCGCCATCGGCGTAATCGCGATGGTGCGAGCGAAACAGGCGCGCCGGCTCGCCGGCCGCGACGCGGCGGTGGATCTGCGGCACCACGCTCATCTGGCCGCCCTTGTGATATTCGTTCGGCCCATAGACGTTGAAGAAGCGCAGGCCCGCCCATTGCGGCGGCGTCACGCCTTCCCTCACGAAGCGGGCGACGCGGCGGTCGAAGGCCAGCTTGCTCCAGCCATAGGCGTTCAGCGGCCGCAGCCGGGCCAGGCCGGAATCGCTGTCATCGTCCAGAAAGCCGGCGGCGCCATCGCCATAGGTGGCGGCGGAGGAGGCATAGACCAGCCGCGCGCCATTCCCGGCGCACCAGAGCCACAGGCGCTGCGGCAGATCGATATTGGTGCGCACGATCAGATCGGCGTCGGTCTCGGTGGTGGCCGAGATCGCGCCCATATGGAAGATCGCCTCGATCCGCCCGCGATTGCCGTCGAGAAACTCGAACAGGCGTTCCGGGGCGATCAGGTCCAGAAGGTCGCGCTTGGCGATATTGCGCCACTTATCGTCGCGGCCCAGCCAGTCGCAGACCACGATGTCGCGCCGCCCCCGGCCTTCCAGCGCCGCCGCGAGATTGGAGCCGATGAAGCCGGCGCCGCCCGTCACCACGATCATAAAGCGAACCTTTCGGTGACTTCGGAGTTGATCTTTCGTCCGGCGAGTTATAGTTGGCCTTGAGGGGGCGGGCAAGAAACTGCCCGGTCCCTCCGACAGGGAACAGCCAAGGAGTGAGGGCGATGCAAACACAAAACCGCCTGTTCGACGATCTGGCGCGCATGGCGAATGGCGCGCTGGGCGCCGCTGCCGGTGTTCGCGGCGAGATCGGCGGCCTGTTCCGCCAACAGTTCGAGCGCGTTATCCGCGACATGGACCTGGTGACCCGCGAGGAGTTCGAGGTCGTCCGCGCGATGGCGGAGAAGGCGCGGATGGAGAATGAGGCGCTGTCCGCCCGCCTTGCGGCACTGGAGGGCGCTGGCGTCGCCAAGCCCGCGCCGAAGAAAAAGCCCGCAGCGAAGCTTGCGGCGAAAGCGGCGGCCAAGCCTGCGTCACGTCGCCGCAAGGCCGCGACTCCGGCCGGCGAAACGGCGTAATAGACTTTCGACAGGGTACGGGCGGGCTCGGTCATGATTTTCCGCCGCCCACCAGATGATCGCAATTATTTAACGTAAAACGCGAAATCTGGTGTTGCGCCCATACGGCGCATTTGGCAGGCTACAGATCGTGGTGGTGACAAGGTGCGGAGCTACTAAATCTAGGTGCTCGGCAGACCACGCCAGCCCTGCACAGCAACCCTTCCTGCCAAGGAGGTGCAGGTTCGATGTTAGATATCGAAACCCACGGCGAAACCGCCGTCGTTAATCCTCTCGATCTTGTGGAAGAGTTGGTGGAAGCCAACGAGTGGGCGTTCGACCGCTCGCGGGAAGACGAGCTCGCGGTCGAGATCACCGGCCGCTGGTGCGACTATCACCTGTTCTTCGTGTGGCGCGAGGATATGAGCGCGCTGCATTTCTCCTGCGTGTTCGACACCAAGGTGCAGCCGTCGAAGAAGCCGGAGGCGCATGCGCTGCTGGCGCTGGCCAACGAACGCCTGTGGCTGGGCCATTTCGATCTGTCGTCGGAAGACGGCATGCCGATGTTCCGCCATACCGTGCCACTGCGCGGCGCGCGCGGGGCGACGGTCGAGCAGATCGAGGATCTGGTCGATGTCGCGGTGACCGAGTGCGAGCGTTTCTACCCGGCTTTCCAGTTCGTGCTCTGGGGCGGCAAGACCGCCGTCGAGGCGCTGGACGCCGCCATGCTGGATACGGTGGGCGAGGCCTGACAGCCTCGCCTTTCCCCACCCCGCCGCATCGCGTATAACCCGACGATCTTTCGAATCGGGGAGGTTGCGACATGGCGAAGATGGAACGGCCGCTGCTGCTGGTCGGCTGCGGCAAGATGGGCGGCGCGCTACTGGAAGGCTGGCTGAAAAGCGGCATCGTCGCCGCCGGCGCCTACGCCATCGACCCGTCCGACAGCCTGCCCTATGGCCTCAGCGACAAGCCGGGCTTCAGCCATGTAAAGGACGCCGCCGATCTGCCGGCCGATTTGCACCCACAGGTCGTGGTGCTGGCGGTGAAGCCGCAGGCGATGGATGCGGTGATCGGCGCTTATGGCCGCTTCGCCAAGCCGGGCACGCTGTTCGTCTCGGTCGCCGCCGGCAAGACCATCGGCTATTTCGAGCGGCATCTGGGGGCGAACGCCGCCATCGTGCGCACCATCCCGAACACGCCGGCCGCCATTGGCCGGGGCATCACCGGCTGCACCGCCAACCCGAACGTCGCCGATGCCGAGCGGGCGATGGCCGAACTGCTGCTGCAGGCCGCCGGCGAGGTGATCTGGGTCGAGGATGAGGCGCTGATCGATTCGGTGACCGGCCTGGCCGGCAGCGGCCCGGCCTATGTGTTTCATATGGTCGAGGCGATGGCGGCCGCGGGCGAGAAGGTAGGGCTGCCCGCCGACATCGCCATGAAGCTGGCCCGCGCCACCGTCGCCGGGGCTGGCGAACTGATGCGCGTGACCGGCGAGGAGGCATCCGTGCTGCGCCAGAACGTCACCAGCCCGAACGGCACCACCTATGCCGGCCTCCAGGTGCTGATGGACCCGGCCACCGGCCTGCCTCCCCTGATGGAACGCACCGTCGCCGCCGCCACCAAGCGCTCACGGGAGCTGGCAGGGTAGGGGGCGGCGGCTACGTCTCCCCTCACCCAGCTACGGCTAAGGCTGTCGCCTAAGCCTTCGCATCCCTCTCCCCCAATGGGCGCAAGCTTTGGGGCGAGGGACACCTACTTTTCTATCCCTCGCCCCGGAAGGG
>NZ_LPXN01000076.1 GCF_001618175.1 Oceanibaculum pacificum | reverse complement strand
CGGCGTCTCGAAGCATCGGGCGGCTGGCACCGTGACTTAACGCTTCCGGCGCCACTTGGCGGCCCTCAGCCTGAGAGCCCCATAAGGGGCGTCTCGAAGGGCCGCTGGCCAGCGCCTACAACGCCAGCGCGTCTTCCGCCGGGGTGAAGGGCAGGCCCAGCGCCTCGGCGACGGCCTTGTAGGTGACCCGGCCGGTATGCACGTTCAGCCCGTTGCGCAGATGCGCGTCGTCGGCCAGCGCCTTGCGGTAGCCCTTATCGGCCAGCGCCAGGGCGAAGGGCAGGGTGGCGTTGTTCAGCGCCACGGTGGAGGTGCGGGCGACAGCGCCCGGCATGTTGGTGACGCAGTAATGCACCACCTCGTCCACCACATAGGTCGGCTCGGCATGGCTGGTCGGGCGCGAGGTCTCGAAGCAGCCGCCCTGGTCGATGGAGATATCCACCAGCACGGAGCCGCGCTTCATCCGCTTCACCATGTCGGCGGTCACCAGCTTGGGCGCGGCGGCCCCCGGCACCAGCGCCGCGCCGATCACCAGGTCGCTGGACAGCACATGCTGCTCAATGGCGTCGCGGGTTGCGAAGATGGTGTGCAGCTCGGAGCCGAAGCGCTCGTCGAGCTGGTACAGCCGGTCCAGGCTCTTGTCGATGACCACGACATGCGCCTCCAGCCCCATCGCCATGCGCGCGGCATTGGTGCCGGCCACGCCGCCGCCCAGGATGGTGACCTTGGCCGCCGGCACGCCCGGCACGCCGCCCAGCAGCACCCCGGCCCCGCCGCGCTCCTTCTCCAGGCAGTGCGCGCCGACCTGGATCGACATGCGCCCGGCAACCTCGCTCATCGGCGAGAGCAGCGGCAGGCCGCCGCGCGCATTGGTCACCGTCTCGTAGGCGATGGCGATGCTGCCGGACTCGATCAGCGCCCTGGTCTGCGCAAGGTCGGGGGCGAGATGCAGATAGGTGAACAGCACCTGCCCCTGGCGCAGCAGCGCGTATTCGGCCGGCTGCGGCTCCTTCACCTTCACGATCATGTCGGCGGCGGCGAAGATGTCGGCAGCCTTGTCGAGGATGGTGGCGCCCGCCGCCCGGTAATCCGCATCGTCGAAGCCGATGCCGTGCCCGGCCATGGTCTCGACCATCAGCTCGTGCCCATGCTCGACCAGCTCGCGCACCGAGGCGGGCACAAGACCCACCCGGTATTCATGAATCTTGATCTCTTTCGGCACACCGATGCGCATGGCGTTCGCTCCCTTTGCCCTGACTTATTTGTAAGTTCTTTTTACAAATAAGACGTAGCATTTCGGCGCGCGAAAACCAAGGTCAGCGGCGGCTCCGCCGCTGACCGGGGCCGCCTACCGGATCAATACATCTTATATTTCAGGAACTTGCCACTCATGGTGATGGAGACACGGTCGCCATTCGGGTCGGGCTGGCGCTGGAGGTCCATCTTGAAGTCGATGGCGCTCATGATGCCATCGCCGAATTCCTCCTCGATCAGCGCCTTGAAGGTGGTACCGTAGACGCTGACCAGCTCGTAGAAGCGGTAGATCAGCGGATCGGTCGGCACCGCTGTCGGCAGGGAGCCGCGATAGGGCACTTCCTGCAGCAGCTTCACCTCGAACTCATTCAGCCCGAGAAGATCGCCGATGGCCTTGGCGGCCGGCTCGGGCAGCGGCATCTGGCCCATCAGGGCGGCGGTCGTGTATTCCTTCGACAGGCCTTCGACCTTGTCGGTGATATCCTTCCACTTCAAGCCCTTGGCGATCTTCAGGTCACGGATTTTCGCGGTCAGCTCAACGCGGGTCATGGTCGTATCCTCGATTTTCTTGGGAGGGAATGCCGGTCAGCGACCGGCGGTCTTGGCTTCCGGCAGCGGATCGCCGGGTGCGTCGATAGGGCGTGCCGCCGGCTGGCCGACGCCTGGCCGTGTGACCGGCGGGTGCATCGGGTCGTAGCCGGGGTCCGACAGCTCGGTCTTGAAGCTGTTGGCCCGGTTCACCAGGAATTCCAGCAGATGGTTGCGCATCGGGTAGTAATGCGGGTGGCGGTGCATGTCCTTCCGGGTGCGGCCCTTGGGCAAGGTGTTCTCGACGATCTCGCAGACCCGCGCCTCGGGGCCGTTGCTCATCAGCACGATCTTGTCGGCCAGCAGGATCGCCTCGTCGATGTCGTGGGTGATCATGAAGCTGGTCTGCTGGGTGGCCGCGCAGATCGACACCAGCTCGTCCTGCAGCGAGCCGCGGGTCAGCGCGTCCAGCGCGCTGAACGGCTCGTCCATCAGCAGGATATCCGGCTCGATGGCCAGCGCCCGCGCGATGCCGACGCGCTGCTTCATGCCGCCGGAAAGCTGCGACGGCTTCTTCATCTCCGAACCGGTCAGATGCACCAGATCGATATATTTCTGGCAATGGGCGCGCACCTTGGCGTTGTCCCAGCCGGAATGGCGCGAGCGCACGGCGAAGGCGACGTTGCCCATCACCGTCAGCCAGGGCAGCAGCGCGTGATGCTGGAAGATCACCGCCCGGTCCAGGCTGGGGCCGGTGATCTCCTTGCCGTTCACCACGATGCCGCCGCCGCTGCTTTCATCCAGCCCGGCCAGGATGTTCAGCAAGGTGGTCTTGCCGCAGCCGGAATGGCCGATCAGGCACACGAACTCGCCCTTCTCGATGCCGAACCAGACCTGGTCGAACACGGTGACGGCCACGCCGCCGCGCGGGGCCGGGAAGGTCTTGCGCAACCCTTCGATGCGGATATGGGAAGTGCTCATATCCCTACTCCTGATAGGCGACGAGGCGGGCGAGCCAGCCCAGCGCCTGGTCAAGGACCATGCCGATCACGCCGATGGCCAGAATGGCGATGATCACGTTGGTGATGGACAGATTGTTCCACTCGTTCCACACGAAGTAGCCGATGCCGGTGCCGCCCACGAGCATCTCGGCCGCCACGATGACCAGCCAGGCAATGCCGATGGAGATGCGCACGCCGGTCATGATGGTCGGCGCGGCGGCCGGCAGGATGACGGCAATGGCGGTGCGAAGCTGGCCAACCTCCAGCGTGCGCGCCACGTTCAGCCATTCCTTGCGCACGCTGGCCACGCCGAAGGCGGTGTTCAGCAGCATCGGCCAGACCGAGCAGATGAAGATGACGAAGATGGCGGACAGGCCGCTATCCTTGATCGTGTAGAGCGCCAGCGGCATCCAGGCGAGCGGCGAGATCGGCTTCAATATCTGGATATACGGGTCCAGCGCCTTATAGACCAAAGGCGACATGCCGATCAGGAAGCCCAGCGGAATCGCGGTCACCACCGCCAGCCCGAAGCCGGCCAGCACCCGCAGGATCGAATAGCCGAGTTGCAGGCCGATGCCCTTGTCGTTCGGGCCATTGTCGTAGAACGGGTCGGACAAATGCTGCCAGAGCGTCACGCCGATATCGCCCGGCCCCGGCATCGCCGAGGCGCCGGTGACGGCGCTGGCCCCCATCAGCTTGGCGTATTCGGGGTCGATGTCGGCCACCTTCCCGGTGCCGCTCACCGCCGCCTGCCAGATGGCGATGAAGGCGATGAACAGCACCACGGAAAGCAGCCCGGCCCGCAGGCCGAGGGGAAGCTGCATGGCTCAGGCTTTCTTGATCGGGAAGCTGGCGATGTACTCCTCGGGCTTGGACGGATCGAACATCTTGCCCATGACCGAGAAGCTCTTGGTCGTGGCGGTGGGCGGCGTCAGCCCGGCCTCGGCCATCAGCTTGGTCGCGTCGGTCGCCAGGAACACCTCCTTGGCGACGCCGGCATAATCGATCTCGCCGCTGATCTGGCCCCAGCGCTTCATCTGGGTGAGAATCCAGACCGCGAAGCTCTCCCACGGGAAGGGCGCGAAGTCGATGCGGTCGGGCACCTTCTGCACCGCGCCCAGCCCGTCGGCGAAGGTGCCGGTCAGCACCTGCTCCACCACGGTCACCGGCTGGTTCAGATAGGCGGTCGGCGCGATGGCCTCGGCGATCTGCTTGCGGTTCTCCGCCTTGGTGGCGAAGGCCGTGGCTTCGATGATGCCTTTCAGCAGCGCGCGGTAGGTGTTCGGCATGGTGGTGACGAACTCCTTGCTGGCGGCAAAGGCGCAGCAGGGATGGCCGTCCCAGATTTCCTTCGAGAGGATGTGGATGAAGCCAACGCCGTCATAGACCGCGCGCTGGTTCACCGGATCGGGAGCCAGGAAGCCGTCGAGATTTTCGGCGCGCAGATTGGCGACCATCTCCGGCGGCGGCACGGCGCGGATCTGCACGTCCTTGTCCGGGTCGATGCCATGCTCCGCCAGATAGTAGCGCAGCAGGTAATTGTGCATCGAATAGTCGAAGGGCACGGCGAATTTGAAGCCCTTCCAGCTTTTCGGGTCGCGCTTGTCCTTGTGCTTCATCGCCAGGGTGATGGCCTGGCCGTTGATGTTCTCCACCGCCGGCATGGTGTAGGGGATCGGGTTCGAGCCAGCGCCCAGGCTGATCGCCAGCGGCATGGGGGAGAGCATGTGCGCGGCGTCGTATTCCTTGTTCAGCGTCTTGTCGCGCACCACCGCCCAGCCGGCGGTCTTGATGACCTCGACATTCAGGCCGTGCTTGGAATAGAAGCCCATCGGGTGCGCCATGATGATCGGCGTGGCGCAGGTGATCGGGATGAAGCCGACCTTAAGGTCCGTCTTCTCCGGCTTGCCGGCGCCCTGGGCGAAGGCCTCGCGCGCGGTCGCCAGCGGGAAGAACTGGCTGAGCGCCGCCAGGGCCGTGCCGGCGCCGACGGTTTGCAGGAAAGCCCGGCGGGTGGCGTCGTTCGGGAACACCGCGCGCATGATCGCGGCGTCGACGATGCGGCTGTCGCGCGCCTCTTCCTCGGCGGCGATGCGCCGCTGGGCCTCCAGCTCATGCTCGTGCTGGCTCGAATGCTGGCCGCACGAGCAGCCGAGCGTCGCAGTGGGGTCGAAGGGATCTTGAAACATCGGGCCTCCCCTGGCTGTGCCTCGTTGCAATGCAACACAGCCATGAGCAAGCCGCATGCCAGCGGCGCGACCCGTTGAAATCCTAGGAAGTTTACGACCAGCGGCCCGCGCCGCTCTTTATCTTTTGCTCAATTAGTATGCACTAACCGCAAATGCATGCATTGTGGGCAGTCACACGCATTTCGCGGTCAGCCCGCCATCGACCACCAGCTCCGCGCCGGTGATATAGCGCGCCTCGTCGGAGGCCAGGAACAGCGCGGCATAGGCCACGTCCCAGGCGTCGCCCATGCGGCCCATCGGGCATTGCGCGTCGCGCTTGCGCTTCAGCTCCTCCACGTCGCCCGGCTTGCCATAGGCCCCGGTCAGCCCCTCGCGCACCATCGGCGTATCCATCAGGCCCGGCAGCACCACATTGGCGCGGATGCCCCGGCCGGCATATTCCATCGCCACGCTGCGGGTGAACGGCACGATGGCCCCCTTGGTCATGGAATAGGCGACATAGGGCACGCCCAGCCAGCGCTCGCCGGCGATGGAGCCGATATTCACGATGGCCCCGGCCCCCTGGCGCGCCATCACCGGCAGCACATGCTTGCAGGTGAGGTACATCGAGGTCAGGTTCACCTTCAGCGCCTTCTCCCAGGCCGCCTCCTCCAGATCGACCGGGCCGCCCAGGGCCATGATTCCGACATTGTTGTGCAGGATGTCGATGCGCCCGAACCGCTCGATGCAGGCACCCACCATCGCCTTCACCTGCGCCGAATCCGACACGTCGCAGACATGCGCCTCGATGCTGCCGCCCTCGGCCTCGACGGCGGCGCGGGTCTCCGCTACGGCGGCGGGATTGATGTCGATGGCGAACACGCTGGCCCCCTCGCGCGCGAACAGCGCCGCCACCGCCTTGCCATTGCCCCAGCCGGGCCCGATCGACCCCGCCCCGGTGACGATCGCCACCTTGTCCTTCAGCCTGTCGGCCATGCGTGTTTCCTCCCTGTGTGTCGTTCTTTTTGTTGCCGTGTCCTTCGAGACCCACCTCCAAGTACCTTGGCGGCGCTCCTCAGGACGAGGTCATTGGCTGGTAGCGCCCGCGCCACTAGGCTCCCTCATGCTGAGGAGC
>NZ_LPXN01000075.1 GCF_001618175.1 Oceanibaculum pacificum | reverse complement strand
GACCGGCATCCAGCAAGCGGAGGCGTGGCCCCCCGCAACAAGTGCGGGGGTGACGGTCGGCGGAGGGGTGCGGCAAGGAGTGGCCGCCGGGCGCGGGGCCCTACCCCTTGTCGCGCAGGATGCGGGCCTTGTCGCGTTGCCAGTCGCGTTTCTTGGCGGTCTCGCGCTTGTCGGCCAGCTTCTTGCCCTTGGCGAGGCCGAGCTTCAGCTTGGCGAAGCCGCGTTCGTTGAAATAGATCTGCAGCGGCACCAGCGTCACGCCCTCGCGCTTCACCTGGGACAGCAGCTTGTCCATCTCGCGCCGGTGCACCAGCAGCTTGCGCATGCGGCGCGGCTCGTGATTGAACTGGTTCGACGCCATGCCGTATTCCGGGATATGGGCGTTGAACAGATACAGCTCGCCCTGCTTCGGCCCGGCATAGGATTCGCCGATGCTGGCCCGACCGGCACGGAGGGCCTTCACCTCCGTGCCGTGCAGGATGATGCCGACTTCGAGCGTATCCTCGATGAAGTAATCGTGCCGCGCCCGGCGATTGTCGGCGACAATCCGGTAGCGGTCAGCCTTCTCGGCCATGCTTCACTCCCGACGGAATAAACCTCAATTGATGAGGCCGGCCGTCCGCATCGCTTTCTCGACCCGCGCCTTGCTGGACGAATCGATCGCCGTCAGCGGTAGCCGCGTCTCGGCGCTGGATTTGCCGATCAGCTCGGCGGCGTATTTCACCGGCCCGGGGCTCGATTCGCAGAACATCGCCTCATGCACCGGCATCAGCCGGTCATTCAGCGCCATCACGGTATCGATGTCCCGCTTCTTCCAGGCGGCGTGAATTTCCGACACCAGCCTGGGGGCGATGTTCGCCGTGACCGAGATGACGCCGTGGCCGCCCTGGCCGAGATAGGCGACCTGCGTGCCGTCCTCGCCGGATAGCTGGGTGAAGTCGTCGCCGATCGCAAGGCGCGTCGTCACCGGGCGGGTCAAATCGTTGGTCGCGTCCTTCACGCCGACGATGCGCGGCAGCTTCGCCAGCTCCGCCATCGTCTCCACCTTCATATCCACGACCGAGCGGCCGGGGATGTTGTAGATCAGGATCGGAATGTCGGTGGCGTCATGGATCGCCTTGAAATGCGCGATCATGCCGGCCTGGGTCGGCTTGTTGTAGTACGGCATCACGATCAGCGCCGCGTCGGCCCCGGCCTCCTGGGCGTGGCGGGTGAGGCTGATCGCCTCCGCCGTCGAGTTGGAGCCGGTGCCGGCGATCACCGGCACGCGGCCGGCCGAGGCCTCGACGCACAGCTTGGTGACGCGGTTATGCTCTTCATGGCTCAGCGTCGGGGATTCGCCGGTGGTGCCGCAGGGCACGACGCCGTTGATCCCCTCTTTTATCTGCCACTCGACGAAATCCTGGAATTTTTTCTCGTCGACCGCCCCGTTCATGAACGGCGTGATCAAGGCGGTGATGGCACCGCCGAAGCGCGGCTTGGCCATGACGAGATCTCCCTACTGTCATGTGGACTTGAATGCACGGTTTTCCGCGCCCTTCCGCGCCATGCGGAAGGGCAGTGACCATACCGGGGCGCAGGGCAGGCTGCAAGCGCGGCGACCATAAGCTGCGGTTGGCCCGCCGATAGGCCGTGGTTCTGCGCAGGGCCAGCTTGTTGAATCGTCAAAAAATCAGTAGGATAGGCGTCAATAATGCGCGCGCCGAACAGCCGGACAGGGTCGCCGGCTGGCAGATGAAGCGGCCGCGCCGACCTTCAAACGCCATGACGAATAAAGGGGCTCGCGTGCGCCGTCCTTCGCTGCTTGGTCTTGTTCTCGCCCTCGCCATCTTCGCCACCCTGCCGGCCGCCGCCGCGCCGGCGGCGCTGGACCCGTCACGGGCGGCGATCTACGCCCAGGCCTTCGCGCTGGCGGAGGCCGGCCGCTGGCCCGAGGCACGGCAGATGGCCCGCGCCGGCCGCGACCCGATCCTCGACAAGGTGCTGACCTGGCTAGATCTGAAGCGCGCCGATGGCGAGGCGACCTTCATTGAGCTGGACGCCTTCCTGCGCGCCAACCCGAACTGGCCGCACCGCAACACGCTGCGCATCCGTGCCGAGCGCGCCTTGCCGGACATCATGGGCCCGACCGCCCTGCTCGACTGGTTCAAGGAATTCCCGCCGATCACCCAGGACGCCAAGCTGCGCCAGATGGCCGCCCTGAAAGCGGTCGGCCGCACCGACGAGCTGGCGAAGCTGGCGCGCGATTCCTGGCGCAAGACCGTCTATGCGCGGAGCAGCGAGGAGGCCTTCCTGCGCGATTTCGGCGCCCTGCTGCGGCCCGAGGACCATGCCGCGCGGACCAATTGGCTGCTGTGGGAAGGCCATACCGACAGCGCCGCGCGCATGCTGGGCCGCCTGCCCGCCGATTTGCGCGCGCTGGCCAATGCCCGCATCAAGCTGCGCGAGCTGGACAAGGGCGTCGACGGCGCGATCAACGCCGTGCCGGCGAAATACCAGAACGATCCCGGCCTGTTGTTCGAGCGCATCCGCTGGCGGCGCATGAAGGGCCGCGACGACGAGGCGCGCGCCCTGCTGGTGCAGGCCCCGGCCGATCCCGCCCATGCCAGCTATTGGTGGCGCGAGCGCAATTATTATTTCCGCGAGGCGCTGGCCGACGGCCATATCTCCAACGCCTACGACTTGGCGCGCAAGCATGGCGCCAACAGCGGCATCGTGTTCGCCGATGGCGAGTTCCTGGCCGGCTGGACCGCGCTGCGCTTCCTGAAGGACAAGCAGGAGGCGCTGGCCCATTTCAAGCGCATGTATGACGGCGTCTCCACGCCGATCAGCCAGGGCCGCGCCGCCTATTGGGCCGGGCGAGCCGCCGAGGCGCTGAACCGCCCGAAGGAAGCCGCCGACTGGTACGGCAAGGCGGGCGAGCATGTGACCACCTTCTACGGCCAGCTTTCCGCCGCCCGCCTGCAAGGCGGCATGCCGGCCCTGCCCGCCGACCCGAAGCCGACCGCCGCCGAGCGCAAGGCCTTCGCCGGGCGCGAGCTGGTCGCCGTGGTGCAGCGGCTGAGCGCCATTCAGCAGAGCGACCAGATGCAGCCCTTCCTGGAAGCGCTGATGCGCAGCGCCGACACGCCCGGCGAGCGGCTGCTGGCGGTGGAGATGGCCCGCACCCTGGCCTCGCTGGATACCGGCGTGAAGCTGGCCCGGCAATCGGCGCTGGACGGCATCCACCTGATGGAAGCTGGTTATCCCGTTCTCGGCCGCCCCAATCCGGGCGAGCCGGAATTGCCGCTGGTGCTGTCGCTGATCCGCCAGGAGAGCAATTTCGACCAGAACGCCATCAGCCGCGCCGGCGCGCGCGGGCTGATGCAGCTTATGCCCGCCACCGCCAAGAGCGTGGCGGCGAAGCTCGACCTGCCCTACGCCCTGCCGAAGCTGACCGAGCAGCCGGACTTCAACATGCGCCTGGGCACCACCTATCTTTCCGGCCTGCTGGACGATTTCCAGGGTTTCTACCCGGCCGCCATCGCCGGCTACAATGCCGGCCCCGGCCGCGCCCGGCGCTGGCTGGCGGAGATCGGCGATCCGCGCCGCGGCGAGATCGACCCGATCGACTGGATCGAGCTGATCCCCTTCTCCGAGACCCGCAACTATGTGCAGCGCGTGCTGGAGAATCTCTATATCTACCGCACCCTGCTGCAGGCCCACCCGGCGGGCATTCGCGGCGACCAGGCGCTGCATGTCTGGTGCATCACCGCCTGCGGCGTGCGCATCGACACGCTGCAAAAGGACGCCCAGCTCCTCCCCCGCCTGCCCCGCGCCATGCTGGCGGAAGGCGAGAAGGACGAGTAGGGCGCGGCCTGCTAAGCCGCCTGGCCTCTATAGCGCGCGACGTCGATCTCCCCTTCCCTCTTGCGGGTCTGGGCGATGTCGTAGCTGTTCTGCATGCGCATCAGCGTCTCCATGGAAACGCCGAACGCCTTCTCGATGCGCAGCGCCATCTCCGGCGACAGATGGGCGCGTTCGTTCAGCACCGCCGACAGCGCTGGCCGGGTGACCCCCAACGCCTTGGCCGCAGCCGTGACGGACAGGCCCAGCGGCTCGATAATCTCGCTTTTCACGAAGCCCCCCGGGTGGGCCGGGTTCTTGAGGCGGATGCCCTGATTGGCGCTCATGGCGATCTCCTAATGGTAATCCTCGTAATCCAGATCGACGATCTCGATCCCGGCCTTGTCGATCCGAAACGTGATGCGCCAATTGCGGGTGACGAACAGGCTCCAGCTCTCCTTGCGGTCGCCGGCCAGGCGATGCGCCTTCCAGCTGGGCACGGTGCGCAGTTCGTCTTCCGTCTCCATATCCTGCAGAAAGGAGACGATGCGCCGGAGCTTCGGGACCGCATCGGCCGGCAGGCCCGCGGCATCGTCTTCCTCGATGAAGCGCCGCAGCCCTTTATGGACGACGTTCCCGATCTTCATGCAGCATTATAGTCAGTCACTCGTATTGCGTAAAGCGACACTTTACACATCACAGCCGGAGTATCCCATGCGATCCGCAATCCTCCTTGCGAGCCTCCTCCTGGGCATTGCCGCTGTCCCTGCCTCCACCCCCGCCACCGCCGCCGATTGCGGCGACGCCACCACCCAGGCCGAGATGAATGCCTGCGCCGGGGCGGCCTTCGAGGCGGCGGACAAGGAGCTAAACGTGCTGTATTTCCAGATGCGCCAGCGCCTTGCCGGCGAGACCGAGGCGCTGGCCCGGCTGCGCGACGCGCAGCGCGCCTGGGTGACGTTTCGCGATACGGAGTGCGCCTTCGCCAGCGGCGGGGTCGAGGGCGGCAGCGTGCAGCCGATGATCCGGCTGATGTGCCTGGAGCAGGCGACCGCGCGGCGGGTCGAGGATTTCCGGGGCTATCTCTCCTGCGTCGAGGGCGATCTGTCCTGCCCGCTGCCGCCGCAGTAGCCGGGGCGGCGAATTGATATTCATCTCGCCGCGCCGGCATGCAAAAGTGCGGGCCTCGGTCCCGATCCCTGGAGCTTGCGATGAGCGCGCTGACCAACACCACCCCGCCCCGTTTCGAGGATATCGCCGCCGCCGCCGGGCGCTTGAAGGGGTTCGCCGTGCGCACCCCGCTGCTGGAAGCGCCGCTGCTGAACGCCAAGCTGGCCGGCCGGCTGCTGGTGAAGCCGGAGATGCTGCAAAAGACCGGCAGCTTCAAGTTTCGCGGCGCGTTCAACCGGCTGTCGCTGATCCCCGAAAGCCAGCGCGCCGCCGGCGTGGTCGCCTATTCCTCGGGCAATCACGCCCAGGGGGTGGCCTGCGCCGCCGCCATGCTGGGCCTGCCGGCGACCATCGTGATGCCGGCCGACGCCCCGGCGATCAAGATCGCCAACACCCGCGCCTATGGGGCCGAGGTGGTGACCTATGACCGGTTCGGCGAAAGCCGCGAGGAACTCGGCGCGCGCATCGCCGCCGAGCGCGGGGCGACTATCGTGCGCCCCTATGACGATGCCGGGGTGATCGCCGGCCAGGGCACCATCGGCCTGGAAATCGCCGAGCAGGCGGCCGAGCTGGGCGCTTCGCTGGATGCCGTGCTGGTCTGCTGCGGCGGCGGCGGCCTGGTCTCCGGCACCGCGCTGGCCCTCTCCGACCGTGCGCCGGGCGTGCCGGTCTATGCCGTGGAGCCGGCCGGCTTCGACGATACCGCGCGCTCGCTGGCCGGTGGCAGCCGGGTTGCCAACGACATGTCCAACCGCTCGATCTGCGACGCGCTGCTGGCCGAAAAGCCGGGCGAGATCACCTTCGAGCTGAACCGCAAGCTGCTGAAGGCCGGTCTGGTCGTCACCGATGCCGAGGCGCAGACCGGCATGGCTTACGCCTTCCGCTACCTGAAGCTGGTCGCCGAGCCCGGCGGCGCGGTCGCCCTGGCCGCCGCCGTCACCGGCAAGATCGACCTGCGCGGCAAAACCGTCGCCGTGGTCTGCTCCGGCGGCAATGTCGATCAGGCCACCTTCGAGGCCGCCCTGGCCGCCGCCGGCGAGGTGTGAGCGCAGGCGCGGTTCGCTTGGTCAATGGATGGTCGGATCAAGTCCG
>NZ_LPXN01000074.1 GCF_001618175.1 Oceanibaculum pacificum | reverse complement strand
ATGCTGAGGAGGCCCGCAGGGTCGTCTCGAAGCATAGGGCAGCCGCCGCCTACCCGACTCGCGCGACGCCTCCCGGACCAAGCTGGAGGTTGGCCAGCGTGCCCTCCTCATGCTCCATCCGCCAGGAGAGCAGGCGCTGGGCGCAGGCGAGGGCCACCGGCGCGTAGGCCGGGTCGGCGGCCAGGTTGCGCAGCTCGTGCGGGTCGGCCTCCAGGTCGAACAGCAGCGGCGGCAGGGCGGTGAAATGGACGTATTTCCAGCGTTCCTCGCGCCAGGCCATCAGCGTGCACTGGTCGGCCTTCAGGCCCAGCGGGCGCTGCAAGACCGGCTCATGCGCGTCGCGGAAATCGAACAGCGAGCACACCGCCCGCCGCCAGTCGGCGGGGGCGGCCTCCCCGTCCAGAAACCCGCCCAGCGAACGGCCGTCGCACTGGTCGGGGATCGGCAGGCCCAGCCGGTCCAGGAGGGTCGGCATCACATCGACCGATTCGGTGAAGACATCTACCTGCCCGCCGCCCGCCGCATCGGGATCGCGCAGGATCAGCGGGATATGGTAGGAGCCTTCGAAATAGCCCTGCTTGCCGAGCAGATGATGGTCGCCAAGCTGCTCGCCATGGTCGGTGGTCAGCGCCACCAGCGTGTTCTCCCACAGTCCCTGCGCTTTCAGGAAGGCGAACAGCCGGCCCAGATTGGCGTCCACCTCGCTGAGCAGCGCGTAATAGGTGGCGCGGAGCTGGCGGATGTCGCGCTCTGTCAGATCGGTCGCCAGCCCGTCGCCATGCTGGAAGAAGCTCTCCTGCCGCACCGCCTCCAGCAGAATCTTCAGGAACGGGTGCTGCGCCTTCTCCGCCGCCAGGCTGCCGGCGCGGACCGGGGCGGGCACGGCGTCCGGGTCGTACAGTGCATGATAAGGCTCCGGCGCGATAAAGGGCGGGTGCGGGCGCAGATAGGACAGATGCAGGAAGAACGGCTCCTCCCCCTGCATCGAGAGATGCTGGATCGCCCGGTCGGTCAGCCACCAGGTCTCGCTATCCTGCGCCGTGAAGATCGCCGGCGCGAAGGTCGGTCCCCGGCTGGAATCGAGCGAGGGATCGAGCCCCGCCGGGGCCGGCTGGTAGATCGCGTGGCCGGGGCCGGGCACCGCATAGCCCTTGGCCTTCAGATCGGCCAGCCAGGGCTTGGAATCCTCCCCCAGCCGCACGCCCACCGTGAAGCCGGGCAACACGCCCTCATAGCTCTCCAGCCGGGGATCGCCGGGGGGCAGGGCGCGCGGGTCGGGCGAACTGTCGGTATAGCCGAACAGCACCGGGTCGTAGCCCGCCTTGCGCGCCTCCAGCGCAATGTTGGTGAAGCGCGCATCCAGCGGCGTGCCGTTGCGGATGGAGCGGTGATTATGCGGGTACAGCCCGGTCAGCAGGCTGGCGCGCGACGGGCCGCAGGGCGCGGCGTTGGCGTAGTGCCGGCGGAACAGCGTGCCCGCCGCCGCCAGCGCGTCGATATGCGGCGTGCGGACCACCGGGTGGCCGACGGCTCCCAGCGTGTCGCCGCGCCACTGGTCGGCGGTGATGAGGAGGATGTTGCGCTTCCGGCGGTTCATGGGCGGCTCATGGGTGGCTCAGGGATTGGGGTGTCCTGACGGTTCCTGGGCCAGACCATGCCATTTTGCCGCCGCCGCGCCAGCGAAATTCGATGACGTTTGCATGTCGCCTCCCCATGTCTAGGGAACGGCATCCAATCAGCAGAAAAGGGGATGACGCCATGAGCCGTGCCTTCGTGAAGGAACCGGACGGCGATGTGCCGGCGGACGAGATGGATCTGCCGCAGTCGGACCATCCGAATTATGTGACGCCCGCCGGGCTGGCGCAGCTACAGGCGCGCCTGGACGATCTGGAGGCGCAGAAGGCGGCGCTGGCCGCCCAGGGCGACGCCCTGGAGACCCACCAGGCGCTGGCCCATCTGAACCGCGACATCCGCTATGTCGAGGGCAGGCTGGAGCGCGCCATCCCGGTCGATCTGGCCGCCCAGCCGCGCGAGCGCGTGGCCTTCGGCGCCATCGTCACGGTGGAGGATTCGGCGGGCAAGCAGTCCGACTTCGCCATCGTCGGCGAGGACGAGGCCGATGTGGATGCCGGCAAGGTCTCCTACGTCTCGCCCCTGGCCCGCGCGCTGATGGAGGCGGAGGTCGGCGACAGCATCACCTGGAAGCGCCCCGCCGGCGATCTGGCGCTGGAGGTGGTCGCCATCCGCTATCCCGAGGAATCCTGATGCCGGCCGGCGTCCGCCCGCCGCGCCGCTTCGCGCCCCTGCGCGCGGCCGGTCTTGTCGGGGCCCGTCTGGTCGGGGCCGGTCTGCGCGCGGCCGGTCTTGTCGGGGCCCGTCTGGTCGGGGCCGGTCTGCGCGCGGCCGGTCTTGTCGGGGCCCGTCTGGTCGGGGCCGGTCTGCGCGCGGCCGGTCTTGTCGCGATTCTGGCCGCCGCGCCCTTCCTCGCCCTGGTTCCGGCCCCGGCGCAGGCCCAGACGGCCGCCCCAGCGGCGGGCCAGGACTCCCCGCGCGCGCATGACTGGTCCGCCTACGACACGGCGCACCGGCCGATCCGCGTCAGCGGCACCATCCGCGTGCTGGATTTCACCGCGCCCCACGCCGTGCTGCGCCTCGAAACCGAAGGCCGCGTCTGGCGCATCATCCTGCCCGACCCCACCACGCTCCGCCAGGAAGGCCTCACCCCCACCACCCTGACCGAGGGCAAACCGGCCGTCGCCGTCGGCTTCCCCCGCCTCGACGACGGCATCGAACTCCGCGCCATCCGGCTGACGGTGGATGGGGAGATGCATGAGTGGCGGTAGGGGGAGTTCAGGCCGCGTGCCGCTCAAACCCTGGGATCGCAGGCATGGCCAAGACATCACTTAGAAAAATAACTTCCTTACCAAAGCCAACTGCCCCAGCACTATAATTTAGAGAATACAGAATGGGATCAAATTCTGAATATATATCTAAAATTGGTGCAACAGCATCGTAAGAAACCACCCATTTGCTATCACGATAAAATTCTACTAATTTTTTTACCTCAACATGATCATTGTGAGTGTATGCGTTTCTATAAAGTTTACTGCCCTTGACGTAATATGGTGGGTCTAGATAGGTAAGTGTATCTCGGTCCCTTAATGAATGTGATAGAAAATCCAGGGCATCCAAACAACTAACGGTAATATGCGACCGGAATGGGGCCAAAGACCTTACAGTTGCCGCCTGTTTCTCCCTATCAAACCGGGCATCTAAGCGCCATTTTCCTGTTTGCGCGTAACCACCAACTGGTCCGGCACCCTCAATGATCCCCGACCGATTTGTGCGATTCAAGAAAAAGGTAGAAAAACCAAGGGCAAGAATATCAGATGTGTCCTTTGCGCGCCATATTTCGCGTTGCCGATGCCATTCATCTATTGTCAGATTTGCGGTTTCAATTAGCCGACATAGCTCGCTGTTATGTTGCAGCGCACATACCCAGAAAGCCCAAATAGACTCATCAACATCGTTGAGTGAAACCCGATCAACCAAGCCGCCTGATAGCAATTTGAGGGCTAGCCCAGCCCCGCCGGCATACGGCTCGCAATAATGGGATTCTCGAACTTGATTGTACGCTAGGAGATTGGCGAAGAAATTAAACAACTTCGCCTTTCCACCTGGATATCTTAACGGCGAAGCAAGCATCACATATTCCGCTTTATAAACGAATCAATACAATCTCGAGCCATCATTAGTCTATGATAATTTGGAACCACTGTAGCGTGTGTGCTTAAGTTCATGTATGAAAGGTAAGATTTTTTGAATTCTTGTAATATTTTTATATCATTTTGATCCATATGTGCTCTTCCAATAACGATATTTAAAGCGCTTTCTAAGTCGAGCAATTTTCCTTGGTGGTTTAGGTTTTTTTCTTCGATGATTAACTTCAGTAAGACCTCCACGATACTGCGTAATAACGCAGATCCAGCGGCTGGGTAGGTCTTCGTATTGAGGCCTTTTGCCTCCTTCATTAATTGGCTTAAAGTCAGGTCATGTCGTTTTACAGCATATCCGAACAGAGCATGAGGCTTCGAACGGGTGCCGCCGCCAGACGGCCCCCCTCCGGTTCCCCCGCCCGACTGCCCGTTGCCTTTTCCGTTGCTTCCGGGGGCGCTTGATCCGCTCTGGCCATCACCGGCGCCATCGTTGCCCTGGGGAGGAACATAGTTTGTAAACACCTCATCATATGAGGCAGTGGCGCTTGGTCCATTGCTCTCGATAACCGTGCGTCTCATGAGATGTTTGAGTTTTGCTTTGGCGTCGCTTGCCACAAATCTTATCTCAAGATTAACTTTATCGAATTCGATCCCCAGCTGTTGTTTGTGGCCAGTCGATTGAAGGAACCGAACGGGAGGGTTAAACTCAACAGACGGGCGAAGAAAAATCTCTCGTTCCGCAGGTGTCCAATCGAGATTTAGGGCCTCCAAATAAAGCATATACTCTAGAAGCAAATCTCGAATAGAACCCTGCGTTCGATCGAAAATATTTGCTAGCTGTCCTATGCTTTTACCAGACTTCCAATCGTCATATACTGCTTTTCGACTGCCGAGATAACTCCATGTTGATTTATCGCCTCGCCCGAAATGAGCCCGTGCCATTATAGGCATCAATGCATCACGGCTGGGCGCAATAGCCACATCAACACTGGCCATTTCGTCTTTCACTGATGGAGAAACGAGTGGCACTGCACTTGCGTACTCGACGGGGGCGACAGCACGGCCAGTTAATAGTTTGTATGCCGCGATGCGCGTGTTGCCTTCGACGACGACATATCGTTTGCCGTTTTTGACGACATAAGGTCGTTCTGCGCCAGGATTGCGGCCTTCGGTGGCGATTTTTTTGAGGAAGGAAGCAAGGTCTTCATGTTCGAAAAAATATTTTAGAATCTCATCTTCTGAGGCGAGCTTTTGTTGTGTAACAATGCGGGGATTGCGGTCATCAAGATCGATCAGGGAGAGGGCGATTCGCTCAAATTTGAATTTTTCGTACATATTATCTCCCTGAATTTTGTTTAAATTGATAGTGTTTCAATCACACTGCACTACCGTCAGATGCAGGGCAAGATTAATTCCTAATTCTTCTTGATTTGGATGTTTCGATAAAAATTACCCTCACCCCCGCCCCAATTTCGTCCCACTTCCCTCGGTAAACTCACATATCCCACCCTGTCTGGAGGCTGTGCCGATGCCGGATTTTTCTCTTTCGCTGCTCGCCCGGCGGTTGTTTTTTGCGATTGCGGCCTTTGCGGTGATCGGGATCGGGCTGCATGAGCGGCAGGCCGAGGCGCATCATGGCTGGAGCAGCTATGAGAGCGAGGCGCGGACGCTGGTCGGGCCGGTCACGGCGCTGTCCTACGCCAACCCGCACGGCACCATCGAGATGACCGCCGAGGGCAAGGCCTACCAGGTGATCCTGGCGCCGGTTTCGCGGATGAACAGCCGCGGCCTGTCGGCGGAGATGCTGGCGGTCGGCACGCAGGTCACCGTGGTCGGCTACGTGAAGCGCGACGATCCGGGCGAGGTGCGCGCCGAGCGCATCAGCGTGGGCGGCAAGACAATCGAGCTGCGCTGATGAATCCTGCGGGCGGGGCAGCCGAGGGGCCTAGCCTCGCCGCCCTGCCCGGCGCGTTCCTGGGCTGGCTGGAGGCGGGCGCTCTCGGCCGCGCCATGCGGCAGGAGCCGCTGCTGTTTCCCGCCGTGGAGATCGTCCATATCCTCGGTTTCGCGCTGCTGCTGGGCAGTATCGCCGTGCTCGATCTGCGCCTGCTCGGCTGGCGGGCGGCGGGAGTGGCCGCCGACCGGCTTGCCGCCGCCACCCTGCCGCTTTCCGTTGCCGGCTTCGCGCTGGCGCTGCCCAGCGGCCTCGCCCTGCTGACCACCGAGGCGAGCGCCACCGGGCGCAACCCGGTCTTCCTCCTCAAGCTCGGCCTGATCGCGCTGGCCGGGCTGAACGCGCTGATCCTGCATCTGACCGCCTGGCGCGCCGTCGACCGCTGGCCCGACACGCCGCCGCCTGCCGCCCGGCTCGCCGCCCTGGCCTCGCTGCTGCTGTGGACCGGCGTGGTGATCCTGGGGCGGCTGATCGCGTATTATTGAGCGGGGGCGGCGCGGTTTCTCCCCTCACCCAGCTCCGGC
>NZ_LPXN01000073.1 GCF_001618175.1 Oceanibaculum pacificum | reverse complement strand
CCTCGCCCTGAGGAGCCTGCGCCAAGGTTACCTGGGGCAGGCGTCTCGATGGGCACGGCCGCCAGGCCCCATTACCGGACCCAGGCCTCGATTGCGTTACTTCGCCAGCTTGGCGGCGATGCCGGCGACGTGGGCGCCCTGCTTGCGGGCGATGGTCAGCTCGATCTCGCTCGGCTGGCGGCTGCCATCCGGGCCGGCGACGGTGCCGGCGCCATAGGCGGAGCCGCCGCGGAACTCGCTGATGTCGGTCAGCTCCTGGATCGAGTAGGGCGCGCCGACCACGACCATGCCGTGATGCATCAGCGTCGGCAGGAAGCCCAGGATGGTGCTCTCATTGCCGCTGCCGGTGCCCGTCGAGGTGAAGACGCTGCCCACCTTGCCGACCAGCGCCCCCTTCATCCACAGACCGCCGGTCTGGTCGATGAAGTTGCGCATCTGCGAGGCGACGGTGCCGAAGCGGGTCGGCGCGCCGAAGATGATGGCGTCGTAATCGCCCAGCTCGTCCGGCTTGGCGATCGGCGCGTCCTGATCCAGCTTGATGCCGGATTTCTTGGCGATCTCCTCGGGCACCAGCTCGGGCACGCGCTTGATCGTCACCTCGGCCCCGGCGCCCTTGGCGCCCTCGGCAATGGCCTTCGCCATGGTTTCGATATGGCCGTAGGAGGAATAATACAGCACGAGAATTTTGGTCATGACCCTGCTCCTGAATTGGTTGGGCGGAATTTCGTTGCGCTAGAAATAGGCCTTGGGCGACTGTCTCTCAATCCGGTGCGTCGGCACAAAACTGTTTCCAATTGGAAACAACGACTGAAGGAGGAATGGGTTCGGCGATGCAGGATCTGAATGCGATGCTGGTGTTCGCGCGGGTCGTCGATTCGGGCAGCTTCTCGACGGCGGCGGAGAAGCTGAAGCTGTCCAAATCCGCCGTCTCCAAACAGGTGGCCAAGCTGGAGGACCAGCTTGGCGTGCGGCTGCTGAACCGCACCACGCGGCGCTTGAGCCTGACCGAGGCGGGGGAGCTGTTCTATGCCCGCTCGACCGAGGTGGTGGCGGCGGCCGAGGCGGCGGAACAGGCCGTGACCAGCCTGCAGGACAAGCCGCGCGGCACGCTGCGGCTGAACACTTCGATGTCCTTCGGCCAGCGCCATCTGGGACCGGCGATCCCGGAATTCCTGTTCGACTATCCCGATCTGTCGATCGACATGACGCTGACCGACCGCTTCGTCGATCTGGTGAAGGAGGGCTACGACATGGCCATCCGCATCGGCAACATGCCGGATTCCTCGCTGATCCAGCGCCGGCTGTGCGACATGCAGGCGCTGATCGTGGCCTCGCCGGATTACCTGGTGCGGCGCGGCGCGCCGGCCACGCCGGTGGAGCTGACCCAGCATAATTGCCTGTGCTACGCCTATCAGGCGACTGGCGACGAATGGCGCTTCTCCGGCCCGGAAGGCATCGTGCGGGTGCGCGTCGGCGGCCAGCTCAAGGCGAATAACGGGGATGTGCTGCTGGAAGCCGCGATTGCCGGCATGGGCATCGTGCAATTGCCCAGCTTCATCTGCGGCGATGCGGTGCGCGACGGCCGGCTGGTGCGCATCCTCACCGACTACGCCCTGCCGCCGGCGGCGATCCACGCGGTCTACCCGCATGCCCGCCACGTCTCCACCAAGGTCCGCGCTTTCGTCGATTTCCTGGCCAAGCGCTTCGGCAGCCAGCCTTATTGGGATAAAGGGCTTTAGGTGAGCTTGTCGTGTAATCATTCTTGATTATATTGAAGACAAAATGAAGGGAGACTGCGATGTCCCGAACCACCACCATGACCGTGCGCCTCAGCGGCGTCTTGAGTGAGTTTGTGGCGGAGAATGTGGGAGAGGACGGCTCCTACGAGAATATCAGCGAGTATATCCGCGATCTCATCCGAAGAGATAAGGAGCGGGTGGAGATGGAAGCGTTCGATCGGTTGAAAGCCGAACTTCAGCAAGCTTTTTCCGCCCCGGAATCATCCTACAAGCAACTTACCGCGGATGAGGTCATCGCCCGGAATCGGGCCTGACGGATGGTCGCCATCTATGTTCAGCAGGCGGCCTCACATCGTCTTGATGAAATTTACCGTTATACACGTAGCCGCTGGGGCGCTGACCGGGCGGACCGCTACATCACTGGTCTTTTCGCAGCATTCGAAAAGATCGAGACGCATGAAGTGATGTCGAAGCCGGTCTCCGCTCAGTTCGGAGTGGTCGGTTATTTCTTCCGCTACGAACGGCACTTCGTTTATTGGCGCAGATTGTCGGACGGCAGCATCGGCATCGTGACGATCCTGCACGAGAAGATGCATCAGATCGACCGGTTCCGAGAAGATTTCGGCTTGGAACGACCGTCCCCTGGGTAACCCTATTCGGGTTTCCCCTATCTTCGCCTCAGGCCCGTTGCTCCAATACATTCTCCAGCACGAAGACGCGGATGGCGCTGGACAGGTTGGCGGCGCGCTCGCGGTCGATGCTCTCGACCAGCGCGTTCACCGACTGCCGGCGCTTGCGCGCCAGCATCTGCAACTGTTCCCAGAAGGCGTCTTCAAGCGAAACGCTCGTTCGATGCCCGGCTATAACGACCGAGCGCTTGCGGATGGTCGTCGCACTCACGGTCACTGCTCCAATGCTTTTGTTGGGGCGATCATCCTGCCCGGAACGACCCATCGGTCGAATTCTTCAGCACTGACATAACCGAGTTGGAGGGCCGCTTGTTTCAGTGTGGTACCGTCTGAATGTGCCTTTTTCGCGACGGCGGCCGCCTTGTCATACCCGATATGCGGCGCCAGGGCGGTTACAAGCATAAGAGATTGCTCGACTAATTGTTCAATCCGGTCCTCGTTCGCCTCGATCCCGGCGACGCAATTATCCGCGAAGCTGTCGGCCGCATCGGCCAGCAGCCGGACCGATTGCAGCAAATTATAGATCAGCACCGGCTTGAAGACGTTCAGCTCCAGATGGCCGCTCATGCCGGCCACCGTGATCGCGGTGTGATTGCCCATCACCTGGGCGCAGACCATGGTCATCGCCTCCGCCTGGGTCGGGTTCACCTTGCCGGGCATGATGGAGGAGCCGGGCTCGTTCTCCGGCAAGTGCAGCTCGCCCAGGCCGGAGCGCGGGCCGGAGCCCAGCAGCCGGATATCGTTGGCGATCTTCATCAGAGACACGGCCAGCGTGTTCAGCGCGCCGGACATCTCGACGATGGCGTCGTGCGCGGCCAGCGCCTCGAACTTGTTCGGCGCGGTCACGAAGGGCAGGCCGGTCATCTGCGCCACCTCGGCGGCGAAGCCGGTATCGAAGCCTTCCGGCGCGTTCAGCCCGGTGCCGACGGCGGTGCCGCCCTGCGCCAGCCGGTAGAGCCGGGGCAGCGCCGATTCGATGCGCGCGACGCCATACATCACCTGCGCCGCATAGCCGGAGAATTCCTGCCCCAGCGTCAGCGGCGTGGCGTCCTGAAGATGGGTGCGGCCGATCTTCACGATGCGCTCGAACGCGGCCGACTTGATCAGCAGCACCTCGTTGAGGCTGCGCAGCGCCGGCAGCAGCCGGGTGACGATCTGCGTCGCGGCCGCGATATGCATCGCGGTCGGGAAGCTGTCGTTGGAGGATTGGCTGGCATTCACATGGTCGTTCGGGTGCACCGGCTTCTTCTCGCCGCGCTTGCCGCCCAGCAGCTCGTTGGCGCGGTTGGCGATCACCTCGTTGGCGTTCATGTTGGTCTGTGTGCCGCTGCCGGTCTGCCAGACGACCAGCGGAAAATGTTCCGACAGCAGGCCGGCGATCACCTCGTCGGCGGCGCTGGCGATGGCTTCGCCCAGCGCTTCGTCGAGCACGCCCAGCTTCATGTTGGTCAGGGCCGAAGCCTTCTTTTGCAGGCCGAAGGCGCGGATCAGCGGTTCGGGCATGCGCTCGTCGCCGATTCGGAAATTAGCCAGCGAGCGCTGGGTCTGCGCGCCCCACAGCCGGTCGGCGGGGACAGCGATCTGTCCCATCGTATCGCTTTCGATCCGGGTATCCGGGCGGGCATCCGGGCGGGTTACGCCGGCGCCCGTCTTGGACGTGGCCATGAATGTTCCCCTTCTTTGCGAAGCATTTGCAGGGACATATAGGAAGCCCTGAAGGCCGCTTCACCCTCCGGTACGCATTCCGGCCATGTCGAAAACGGAATCGTTACCGCCGGAACCGCGCCACCAGCTCGACATGGGCGGACCACAGGAACTGGTCCAGCGGCACCACGCGCTCCAACCGGTAGCCGCCCTCGATCAGCAAGCGGGCATCGCGGGCGAAGGTGGCCGGGTTGCAGGAGACCGCGACCAGGGCCGGCACCTCGCTGCGCGACAGGCGGATCGCCTGCTCCCGCGCCCCGGCGCGCGGCGGGTCGAACACCACGGCGTCGAAGCCGGCCAGTTCGTCCGGCTCAAGCGGCTCGCGGGCCAGGTCGCGCTGGGCGGTCTCCAGCCTTATCGCCGGCCCGGCCTTTCGGGCGGCGGCGGCCAGCGCCTCGATGGCCGGGCCGAAGCCCTCGACCGCCAGCACCGACGCGCCCGCCACCGCCAGCGGCAGCGCGAAGGTGCCGCAGCCGGCATACAGGTCGGCGATGTTTTCCGCGCCCGCCGTGCCGGCGCGCACTTCGGCCAGCAGGGTCGCCTCGGCATCCTCCGCAGCCTGCAGGAAAGCGCCCGGCGGGATGGCCACCGGCACGCCGCCGAAGGCCAGGCTGGACGGCCGCCGCTCGGCCAGCGGTTCCGCCGCGCCCTCGCCTACACTGATCGACAGGCGGCCCAGATCGGCGGCCTCGGCCAGGGCTGCCAGCGCCTCGCGGCCGGCAAGGTCGGGCTGGCGCTCCAGGCCGATCAGCGCATCGATGCCGCTATCCAGCTTCAGCAGGGTGATTGTCGCCGACGCACCCAGCGGCAGCAGCTCGGTCAGCGCCGCGCGGAACGCCGGCAGGGCGGCCTGTAGCAGCGGATGCATCACCGGGCAGTCCTGCACATCGACGATGAAATGGCTGCGATGCTCGTGGAAGCCCAGCGCCAGGCCGGCGCTGACCCGCTTGGCCACCAGCGCCGCGCGGCGGCGGGTGCGCGGGGCGACGGTGACGATCTCCGTCACCACGGCCGGGTCGCCGCCGGCCCGCTCCACCGCCGCGATCACTTGCCGGCGCTTGAAATCGTCATAGGCGGCGGGGGCCACATGCTGCACCAGGCAACCGCCGCAGCGGCCGAAATGCAGACAGGGCGGCTCCTGCCGGTCGGGCGAGGGCGTGACCAGCTCGATGATTTCGCCGCGAATGCCCTCGGCCGTGCTTTCCACCGGGCGGATCGTCACAACGTCGCCGGGCGCCGACAGCGGCACGAAATAGCGCTGCTCGCCAATGGCCGCCACCCCGTCGCCGCGCCCGCCCAGATGCTCGATGGTCAGCGTCACCGGCGGCGTGTTCACCGGCAGCTTGCGGGTAGAATCGTCTCCCCTGGGCGCACGATGGGGTCCGCGCTTCGGGGCTGATTTCGCGGCGGGGCGGCCTTGCTTGTGCGGGCGCTGGCGAGGGTCGGGTCGACGGTGCTGGCTCATAAGGCGCAGATAGGGCGAAACCGCCCGTTCCCGCAAGATTAATCAGTCGCCCAGATCATTCACTGGCCTGGATCGGCGGGCGGCTGGGCCGGGTGACGACATAGATCGCCACCAGCAGCATCGCGCCGCCCATGAAGACCGGCACCATCCAGCTTGTCGCCACGAAGATCGTCACCAGCGCCAGGCTGCACGCCATGCCGATCACCGCGATCAGCTTGCCGCGCCTGGGGATCACGCCGTAACGGTCCCAGTCGCGCAAGGGCGGGCCGAATTGCGGGTGGCTGTAGAGCCAGTGATGCAGCTTCTTCGAACTGCGCGAGAAGCACCAGATGGCGACGATCAGGAAGGGCACCGTCGGCATCACCGGCAGGAACACGCCGACCAGCCCCAGCGCCACGAACATCCAGCCCAGCCCGAGCACCAGACCGCGCAGCCAGCGATTGGCGATCAGCCGCTGGCCATCGGGCGCCAGCGGGGCGGGCAACGACGCTGGCGGGGCGGTGTTATCGGCGGGCCGGTCTGTCATGGTGCCTCAATATCGGTCGCCGAATGCGGCCTGGCAATGGCCGGATCGTGACATCCGGCCGGCAAAGGGCGGCGCGGGGTCGGTCTCCCCTCACCCAGCTTTCGCTAGGCT
>NZ_LPXN01000072.1 GCF_001618175.1 Oceanibaculum pacificum | reverse complement strand
TCGCCCCGGAAGGGGAGAGGGTGTTTCGCATCGCACCCCTGACATGCGTCAAGGGACTGGCATGGCGGGTAAATCCGGCCTAATTTGCAGGCGTTTCCATCCCGTATAGCCGATGCAAGGTAGCCGTGACCGATCCCGCCTATCCGGTGGAGCTGACTCCGCCCGACATCCGCCCCTATCGCCAGGGCAATACCGGCATCGACTACGCCACCACCTTCGATAGCGGTCAGCCCGGCCCGCATGTGATGATCAACGCCGTCACCCACGGCAACGAGCTGTGCGGCGCGATCGCGGTGGATTTCCTGTACCGGCACAATATCCGCCCGCTGATCGGCAAGCTGACGCTGAGCTTCGCCAATATCGAGGCCTATGCCCGGTTCGATCCGGCCAACCCCACCGCTTCGCGGTTCATCGAGGAGGATTTCAACCGCCTCTGGTCCGAGGAGGTGCTGGACGGCCCGCGCGACAGCGTGGAGCTGCGCCGCGCCCGGCAGATGAGGCCGCTGATCGATACGGTGGATTATCTGCTCGACATCCATTCCATGCAGCACGCGACCAAGGCGCTGATGCTGTGCGGCCCGCTGGACAAGGGCATCGCGCTGGCCCGCGCGCTGCGCCATCCCGAGATCGTGGTGTCCGACAAGGGCCACGCCGCCGGCCGCCGGCTGCGCGACTACCGCTTCTTCAGCGACGCCGCCGACCCGCGCAACGCGCTGCTGATCGAATGCGGCCAGCATTGGGAGAAATCCAGCGAGACCGTCGCCATCGACAATGCGCTGCGCTTCCTGTTCCATTACGGCCAGATCGACCGGTCGACGCTGGACCGGCTGGTCTCGACCCAGGATCTGCCGCCGCAGCAAGTGATCCAGGTGACCGAGGCGGTCACGGTGAAGAACGACCAGTTCAACTTCGCCCAGCCCTATCTCGGCCTGGAAGTGATCGAAAAGCAGGGCAGCCTGCTGGGCCATGACGGCGACGCGCCGGTCTACACCCCGCATGATCGCTGCGTGCTGATCATGCCGTCGCGCCGGCTGACCAAGGGCCAGACCGCCGTCCGGCTCGGCCGCTACCTTGACTGAGCCCGCCCACAAGCTCGCCGACGAGCTGAAGCAGAAGCGCGCGGCGCGGCCGCCGGCCAAGCTGTGGCAGATCGCCCTGGCGCTGGCCATCGGCGCCATCGGCGGCGCGGTCTTCCTGGAACTGCGCATGCCGCTGGCCTGGATGATGGGCGCCATGTGCTTCACCACGGTGGCCGCCATCGCCGGCCTGCCGGTGCGCATGGCGCTTAGCTTGCGCAATTGCTTCATCGCCATTCTGGGCGTGATGCTGGGCAGCGCCTTCAAGCCGGAGATCATGGGCCAGCTTGGCGGCTGGGTGCTCAGCGCCAGCGCGCTGCTGGTCTATGTCGTCACCTCGGGCGCGCTGGTCTATCTCTATTTCCGCCGCTTTTCCGGCTATGACCGGCCGACCGCCTATTTCTCCGCCATGCCGGGCGGGCTGTCGGAGATGACCATCATCGGCACCGCCATGGGCGGCGACGAGCGGGTGATCTCGCTGACCCACGGCACCCGCATCCTGCTGGTGGTGCTGACCATCCCGCTGTTCTTCCGCTTCTATTTCGGCTATCAGCCGCCGCCGGGCGCGGTCACCGGCGTGTCGATCCTGAACTTTCCGCTGTACGATCTGGGCCTGTTGGCGGTCTGCGCCGTTGTCGGCGCGGTGCTGGCAAAGCTGGCGCGCATTCCCGCCGCCCTGCTGGTCGGCCCGATGATCGTCAGCGCCGGCATCCACCTGGCCGGCCTGACCAGCCACGCCCCGCCGAAGGAGCTGGTGGCCATCGCCCAGGTGGTGATCGGCAGCGCCATCGGCTGCCGCTTCGCCGGCACCAAGCTGGCGCTGGTGCGCCGCACGGTGGGCGTGACCGTCGTTTCCACGGCGATCCTGCTCAGCGTCACAGTCGCCTTCTCGGTGCTGCTGCATGCGCTCAGCAGCGGCATCCCGACGCTGGACGTGGTGCTGGCCTTCTCCCCGGGCGGGCTGGCGGAAATGAGCCTGGTGGCGCTGGCCATCGGCGGCGACACCGCCTTCGTCTCCAGCCACCACATCGTGCGCATCATCTTCGTGGTGATCCTGGCCCCGATGGTCTTCCGCCTGTTGATGGGCCGCATCGTACGCCAGCAAAAGGAAGCCGCGGCGGACGATTGAGCCCCCGCAAGCTTGGTTCCCCTCCCCCAGCGGTTTGCTCTACTCTGCGGCGAACCCTATTTCGCAGCAGGAGCTGACGCGATGAGCGAGACGATGACCCAGTGGATCGAGCTGACCGCCGCCGACGGCCACAAATTCGACGCCTATACCGCCGGCCCGGCCGGTAAGCCGAAGGGCGGGCTGGTGGTGATCCAGGAAATCTTCGGCGTGAACAGCCATATCCGCAGCGTGTGCGACGGCTTCGCGGCGGAAGGCTATCTCTGCGTTTCTCCGGCCCTGTTCGACCGGACCGAGCGCAAGGTGGAGCTGGGCTATGACGAGGCCAGCGTGGCGCGCGGCCGGGAGCTGCGCGCCAAGGTCGCCTGGGAGCAGGTGATGCAGGACATGGCCGCCGCCATGGAGGCCGCCTCGGCCGCCGGCAAGGTCGGCAGCGTCGGCTATTGCTGGGGCGGCTCGATCTCCTTCCTGTGCGCCACGCGGCTGCCGGTGCAGGCGGCTGTGGTGTATTACGGCGGCCAGATCGTGCCGTTCAAGGACGAGACGGCCAATGCTCCGCTGCTGATGCATTTCGGCGAGGCCGACAGTGGCATTCCGCTCACCGATGTCGAGCAGATCAAGCAGGCGCAACCGCAGGCGAAGGTGCATGTCTACCCCGCCGGCCACGGCTTCAATTGCGACCAGCGCGGCTCCTTCGAGCCGACCAGCGCGCGTATCGCCCGCGAGCGCACGATGGATTTCTTCCGCCAGCATATCGGCTGACACCGGAGCGACGTCGCGGCAGCGCGGCGTTGACTCCAGATATTTATGTTGATATCAACTTTCCTGTCGCCAATACAGGAGAACGACATGAAATATGTGGAAGGTTTCGTCTGCGCCGTCCCGGCCGCCAACAAGCAGGCCTATATCGCGCACGCCGCCAAGGCGGCCAAGCTGGTGAAGGAATATGGTGTCTCCCGGATGGTCGAATGCTGGGGCGACGATGTGCCGGACGGCACCGTCACCGACTTTCGCGGCGCGGTGAAGGCCCAGGCGGACGAGGTGGTGGTGTTCAGCTGGTTCGAATACCCCTCCAAGGAGGTGCGCGACGCTGCCATGCAGAAGATGATGAGCGATCCGCGCATGAAGGACATGGCCGGCGAGATGCCGTTCGACGGCAAGCGCATGATCTTTGGCGGCTTCGTGCCGATCCTGGACGTCTGAGCATGGCCAAGGTCACCCAGCATCTCTGGTTCGCGACCGACATGGAGGCGGCGCTGCGCTTCTATACCGGCCTGATCCCCGGCTCTTCGCTGGAATGGATCTCCGAATTCCCCGCCGAAACGCCCAGCGGCCCGCCCGGCAGCGTGCGCCTGGCCGGCTTCACGCTGGGCGACCAGCGCTACATGGCCATCCAGGCCGGCCCGCTGGACCCGTTCAACCACGCCTTTTCCATCATGGTCGAATGCGATGACCAGGCGGAAGTCGACCGGCTGTGGGACGCCCTGCTGGAGGGTGGACAGGCCGAGCAATGCGGCTGGCTGCGCGACCGCTGGGGCCTGTCCTGGCAGATCGTGCCGAAGCGGCTGGGCGAGTTGATGATGGAAAGCGACCCAGCCACGGTGAAGCGCGTATCCGAGGCCATGCTGCAAATGGTGAAGCTGGATATCGCCGGGCTGGAAGCGGCGGCGCGGGGCTAAGCGGCGCGGGGTTAAGCGGCAAGGGGCTAGGCTATTTCGCCAGCACCCGCCCGGCCACGGCGTCCAGCTTGCCGACCAGCAGCGGGTCGCGCTGGTCGGGCGCGGTGATCAGCGCATGGTCCAGCGCGGTGTGACAGCCCTGCCCGCACGCCGCGTCGCGCGCCTGCAGCAGCGGCACCACGGCGCGGACCAGGCCGCGCGCCTTGTCGGCGTTGGACAGCAGCACCTTCACGATCTGCTCGACCGTCACATGGTCATGCTCGGGGTGCCAGCAATCATAGTCGGTCACCATGGCGACGCTGGCGTAGCAAAGCTCCGCCTCGCGGGCCAGCTTCGCCTCCGGCATGTTGGTCATGCCGATCACGTCGCAGCCCCAGGCTCGGTAAAGCTTCGATTCCGCCAGGGTGGAGAATTGCGGCCCCTCCATCGCCAGGTAGGTGCCGCCCGCCACCATGTCGATACCGCTCTCCGCCGCCGCCTGCAGCAGATGCCGCCCCAGCCGGCCGCAGACCGGATGGGCAACCGAGACATGGGCGACGCAGCCATTGCCGAAGAAGCTTTTCTCCCGCGCGAAGGTGCGGTCGATATATTGGTCGACCAGCAGGAAGCGGCCCGGCGGCAGATCCTCCCTGAGGCTGCCCACGGCGGAGACCGAGACGATCTCGGTGACGCCGGAACGCTTCAGCGCGTCGATATTGGCGCGGTAGTTGATGCCGCTGGGGCTGAGCGGATGGCCTCGCCCGTGACGCGGCAGGAAAACCACCGGCGCGCCGTCCAGGCTGGCGAACAGAAGCTGGTCGGACGGTCTGCCCCAGGGCGTGTCCACGGTGCGCCACTGCTTGTCGGTCAGCCCCTCCAGGTCATAGACCCCGCTGCCGCCGATGATGCCCACGACTGGCTTGCCCGCCATCCCCATCCTCCCGTCCGATATTTCCCCGAGGTTTCCCTAGTGATAATCGGACTTGGCGGCGAGGGGAAGAAGCGCGCCGCCTGAGGAGCCGGCGTCTCGAAGGAGCTGGCGGGCGATGGACCGTCAGGCCTTCGCCGGCTCCGCGCGCACCACGGGGCGTTCGTCGATCGGCCAGTGCACGATGCCGGCGAAGATGCCGAGCGCTATGGAGCAGTACCAGACAATGTCGTAGGAGCCGGTGGTGTCGTACAGATAGCCGCCGCCCCAGACGCCGAGGAAGCTGCCGATCTGGTGGCTGAAGAACACGATGCCGGTCAGCATCGACATGTATTTCGGCCCGAACACCTGCGCCACGATGCCCGATGTCAGCGGCACGGTGGACAGCCACAGCAAGCCCATGGCGGCCGCGAACAGCAGCACCGTGGTCGCTGTCATCGGGAAAGAAATGAACAGCACGATGACCGCCGAGCGCGCGACGTAGAGATAGCTCAGCAGATATTTCTTGGTGTATTTGCCGCCCAGCACGCCGGCCGTGTAGGAGCCGATGACGTTGAACAGGCCGACCAGCCCCAGCGCCCACGCGCCGATCTGCGGGTCAAGCCCGCGGTCGATGACGAAGGAGGGCAGATGTGCTGCGATGAAGGCGACATGAAAGCCGCAGACGAAGAAGCCGGCGGTCAGCAGCAGGAAGCCCTTGTGCCGGCTGGCCTCGCGCAGCGCCTGTCCCAGGCTCTGGCTGTTCGCCGGCCCGGCGGCTCCGCCCTGCCCGACGCCCTTGAACGCCAGCGCCAGCGGCAGCATGGCCAGGGAGGTCACACCCAGGATCAGCACCGTGGTCTGCCAGCCATAGGCCGACAGGAAGGCCTGGCCCAGCGGCACCATGGCGAACTGCCCGAAGGAGCCGGCGGCGGTCACGATGCCCAGCGCCCAGGAACGCTTCTCCGGCGCCACCACCTTGCCGACGGCGGCCAGCACGATGGAGAAGCCGGTGCCCGACAGGCCGAAGCCGACCAGCAGGCCGGTCGAGAGGTGAAACAGCGACGGGCTGGTGGACACCGACATCAGCAGCACGCCGGCGGAATAGAGCAGGCCGCCGGCGATCAGCACCTTCATCGAGCCGAACCGGTCGGCCAGCGCGCCGGCGAAGGGCTGGCCCAGGCCCCAGAGCAGGTTCTGCAGGGCAATCGACAAAGCGAAGATTTCACGCCCCCAGCCCAGCTCGCCCGAGATCGGCACCATGAACAGGCCGAAGGCGGATCGCACGCCGAAGGATAGGGCGACGATCAGGCTGCCGCAGATCATGATCACGGCCACTGGCAAGTGCCAGCTCCGCCCCGCCGCCACCGTCTTCTCCGACATTGCTGGCTCCTATGGCCGATAGAAATCAGGATGATATTAGCGGCACCGCGCCGCGACGCCAGCAGCCAGCCGGAATGGCCGGAATGCAGCCGCCGCTGTCGCGGTGACAATCGCGACGGCTGGCGCGACGGC
>NZ_LPXN01000071.1 GCF_001618175.1 Oceanibaculum pacificum | reverse complement strand
GCGGCTCCTCAGGACGAGGGGAAGCTCAGGGCAAGGTGCCGATGGCAGGGACACTAACGCCGCGCCAAAGGGGCGGACATCCGTCCGGCGATCCGCTATATCAAGCCGCATGTCCATGACCTCGACCCCCACGCCGCCCTACCTGCAGAACTTGAATGCCGCGCAGCGCCAGGCGGTGGAAACGCTCGACGGCCCGGTGCTCGTGCTGGCCGGGGCCGGCACCGGCAAGACCCGGGTGCTGACCACGCGGCTGGCGCATCTGCTGATCACCGGCCGGGCGCGGCCCTGGAACATCCTGGCCGTCACCTTCACCAACAAGGCCTCGCGGGAAATGCGCGAGCGCGTCGCCGCCATCATCGGCCCGGCGGCGGAGCAGGTCTGGCTCGGCACCTTCCATGCGATCTGCGTGCGCATCCTGCGTCGCCATGCCGAGCTGGTGGGGCTGAAATCCAATTTCACCATCCTGGACGCCGACGACCAGGTGCGGCTGCTGAAGCAGCTCATCCAGGCCGAGGGCATCGACGATAAGCGCTGGCCGGCGCGGGTGTTGATGGGCGTTATCCAGCGCTGGAAGGACCGCGCGCTGACGCCCGACCGGGTGCCGGCGGAAGACGCGATGGATTTGGCCGGCGGCAAGATCGCGCAGCTCTATCGCCAGTACCAGGAACGGCTGCTGACCCTGAACGCCGCCGATTTCGGCGATCTGATGCTGCATTGCGTGGATTTGTTCCAGAAGCACCCGGAGGTGCTGGCCGAATATCACGACCGCTTCCGCTACATGCTGGTCGACGAGTACCAGGACACCAACGTGGCGCAATATCTCTGGCTCCGCCTGCTGGCCCAGAAGAGCAAGAACATCTGCTGCGTCGGCGACGATGATCAGTCCATCTATGGCTGGCGGGGCGCAGAAGTGGGGAACATCCTGAAGTTCGAGAAGGATTTCCCCGGCGCCGCCGTCATCCGGCTGGAGCAGAATTACCGGTCGACGCCGCATATCCTGGCCGCCGCTTCCGGGCTGATCGCGAGGAATGAAGGCCGCCTCGGCAAGACGCTGTGGACCGATGTGGATGCCGGCGAGAAGGTCACTGTGCGCGGCGTCTGGGACGGCGAGGAGGAGGCGCGCGTAGTCGGCGAGGAGGTCGAGGCGCTGCAGCGCAAGGACCATCTGCTGGCGCAGATTGCCGTGCTGGTGCGCGCCGGCTTTCAGACCCGCGAGTTCGAGGAGCGTTTCATCACGCTGGGCGTGCCCTACCGGGTGGTCGGCGGGCCGCGCTTCTACGAGCGCCTCGAAATCCGTGACGCCATCGCCTATCTGCGGCTGATCGCCCAGCCGGACGACGATCTGGCGTTCGAGCGCATCGTGAACACGCCGCGCCGTGGGCTGGGCGACGCCACGCTGCAGGCCGCGCATCAGGTTGCGCGCAGCCAGGGCACCTCGCTCATGGTCGCCTGCCGCTATCTGGTGGAGACCGACGAGCTGAAGCCGAAGCCGCGCAAGGCGCTGGGCGACCTGATCCGCGATTTCGACCGCTGGCGGGCCGAGTTGGAGCACATGCCGCATGCCGAGCTGGCGCAGCTGGTGCTGGACGAGAGCGGCTATACCGCCATGTGGCAGGCCGATAAATCGGTCGAGGCCCCCGGCCGGCTGGAAAATCTGAAGGAGCTGGTCAACGCCATGCAGGAGTTCGAGAGCCTGGCCGGCTTTCTCGAACATATCAGCCTGGTAATGGAGAATGCCGAGGATGCCAGCATCGACCAGCTTTCCATCATGACGCTGCACAGCGCCAAGGGGCTGGAATTCGACACCGTCTTTTTGCCCGGCTGGGAAGAAGGCGTGTTCCCCAACCAGCGCGCGCTGGACGAAAGCGGCGCCTCGGGGCTGGAGGAGGAACGCCGCCTCGCCTATGTCGGCATCACGCGGGCGCGCAAGAAGGCGAATATCTCCTTCGCGGCCAATCGGCGGGTGCATGGGCTGTGGCAGAGCGCCCTGCCGTCGCGCTTCATCTCCGAATTGCCGACCGAGCATGTCGAGCAGGTGACCGAGGGCGGGCTGTTCGGCGGCGCGCAGCGGCAGACCGATTGGGGGGCGGCGACCTGGAGCGGCCGGTACGCCTCCAACCCGCCGCGCGAAAGCGGCGGCTATTTCGAGGCCAATACGGCCCAGGGCCGGCGCTTTGCCCGGCGCGAGGCCCCGACGCTGGAGGGCGTGCCCTACAGCGTGGCGACCAACAAGCCGAACGCCGCCGGCTTCCAGCGCGGCAGCCGTGTGTTCCACCAGAAATTCGGCATGGGCACCGTGCGGCTGGTCGATGCCGACAAGCTGGAGATCGATTTCGACAAGGCCGGCACGAAGAAGGTGCTGGCAACCTTCGTGGAGAAGAAATGAAGCTCACCCAACCCGCGTCGCAACAGCGCACCGGCGGTTACCGCATCGAGCTGGACGTGCCGATCGACCATGTGATGGCGTTTTCCGACGTGGTGGAGAATTTCGTCGATGCGGTGGCGATGGTGGAGGTCACCGACGGCAAGGTCTGGCGGGTCGAGGGATTCGGCGAAAGCCAGCCGGACAAGCCCGGCCTGATCGCCGGCATTGAGCTGGCGGCGCTGGTGGCCGGGATCGACGCGCCGGAGGTCCGCTTCAAGACCCTGCCCTGGACCGACTGGCTGCTGGAAAACCGCCGCCGCTTCCCGCCGATCCAGATCGGCCGCTACTTCATCCACGGCTCGCACTATACCAAGCCGGTGCCGGCCAGCACGATCCCGCTGTTGATCGACGCCGCCCTCGCCTTCGGCTCCGGCGAGCACGCCACGACGCGCGGCTGCCTGATGGCGGCGGGCATGATGGCGAAGCGCCGGCGGCGGCCGTTCCGGGTGCTGGATATGGGCTGCGGCTCCGGCATTCTCGGCATCGCGGCGGCGAAAAGCTGGCCCTGCCGTGTACTGCTGTCGGACATCGACCCGGTGGCGCGCGATGTGGCGCGGGAGAATACCCGCCTCAACCGCGTGCCCCGGGTGCGCGCCATCTCCGGCCCCGGCTATCGCAACCCGCTGGTGAAGCGCAAGGGGCCGTACGATCTGATCTTCGCCAATATCCTGGCCCGGCCGCTGTGCCATATGGCGAAGGATCTGAAGCGCCATCTGGCGCCGGGCGGCATCGCCGTATTGTCCGGCCTGACGGCGAAGCAGGAGATGTGGGTGCTCTCCGCGCACCGCGCCCAGCGTCTGTACCTCAAGCGTCGGATTCCGCAAGATGGCTGGCATACGCTGATGATCGGCTGAGTCTGGGGGAGGAACGAATGGCCGAGAAACCGACCGAGGCAACCGGCCTGTTCGATACCTATTTCCAGCTTCGCGCCGATGGCGCGGCGATCCCGATGGCGGTGACGCCGAGCTTCTGGGCCGAGCTGGGCACGGAGGCGCTGCCCTTCGCCGGCTGGCTGGTCAGCAGCTTCGACATGCAGCCGGGCACGACGCATTGGGAATGCCATCCGAAGGGCGATGAGCTGGTCGTCGTGCTGTCGGGCGGCATCGAGGTCGAATTCGAGGGGCGCACGCTGTCGGTCGCCGCCGGCCAGACCGGCTTTATTCCCCGCGGCCTATGGCATCGCATCGTCACGCGGGAGCCGAGCCGCACCCTGTTCCTCACCGCCGGCGAGGGCACGGAGCACCGGGGGTAGGACACGAAAGCGAACCCGAAAAAGAAAACCGGCGGCGCTCACCACCCGGGGAGGAGGGGTGGGAGCGCCGCCGGCCCTTGAAGCGCGCGTGAGGGGGGAGGATTACGCGGCTTTCGGGGTGGCGTTGGTGTTCGCGGCCGGGCGCACCGTGCTGGCGTCGATCTCGGTATCGAAAGCGACGGTGCGGACCTGGGTGCGATGCAGGCCGATATCCTGCAGCATGCGGTCGTCCAGGGACATCAGCTCGCTATAGGTGCGGTTCTTGCGGTACCAGACGGCCAGCGGGCGGACCATCCACACGGCGGCGGCGGCAATGGCGCGGCCGAGGCCGGCGAACATGTCGCGCATCGCGGCGGCCTGCATGGCACGGGCCCGATGGGTGGCGGTCAGGGTGTCGATCTGCGGGATGTAGGTCTCGTTCTGCAACGAGGACATCAGGGTGTTTGAGCGGGTCATAATGGCAATCCTTTCATGTTTTTCAAAGGGCGCCTCAGTCGCTCCATCCCGCCAATCTTTGGGCTTGGGCTCGAAGAGTTTGGGGCCAAAGGGCTGGCCGGGCGCTCCGTCTTTCACGCAACATAATTAGTCTCTCGCGAGCCATTAGAAACGCGCATTTAGTGCACCGCAGCAATGATCCATGTGCATGGATCATGTTAGTGCATGCGCATAGCGGGATGCTTGTGACGAAACAGTGACGCTCGGCTTGTCTCCGCTTCAGCCTGCGCCTAGCTTTGCAGGAAGCTGCTTTTCGCAAAGGAACGCCATGTCTTCCGCCGAATCCGCCATCGCCGCCACGGCCCGTTTTCTGCCCGATCACGCCGCCCGGCTGGCCGCTCTCCGCGCCGAGCTGAAGCGTCGGGGCGTCGATGGCTTTATCGTGCCGCGCGCCGACGAGCATCAGGGCGAATATGTGCCGGCGCGCGCCGAGCGGCTGAACTGGCTGACCGGCTTCACCGGCTCGGCCGGTCAGGCGGTGGCGCTGCTGGAGAAGGCGGCGATCTTCATCGATGGGCGCTATACCTTGCAGGTCGAAACCCAGGTCGATGGCGCGCTGTATGAGCGCCGGCACCTGATCGACCAGCCGGCCAGCGAGTGGGTGGCGGAGAATTTGCCGGAAGGCGCTGTGCTGGCCTATGACCCCTGGCTGCACACCGCGAACGAGGTGGAGCGGCTGAAGAAAGCCGTCGCCCGCGCCAAGGGCCGGCTGGCGGCGCTGGACAGCAACCCCCTGGACGCGGTCTGGGCGGACCAGCCGCCGCCGCCCATCACCCCCGCCGTACCGCACGATCTGGCCTATGCCGGGGAGGAATCGGCGGACAAGCGCAACCGCATCGCGGAGAATTTGCGTAAGGCCGGGCAGGATGCGGCGGTGCTGACGCTGCCGGAATCCATCGCCTGGCTGCTGAATATCCGCGGCACCGACGTGCCGCATACGCCGTTGCCGCTATCCTTCGCCATTCTGCATGCCGATGGCGCGGTGGCGCTGTTCATCGAGCCGGCAAAGCTGAGCGACGCGACCCGCGCGCATCTCGGCAATGCGGTGTCGCTGGGCGCGCCGGCGGATTTCGTGCCGGCGCTGGAGGCGCTGGGCAGGCAGGGCAAGAGCGTGCGGGTCGATCCCGGCAGCGCCCCGGTGCTGGTGCTGGAAAGGCTGGAGGCGGCGGGGGCGAAGGTGGCGCGCGGGGAAGATCCATGCCTGCTGCCGAAAGCCTGCAAGAACGATGTCGAGCTGGCCGGCAGCCGCGCCGCGCATCTGCGTGACGGGGCGGCGGTGACGCGCTTCCTGGCCTGGCTGGCGCGCGAGGCGGCGTCCGGCCGGATCAGCGAGATGGAGGCGGCCGACCGGCTGGAGGCGTTCCGCGCCGAAACCGGCGTGCTGCGCGATCTCAGCTTCGACACCATCTCTGGCAGCGGCCCGAACGGCGCCATCGTGCATTACCGGGTGACCGAGGCCAGCAACCGGCTGTTGCAGCCGGGCGAGCTGTTCCTGGTCGATAGCGGCGCGCAATATCTCGACGGCACGACCGACATCACCCGCACCGTTGCCATCGGCGAACCGACGGCGGAGATGCGCGACCGTTTCACCCGTGTGCTGAAAGGCCATATCGCCATCGCCACCGCGCGGTTTCCCAAGGGCACGAGCGGTTCGCAGCTCGATGTGCTGGCGCGGCTGCCGCTCTGGCGGGCCGGGCTGGATTTTGACCATGGCACCGGGCACGGCGTCGGCAGCTATCTCTCGGTGCATGAAGGGCCGCAGCGCATCAGCCGCGTCGCCAACAATGTCGCCTTGCAGGCCGGGATGATCGTCTCCAACGAGCCGGGCTACTACAAGACCGGGGCCTATGGCATCCGCATCGAGAATCTGGTCGCCGTCACCCCCGCCGAAGCGCTGCCGGGCGGCGAGCGGCCGATGCTGGGTTTCGAGACCCTGACCCTGGCCCCCCTCGACCGTGCGCTGGTCGACACCGCCCTGCTGGACGAGGCCGAACGCGCCTGGTTGAACGCCTACCATGCCCGCGTCCGCGTCGCCGTGACGCCGCTGCTTGACCCCGAAACCGCGGCCTGGCTGGAAACGGCGACGCAGCCGGTGTGAGTCACGTGAGTCACGGGGGCCGCCTGCCCCTTCGAGACGCCCTTCGGGCT
>NZ_LPXN01000070.1 GCF_001618175.1 Oceanibaculum pacificum | reverse complement strand
CCCCCCTTGCGGGGGAGGGTCAGGGAGGGGGGTGGCGGCTATCCGTGACGCGGAAAGAAAAGTGCTCCCCTCGGCCGGAACGAGAGAATCGGCTGAGGGGAGCAAGACTCCATGGCTTCTCCCGCGCGCATAATGAGACAGAACCGCAGGCATTGATCTGACCTCACGCGCGGGCAGCACGCATGGAAAGCAAAGAGGGACTCACTCGGCCGCCTTGGCGTCGTTGGCGACCCATTTCAGGATATGGCTGCCGACCGTGACCAGCTCGCCCTTCTGGTTGGTGATCTCGATCTGCGAGGCCGACCGCCGCTTCTCGGCATCCACCGAGGCGATCTTGTAGACCACCGTGATGGTGTCGCCGATGAATACCGGGGCCAAGAAGCGGATCTTGTCATAGCCCAGCGAGACCGCCGTTTCCGGCCCGCCGGTGCTGCCCGCCAGGTCGATCATCATGGTCGAGGCGGTGGACATGAAGCCCACCATCAGCGCGCCATGGGCGATGCGCTTGCCGTAGCTCGACTTGCGCATGAACTCCTCATTCACATGATTGCCCGACAGATCGCCAGTGATGCCGGCAAACAGATAGACGTCGCTCTCCCCCACGGTCTTGGAGAAGCGCACCTCGTCGCCGGGCTTCACATAGAAATCGCTCATGATCCGCTCCGCTGTCAGGAAACGTGACGCAACGGTGCCGCGGCGCCGCCGCTGCCCGCCGACCACAGCACCGCGCCATTGTCGCCGGCGGCGAACAGATGCACGCGGTCGATGGCGATGGAGAAGCGCCCGGCCTCACCGCCGCGCAAATGCAGATCGGGGTCGACGCCGGCCGCCATCACCGAATGGTCGCCGATCTTGACCTCGACAAGCTGCTGCGCGCCCAGCTGCTCGGTCAGCACGATGGTGCCATCCAGGCGGATGACATGGTCGCCGCTCTCCTCGCCCAGCACCAGATGCTCGGGCCGCATGCCCATCACCACGCTCTGGCCGACCTGGCCGGCCAGGGCGGAGGCCATCGCCTCGGGCATCGCGATATCGGGGCCGAAGCCGCTGAGCACCAGCCCGCCCGCCTTGCCCTGCGCCACCGTGACCGGCACGAAATTCATCGCCGGCGAGCCCAGGAAGCCGGCGACGAACCGGTTCGCCGGGGTACGGTAAAGCTGCAACGGCGTGCCGATCTGCTGCACCAGCCCGTCCTTCATGACGACGATGCGGTCGCCCAGCGTCATCGCCTCCACCTGGTCGTGGGTGACGTAGATGGTGGTGGTCTTCAGGCGCTGATGCAGCTCCTTGATCTCGGTGCGCATCTGCACGCGCAGCTTGGCGTCCAGGTTCGACAAAGGCTCGTCGAACAGGAACACGGCCGGGTTGCGCACGATGCAGCGACCCAGCGCCACGCGCTGCTGCTGGCCGCCCGACAGCTGTTTGGGCTTGCGCCCCATCAGCGGCTGGATGCTGAGGATGGTGGCGGCGCGGTCGATCTCCTTGCGGATCGTCTCCTCCGGCACCTTCCGGTTGCGCAGCCCGAAGGCCAGATTGTCGTAGACGGTCATGTGCTGGTACAGCGCGTAGTTCTGGAACACCATCGCGATGTCGCGGTCGCGCGGCGGCAGGTCGTTGACCACCCGGCCGCCGATCTCGATGGTGCCGCCGCTGATCTCCTCCAGCCCGGCGACCATGCGCAGGGTGGTGGATTTGCCGCAGCCCGACGGGCCGACCAGCACGACGAATTCCTCGTCATTCACGGTAAGGTCGACATCGTGCACGGCGTGGACAGTGCCGTAGCGCTTGTTGACCTGGGTAAGTTTCACTTCAGCCATGTTGCGGTATCCGCTTAATCGGTGTTTGCAAGGCGCGTCAGACCTTCAGGCCGCGCACGACGTATTTCTGTCCGAAGATGGCGACGATCAGCGCCGGCACCATCGCCATCACGGCGGTGGCGCTCATCAGGTTCCACTCGGTCCCCAGCTCGCTGACGAACTGCGCCATCACCACGGTGATCATCGGCGTGTTGTGGCTAGTCAGGATCAGGGCGAACAGGAACTCGTTCCAGGTCCACAGCCAGCACAGGATGCTCAAGGCCGCGATGCCCGGCAGCGCCGAGGGCAGCGCCACGCGCACGAAAGCGCCCCAGCGGGTGCAGCCGTCGATCAGCGCCGCCGATTCCATCGACGGGTCGATGCCGTCGAAGAACCCCTTCATCAGCCAGGAGAAGAAGCAGATATGCACCGCGATATGCGGCAGCAGCAGGCCGAGATAGGTGTCGAAGATGCCCCACCACTGGGTCACGAAATACAGCGGCAGCACCCAGGTGATGTAGGGGATGGTGCGGAAGATGTAGATCGTGCCGAACCAGGCGTTCGCCAGCTTGCCGGTGAAGCGCGACAGCATGTAGCCGCTGGTCACCGTGACGGCGAGCGAGAAGAAGGTCGACAGGGTGGCGATGACGAAGCTGTTGATGAAGGCATTCACCACCACCCCCTGCTCCAGCACCTCGGCATAGTTGCTCAGCGTGAATTCCAGCCCGCGATGAACGTAATAGACGCCCCAGGCCGGCCGCAGCGAGGTCAGCACCAGCCAGAACACCGGGAACGCGAAGAGCAGCAGCACGCCCAGCACGCACAGAAACAGGAAGGCCCGTTTGCCCCCCGGCGCCAGCGCGTCCAGGAAGCTGCCCTTGCGCGGCGGCGTATAGCCGGTATCGGTGGCGGCGCTCATCGCGACACCTCCATGAAACGGTTGAGGGTTTTATACAGCGCCCAGCCGAGCGCGCCGATGATGACCGCGCCGACGATGGCGGCGGCCGTGCCGCGCGCGAAATTCAGATACACGAAGGCCTCGGTATAGGCGTAGATGCTGAACACCTCGGTCTGCCGCGCCGGGCCGCCGCCGGTGATGACCCACACCTGGTCGAAGGTGCGGAAACAATCGATCGAGCGGATGACGATGCACACCGCCATGATCGGCCGCATCATCGGCAGCGTCACATGGGTGAAGACGCGCCACTTGCTGGCGGCGTCGATGGCGGCCGCCTCATACGGCTCCTTCGGCAGGCTGCGCAGGCCGGCCAGCAGCAGGATGGTGAACCAGGGGGTCCACAGCCAGACATCGGCGAACACGATGATGGCGAAGCTGGGCCAGCGATTCGACAGCCAGGCGATGGAGCCGAAACCCAGGGCGTCCATCACTGCCGCGACCACGCCGAACTGGTCGTTGAAAATCCAGCGCATCATCATCGAGGCGATCACCGGCGCCACCATCAGCGGCAGCAGGATCACCGTCTGCACCAGGGCGTGCCCGATGAAATGGCGGTTCAGCAGATGCGCCAGCGCCAGCCCCAGGCACAGGCCGATGCTGACCGAGCAGAACATCAGCAGCAGCGTGTTGGGCAGCACCAGATACAGGAAATTGGGATCGGTGAGGATGTACAGGTAATGCTGCAACCCCACCCAGGTGCGCTGCGGATCGTACAGCGACCAGTCGCGAAAGCTCGCATTGGCGCCGATCAGGATCGGCACGATCTGGAACAGGATAAGCATGATGCCGGACGGCGCCAGCAACAGCAGGCTGAAGCGGGTTTTCTCGTCCAGCTTCCACCAGCCTGAGGCAAGGCCGGCAGACTTCGCCGACGGTCCCCCCGGGGCGGCGTGCCCCGGGGTTCCCGCGGCGGATCGATGATCCGTCGCCATGTCGTTTACTGGCCTGAGTTTGCGGCTTTGTGGATGAGGTCCATACCGGCTTCGAGAGCCTTCGGAATATCCTCGCGCTTACCCTTCAAGGCCCCGATCATGGTGTCGGAATAAGCCTTGTGGACCGCCGGCCAGGCCGGGAAGTAATAGGCCGAATGCGTGCCGACATTCTGGTCGAACACCGCATGCTTCAGCATGGCGAAGTCCTTGCTCTCCTTCTCCAGGCGCGCCCAGGCGTCCAGGCTCGGCGGCGGGCCACCGGTCTCGTTCCACATCTTCACCTGGCCATCGATGTCGTTCAGCATCGCGCCAAGCATCTCCTTGGCCAGCTTCTGACGATCTTCCGGCACGCCCTTCGGGATGCCCCAGCCCCAGATTTCGTTCCAGGCGAAGGGCTTCTCGCCGCGCGGTCCCTTGGGCTGCGGCGCCATGGCGACATTGCCGGCGATCCGCGACTTCTTCGGATTGTTGAAATCGCCGAAATGCACGGAATCGATCAGCGTGAAGGCCGCATCGCCCGCCATGAAGATGGCGTTGGCTTCGTCGCGGGTATAAGCGGTCATCGATTCGGGGCTGATTTTCCACTTATTCATCGCGTCCCACCAGAACTCCACATACTCCTTGGTGCAGGGTTCGGTCAGGGCGGGCTTCCAGCCGGCTTCCGCCAGCTTCTTGTTGTCGCGCTCCCACAGGGGCATGAAGATGTCGCACTTGTTGCCCCACATGGTCCACCAGAGCGAGAACCAGGTGGAATTCATGGCCATGCCGCCGACATAGCCCCACTTCACCTTGCCTTCCTTCTGCAGGCGCTGGCCGATATCGACCATTTCCTGCCAGGTGGTCGGCACTTCCTCCGGCTTCACCAGGTCGGTGCGGTAGAAGAAGGTGCCCACGGTATGGGCGGCCGGCACCACGGTCAGCTTGCCGTCCTCGCGATAGAAGGCGTCGAGCGGCGACTTCGCCACCCGGTCGATCCCCTTCACATCGTCGGTGGTGGCCATCCACTTCGCCCAGAGCTGGCCCCAATCGTCATTGTGCCAGATCACGTCGAACTGGTCGTTGCCGGACGTCAGCGTGGCCGTGACCTTCTCCTGGAAGATCGAATAGGCCATCGGGATGCGCACCAGCTTCACCCCGTTCTTCTTGGCCCAAGTGTCCATCATGTCGACACTGGCTTCCAAGATGACGTTCTTCATATAGCCGACCTTCAGCACCTTCTCCTGTGCCTGGGCAGGCGACACGAGCGATACGGCGGCTACCGCGCAACTAACTGTCAGGTAAGTCAGGGCGCGCCTCAGCGCGTTCCTTTTCAACATTCGGTTCCTCCCTACGGCCTTTAATGATCCCGTCTCGCGTGGTTCTACGCCGACGCGACCGTACACATTCCAACCGCCTCTTCGGGCGGTTTGTGCCTCTCCCGCCCCAGCCTGAAATTGCTTCTCAAGCTGTAAGCGCTTACAGATCAGCGTAGGGTATCGCCTCCGAAAGTGTCAAGGAAGCATAGTAGAAAATCGTCATTTACGATGCGCGTATACTATGCTGCATTGCACGAAAAACGGCGGCACCGCACAAGACGGTCGCGCGCGTGATGTCGATCTTGTAGATTAAATCGCGACCGCGACTGGAAAAGAAAGCGCTTACTCGATCTATGGTGCAACTCAGCGACGTCGCCAAGCGGGCCGGGGTTTCGACCGCCTCGGTTTCCCGCGTGCTCAACCATCCCCAGAAGGTCAGCGCGCGCATCCGCGAGCAGGTGACGCTGGCGATGGAGGAACTGGGCTATGTGCGCGACGGGGCCGCCCGGGCGCTCGCCTCGCGCCGTTCCTATTCCATTGGCTCCGTGGTGCCGACCATCGGCATCGGCATCTTCGCCTCGGGCGTGGAGCGATTGCAGCAGCGCCTGCAGGAATATGGCTACCAGCTGCTGATCGCCACCACCCAGTACGATTCCTCGAAGGAAATGGAGGCGGTGCGCTCGCTGATCGAGCGCGGCGTCGACGGCATCCAGCTTGTCGGCCAGGAGCACGATCCGCAGATTTACCGGCTGCTGACGGCGCGCGGCATCCCCTATGTGAACGCCTACCAGTACGATGCCGATAACGAGCATCCCTGCATCGGCTTCAACAACCAGCGCAGCGCCTGGGCGCTGATGCGCCATTTGCTGGAGCTGGGGCATCGCGAGGTCGGCATTATCACCAGCCCGACGCGGCTGAACGACCGCATTTCCGCCCGCCTGAAGGGCATGCTGGCCTGCCTGAAATCCTACGGGATCGAGCAGCCGGAAAGCCGCATCGTCGAGGTGCCGCACCGCATCGCCGACGGGCGCAGCGGCACGCGGGCGCTGATGCAGCGCCACCCGGAGCTGACCGCGATCTGCGGCACCGCCGACGCGCTCGCCATCGGCGCGCTGTTCGAGCTGCACGCGATGGGGCTGAAAGTGCCGAGGGATATTTCCGTCGCCGGCTATGACGATCTGGAGATCGTGCGCCATCTCGACCCGACGCTGACCACCGTGCATGTCCCGGTCGAACAGATCGGCCAGCGCGTCGCCGACTATCTGCTGGGCCGCATCGAAGGCCGCTCCATGCCGATGAAGACCGAGCTGGAAGCCAATCTGGTCCTGCGCGATTCCACCGCCCGCCCCCGCGCGACGACGGCAACCGCCGCGGCGGGGTGAGCGGTGGGGGGCTCCCCTCACCCAGCTTTCGCTAGGCT
>NZ_LPXN01000069.1 GCF_001618175.1 Oceanibaculum pacificum | reverse complement strand
CCCCCTCCCCCCTTGCGGGGGAGGGTCGGAGAGGGGGGTGGTTGCCGAAGGCAACCTTCCGCCTGCTCCTGGCCCTGCTGGTGGCGCCCTTGCTGGCCGTGCAGGCATACGCCATCGATATCCAGCGCGTGGTCAGCCCCGGCGGCATCGAGGCCTGGCTGGTGGAGGACCACACCAATCCCATCGTCGCCCTGGAGGTCGGCTTTCGCGGCGGCAGCGCCAGCGAGCCGGCGGGCAAGGAGGGGCTGGCGCAGCTCGCCACCGACCTGTTGACCGAGGGGGCGGGCGATCTCGACAGCCAGGCCTTCCAGAAGCGGCTGTCGGATTTGTCGATCTCGCTGTATTTCTCGGCCTCGCGCGATTCGCTCCAGGCCGGTTTCCGCACCCTGACCGATAATCGCGATACCGCATTCGAGCTGATGCATCTGGCCCTGACCGAGCCGCGTTTCGACGCGGAGCCGGTGGAGCGCGCCCGCAGCCAGATGCTGGTCGGGCTGAAGCGGGAGCTGGAGCGTCCCGGCTCCATCGCCAGCCGCGCCTTCTGGCGTTCGGCCTTTCCGCAGCACCCCTATGGCAGCCCGCCCAGCGGCACGCCGCAATCGGTCGCCGGCCTGACGGTGGCCGACATGGAGGAATTCATCGACCGCCGCTTCGCGCGCAACAATCTGCTGATCGGCGTGGTCGGCGACATCACGCCGGCGGAGCTGGGCGAGCAACTGGATGCGCTGTTCGAGGGCCTGCCGGAACGCGCCAACGTGCCGGAGGTGGCGGAGGCCAAGCCCGACTTCGCCGGCGATCTGATGGTGATCGACCGCAACATCCCGCAAAGCACGGTGCTGTTCGGCCAGCCGGGCGTGAAACGCAGCGATCCCGATTTCTTCGCCGTCAGCATTCTGGGCGAGGTGATCGGCGGCGGCTTCGGCTCCCGCCTGACCGAGGAGATTCGGGAGAAGCGGGGCCTCGCTTATTCGGTCTATGCCGGCCTCGCCCCGCTGGATCATGCCGCCCTGCTGGTCGGCAATGTCGGCACGGCGAATGCCCGCGTTTCCGAATCGCTCGATCTGGTGCGCCAGGAATGGGCCAAGCTGGCCGCCGAAGGGCCAAGCGCCGAGGAGGTGGCGGACGCCAAGGCCTACCTCACCGGCAGCTATTGGCTGGGGCTGGAGAATTCCAGCCGCATCGCCGGTACGCTGGTGGCGATCCAGCGCGAGGATCTGGGCATCGACTATCTCGACAAGCGCGCCTCGCTGATCGACGCGGTGACGATGGACGATCTGAAGCGCGTGGCGAAAAACCTGTTCGACGCCAAGGCGCTGACCTTCGTCGTGGTCGGCAAGCCGGCGGGCGTCACCCCCACCAAGCCGGCCCCGGGCCAGGATTCCTGAAGCGCCGGAGCGAACGCGCTTTTGCCGCGTTAGGCCGATAGGCCGCCACCGCCCTTGGCGGCGGCCTATCGGCTTGCTACGCTATAACCAACAAGAAATGGTGTTCATTGATGTTTTATAAACAAGATATTGAGGGTTGCCTGTCGAAGCGCGTCGGCCAGGGCGGGGTGTCCGAGGCCGATCTGGCGCGCCGGGTGGCGCTGACCAGGCCGGCGCTGGCGCAGATCGCGCGCTGGCATAAGGATGGCAGCCTGCCGCTGCTGCGCCTGACCGAGCGTGAGGACGATCTGCCGGCGCTGGAGACCATCGCCGCCGATTATCGCCAGCGTTTCGACGATGTGATCGTGCTCGGCACCGGCGGCTCCAGCCTGGGCGGGCGCACGCTGTATCAACTGGTCGACAAGGGCTTCGGCCCGCCGGCCGGCACGCCGCGCCTGCATTTCCTGGATAATGTCGACCCGGCGACGTTCGAGGCGTTGTTCCAGGCGGTCGATTTCAAGCGCGCCGGCATCATCGTCATCTCGAAATCGGGCGGCACGGCGGAAACGCTGATGCAGTTCCTGATCTGCCTCGAGCCGCTGACGCTGGCGGTCGGCGAGACGCATATCCGCGAGCATGTGACGGCAATCACCGAGAAGACCGTCAGCCCGCTGCGCAAGCTGGCGACGCGCTACGACATTCCCATCGTCGAGCATGATCCCAAGGTCGGTGGGCGCTATTCCGTGCTGTCCTGCGTCGGCGTGCTGCCGGCGCTGATCGCGGGCATCGATGTGCGGGCGCTGCGCCAGGGGGCCAAATCGGTGCTGGAGACGGCGCTGGCCGGCGATCCGGCAGGCTGCGCCCCGGCGGTGGGGGCCGCACTCTCCCTGCTGCTGGACGAATCGAAGGGGGCCAGCCAGACGGTGCTGATGCCCTATCTCGACCAGCTCGACGATCTGTCCTTCTGGTACCGCCAGCTCTGGGCAGAAAGCCTGGGCAAGGGCGGCAAGGGCACCACGCCGGTGAACGCGCTGGGCACGGTCGACCAGCACAGCCAGGTGCAGCTCTATCTCGACGGGCCGGCCGACAAGATGTTCACCATCATCATGGGCAAGGTGGCCGGCACCGGCCCGCGCGTCGCCGATGGCGTGGCCGGGGCGGTGACGCCGGACTATCTGCAGGGCCGCACCATGGGCGATCTGCTGGATGCCGAGCAGCGGGCCACGGCGGAAACGCTGATCCGCAACAACCGCCCCACCCGCATCCTGCATATCGATGCGGTCGACGCCGCCACCATGGGCGCGCTGATGATGCATTTCATGCTGGAGACGATCATCGCCGCCCATCTGCTGGACGTCGACCCGTTCGACCAGCCGGCGGTGGAAGAAGGCAAGGTGCTGACCCGCGAGTATCTCGCCGCGATGGAGAAATAGGCCAGTCATGGCGACGGTGATCCGGCGGCTGCCCGACATACTGGTCAACCAGATCGCCGCCGGCGAGGTGGTGGAGCGGCCGGCCAGCGCCGTGAAGGAGCTGGTGGAGAACGCGCTGGACGCCGGGGCCACGCGGGTCGATGTCATCCTGCGCGATGGCGGGCAGTCGCTGATCAGCGTCAGCGACGACGGTTTCGGCATGGACCAGGCCGAGCTGGAGCTGGCGGTTGAACGGCACGCCACCTCCAAGCTGCCGGACGACGATCTGGTGCGCATATCCTCGCTGGGCTTCCGGGGCGAGGCGCTGCCGTCCATCGGCGCGGTGAGCCGGCTGTCGATCACCTCGCGCAAGCAGGCCGCCGACAGCGCCTGGCGCATCGATGTCGAGGGCGGGGTGAAACGGCCGGTGCAGCCGGCGGCGCAGGGGCAGGGCACGCGGGTCGAGGTGCGCGACCTGTTCTACGCCACGCCGGCGCGCCTCAAATTCCTGAAGAATCCGCGCACCGAATACAGCCAGGCCATCGATGTGGTGAACCGGCTGGCGATGGCGCATCCGCACGTCGCCTTCACCCTGGGCGACGGCGCGCGGCAATCGGTGAAGCTGGCCGGCGCGCAGGGCGAGCTGTTCGATATCCGCCTGCGCCGCCTGGCCGCCATCATGGGCGAGGATTTCGCCGACAATGCGCTGCGCATCGACGCGACGCGCGAGGGCATCCGCCTGACCGGCTATGCCGGCCTGCCGACGCTCAATCGCGGCAATGCGCAGATGCAGTATCTGTTCGTCAATGGCCGCCCGGTGAAGGACCGGTTGCTGCAGGGCGCGGTGCGCGGCGCCTATCAGGATTTCCTGTCGCATGACCGGCACCCGCTGCTGGCGCTGTTTGTGGAATTGCCGCCGGAAGCGGTCGATGTGAATGTGCATCCGGCCAAGGCCGAGGTGCGGTTCCGCGAGGCCGGGCTGGTGCGCGGGCTGATCGTCTCGGCCTTGAAGCACGCGCTGGCCGAGGCCGGGCACCGCGCCTCCACCACCGTGTCGCTGGCCGCGCTGGGCGCATTCAACCCGCAGCGGGGCTATGCGCCGCAACCCGCGCGCGGACCGGCCTATGCCTATCCCCATCCCTCTGGCGGCCTGGCGGAGGCGGCGCGCGACTATCACGCCCCGCTGCCGAATTTCGACGCCCCGCTCTCCGCCCCGCCGCCGTCGGCGGTGAACGATGCCGGGCCGAACGACCTGCCGGTCGACAATCCCCTGGGCGTGGCGCGCGGGCAGCTGCACGGCACCTATATCGTGGCCCAGACGGCGGACGGCATCGTCATCGTCGACCAGCATGCCGCGCATGAAAGGTTGGTCTATGAGCGCATGAAGCAGGCGCTGGGCGAGAGCGGCGTGACGCGCCAGGCCCTGCTGCTGCCCGAGGTGGTGGAGCTGGACGAGCCGGCGGTCGAGCGGCTGACGGCGCGGGCCGAGGATCTGGCGCGCCTGGGCCTGGTGGTCGAGGGCTTCGGCCCCGGCGCCGTCGTGGTGCGAGAGGTGCCCGCCCTGCTGGGCCAGGTGGACGCCGCCGGGCTGGTGCGCGACCTGGCCGACGATCTGGCGGAGTGGGATCAGGCGCTGACGCTGGAGGACAGGCTGGCGCATGTCTGCGGCACCATGGCCTGCCACGGTTCGGTGCGGGCCGGCCGCCGGCTGAATGGCGACGAGATGAACGCCCTGCTGCGGCAGATGGAGGCCACCCCCCATTCCGGCCAGTGCAATCACGGCCGGCCGACCTATGTGGAGCTGAAATTGGGGGATATCGAAAGGCTGTTCGGCCGGCGCTGATTTTTATGCGACGGAAATGCCGGGGCCGGTGCGTGTAAAGGTCAAGTTCGGCGCCACGACACTGTCTCACCCCGCCGGACAGACCTTTGGAAGAGGATTTGTCATGAAGACCAAATTCGCCTTTGTGCCCGCCGCCCTCGCCGCCGCCCTGGTGATCGGCGTTCCGACGCTCGGCCAGGCCGCCTCCAGCGACGGCAAGAAGCAGGGCCAGCCCCGCGCCGAGAAGATGATGGAGCATCTCGACACCGACAAGAACGGCTCCATCAGCCGCGAGGAATTCGCCGCCGTCCGTCACGGCAAGCTGGCCGATTACGATAAGGATGGCGACGGCGCGCTCTCCAAGGCCGAGTACGAGGCCATGGTGACCGCCCAGGCGCAAAAGATGGCCGAGCGCAGCTTCGCCAAGCTGGACGCCAACAAGGACGGCAAGATCGACCAGTCGGAACGTGAGGCCCGCCGCGACGAGGCGTTCAAGCGCCTCGACAAGAATGGCGACGGCACGATCTCGCCCGACGAGCTGCGCGGCCCGAAGCGCTAACCGGCGCTTCGTTCGAGAGCAGGCCGTGCGGCATCCGCCAGAATGAGGATAAGGCGTGCAGCGAACCCAGTCGGCTGACGATACCGACGACACCCTGATCCGAAAGCTGGCGGCTGGCGACCGCACGGCCTTCCCGACCCTTCTGGAGCGCCATTTGCCGGTCATCCACCGACTGGCGTGGCGTCTCCTCGGGGAGCAGACGGAGGCCGAGGACGTGGCGCAGGAAGCCTTCCTTCGATTGTGGAACTTCGCCCCGGACTGGCGCGACCAGGGGGCGAGTCCGCGAACCTGGCTGTATCGGGTGGCCTTCAACCTGTGCCAGGACCGGCTGCGCCGCCGCCGCGTGGTGTTCATGGAGACCGTGCCGGAAGTGCCGACCGACCCGGCCGACAGCCCCAGCGCCGCGTTGCAGGACAAGCAGCGCAGCGCCAAGGTGCAGGCGGCGCTGGACGCCCTGCCGGAACGCCAGCGCGCCGCGCTGGTGCTGAGCTATTACGAGGGCTTGAGTCAGGCCGAAGCCGCCGCGATCCTGGAGATCGGCGAGGAAGCCTTGGAATCGTTGCTCGCACGGGGGCGGCGTAAGCTGCGCGAGTTGCTGGCGGCCGAGGGCCGTGAATTGCTGGGGGGCCTAGGATGAGCGCACCGATGGATATGACCTGTTTTCAATCGCTGCTCGACGCCTATGGCGCCGATCCCGGTCGCTGGCCGGCGGGCGAGCGCGCCGCCGCCGAGGCGCTGCTGGCCGCCGATCCGACGGCGCAGGCGGCCCGGCGCGAGGCGCTGGCGCTCGATGCCGCGCTCGACCTGCTGCCACATCCGCCGGTTCCGGCGGATCTGGCGGCCCGTATCGCCGCCGCGGCGCCGATGCGCACGCCGCGGCCGGCGAATAACAACCGGCCCTGGCCGATGGCGCTGGCGCTGGCGGCCTCGGCCGCGCTCGGCCTGTGGCTCGGCGTCGCCGCCGGACCCTGGGCGGGCGATGCGACGGCGGGCGATTTCGCCTCGCTGGACCGGCAGGAGGTCGCGATGCTGGCCTTCGGCCCCACCCTGGATGAGGAGTAGGCGGCGATGAGGGATTTTCTACGCCGTTGGGCCCTGCCGGCCTCGCTGATCGTCAATCTGCTGCTGCTCGGCATCATTGTCGGCGGCATGGTGTCCAGCCATAAGGGACCGCCGGACAAGGATGGCCGGCGCATCGGCTTCAGCCCGCTCGAACAGGCGGTGCCGGAAGCCGCGCGCGCCAAGATCGCCCCGCTGCTGAAACAGGAGCGGCCGGCGATACGAGAGGATTTCCGCGCGTTGCGGGAAGCCCGCGCCGAGGTGCGCGAGGCATTGCAGCGCACGCCCTATGACGCCGCCGCCGCCGCCGCCGC
>NZ_LPXN01000068.1 GCF_001618175.1 Oceanibaculum pacificum | reverse complement strand
ATCGAAGGGCGCCACCACGGCCAGATACTGGCCGGTGCGCAGGAAGCGCCGAGCCGATCCCGGCGGCGGTGATCTATCGTAGGGGCATACTCGTGCAAATCCCCCGTCCGGAGCGCTTCGCCATTCATAAGCTGATCGTCTCGGAACGGCGCCGCGGCCGGGATGGCAGCTTGCCGAGCTTGGATGCCAAGAGCCGATCTTCCGCTGCCGGCCCATAGCATCGTCCAGAAAGGCATTTCCCAGTTTAGCAAGGTCGGCCGGACGCAAGTGACTGGGATAGGGTGGCTTCTGACTGTCTGGTATGGGGTGTAACCGGACGATGTCCGCTTTCTCACAACCGGCCCTGATGGCAGGAGAAAGGTTAGAAGTCAGAACAGAATTTTGGGTCGCCGCTTGAGCTCTGAGTGCGACACCCTCCGCTCCGGAGCAAATTCCAAGACTATGCATCGCGGCGTGAGGCCGCTACCTAGTCAGCTGGGTGCGCCTCCCTTGCAGGCCTTCAAAGCAATCGCGAGGCCATGCAAAGATTGTCGACAGCGTCTCCCAACAAGCGGACCCCTCGTTGGATACCCCAGTCCTGCAACGCGGCATAGCCGATGACGAGGCCGACTTTCTGCGGGAGGGCATCCGGAAAGGCCGGGTCATATAGCGGTGATACCGTGTGGACGCCGATGCCCAATCTGCGCGCCCCTTCGATCAGCGCTTCTTCCGACGTTTGCGGCAAGTCGGGGAACCAGGCGACGATATGCAGTCCCGCATTCGCGCCCTCAATCACAACCCTGTCGCCGAACCTCTGCGCGAGCGCGTTGAGCAGCATCTGCCGCCGTTCCCCGTTGCGACGGCGGGCTCGGCGCACATGGCTTTCATAGACGCCGCTCTCGAGCAAAGCGGCGAGTGCCTCCTGCTCGATAACGGGCGTATGGCGGTCTGTCAGCTGCTTGGCTGGCGCGAACACGGTCTGGAGTTCAGGCGGGACGACCATATAGCCGATCCGCAGCGTCGGTGAGAGCGTCTTCGAGATCGTGCCGAGGTAGATGACATTCCCGCTATCCGCTAGCCCGTGCAGCGGCGGCACGGGATCGATATCGTAGCGATATTCGCTGTCGTAGTCGTCCTCGATCACGTAGGCGTTGGATTGCCGCGCCCAGGCCAGCAACTGCTGGCGGCGTCCAATCGGCATGACGCCGCCCAGCGGGAATTGATGGGAGGGCGTGACATAGGCGAGCCGCGCTTCGATTCCCGCAAGCAGTTCCGTGTTCAGGCCATCCTTGTCGACAGGAAGGGAGATCGGCGCTGCGCCGGTCGCCGAGAAGATGTGCCGGGCCATCGCATAGCAGGGATTCTCCATGACGAACCGATCCCCGGCATCGAGCAGGAGCCGGGCGCAGAGATCGAGCCCTTGCTGCGAGCCGTTGACGATGATGATCTGGTCGAGATCGCAGCGTAGGGTCCGTGCCCGCCAGAGATAGCCTTGCAGCGCGATGCGGAGCCTGCGTGCGCCGAGCGGATCGTCATAGGTGAGCCGATCCGGCTTCTGAGATATCGCCGCGACGACGGCCCGCTTCCAGGCGAGGAGCGGAAAGTCCGATGGCGCCAGATCCCCATAGCGGAAATCGGCGACGAGGTTACCCGGCCGCTTCACCGGCCGCGGTGGGATCGCCGTCAGTCGCTCGCCATAGGCCGACAATCGGATCGCGCTGGACGGTCGTGGCGATCCGATGCTGCAATCTGGGAAGAAGACTGACGCGGCAACCCGCGGCCGCGCCCCGTGACGTACATGGATGAAGCCCTCTGCGGCGAGTTGCTCATAGGCTGCCGTCACCGTCGTCCGCGACACGCCGAGCTCGGCGGCAAGCACACGTGAGGAGGCGAGCAGGCCATCCGAGCCGTAAACCCCGCCTGCAATCTGGTCCCTGAGCGCCTCGTAGATCTGCCGTGCTCCCATGCCCTGTTGGCGATCCTTGCCGGCGCGGTGCTTGGCCTTCTTTCTCAACTGGACCATATTAATTCACGAAAACTGGACGTTTTAATCAATCCAGTTATGCACTATTCTAAGACAAATCCAAACCGAATTTCGGCCACGAGGAATGAGGGTGACGAGATGAAGTCGCTCAACGGATTGTCCGCTTTTCCGATTACTCCCAGCGACAGCAGCGGGCGGGTCGATACGGCTGCCCTGCGTCGGCTGGTGGCGCGTCTCTGCAAGGCGCAGATCGATTCGATCGGCCTGCTCGGCAGCACCGGAACCTACGCGTATCTGACCCGTGAGGACGGCGGCGCGCCGTCAAAGCGGCGGTAGACGAGGCTGGCAGCGAGATTCCCGTCATCGTCGGAATCGGCGCGCTGCGGACGGACGATGCGGTGAAATATGCTGAGGACGCAAAGGCCGTCGGTGCAACGGCCGGCCTGCTGGCGGCAGTCTCATATACGCCGCTCACTGATGACGAGGTGTTCGCGCATTTCACAACGGTCGCGCGCGACAGCGGTCTGCCGATCTGCATCTATGACAATCCGGGCACGAGGCATTTCCGCTTTACGCCGGAGCTCGTCGCACGCCTCAGCCGGGTGCCGGGAATCGTCGCGGTGAAAAGTCCGGCGGCCGCCCGAGACGAGACGATCGCTCATCTCGCGGCGTTGCGGCGCCTGGTGCCCGAAAGTTTCGCGCTCGGCTACAGCGCCGACTGGAACTCGGTCGAAGCGCTGATTGCAGGGGCCGACACCTGGTACAGCGTGCTCGGCGGCCTGTTGCCCAGGATTTGCCTCAAGGCGGCCAGGGCGGCCCGGCAAGGCGATGTGATGGAAGCCCGGCGGCTCGATGCCGCGCTCGTGCCGGTTTGGGATCTCTGCAAGCGGTTCTCCAGCCTGCGCGTCGTCTATGAGCTCGCCGAGATGCTCGACATTTGCAGCGCCGAGCCGCCGCGCCCGATCCTGCGCCTGCAGGATGCGGCCCGGAGGCAGGTTGCTGAAACGCTCAAGCGTCTGCCGGCCGAAGTCACGGAACAATGACGCAACTTGACGCGACAGAGGAACTCCAATGTATGTCCCCGCGCATTTTGACCCGCCGAACCTCGAGGCGCTGCACGACCTGATCGAGCAGAACGCGTTTGGTATCCTGTTCACCAAGGGCAAGAGCGGCCTCGACGCCAATCACATCCCCTTCGACCTGAACCGGGAGCAAGGGCCATTCGGTGTCCTGCGCGCCCATGTGGCGCGCGCCAATCCGGTCTGGCAGGACATCGCCAGCGGCGACGAGGTGCTCGCCGTCTTCCGCGCCGTTGATACCTACATCTCGCCGAGCTGGTATCCGAGCAAGCACAAGTTTCACAAGCAGGTGCCGACGTGGAACTACCTCGTCGCGCACGCCTACGGGCGCGTCACTATTCACGACGACGAGCGCTACCTCCGCGGCGTGGTCGGCCGGCTCACCCGCACCCACGAAGCCACGCAGGCGCAGCCGTGGAAGATGTCCGACAGCCCGAAGGACTTCATCGACACGATGTTGAAGGCGATCGTCGGCATCGAGATCGAGATAACCCGGCTCGTCGGCAAGTTCAAACTGAGCCAGAACAAGGAAGCCGCCGACATTCTTGGCGCCGGTCATGCGCTCAAGGAGCGGGGCTCCGACGCTATCGGCGATGCCATGCTGGCGATCGGCGCCGCGAAGGCGGAGCAGGTCTAGCTCGTCCGCCGTGCACACCGGGCAAGTCGTCGAGCTCTGAAGGAGAACGAGCAATGACCTGGGGCGGTCAACTCCAGCACATCCACATCGCGCTGGCAGCGTGACATGGGATGGCCACGCCTCATAATGAAGCTGTTGGTGACCGACGTTCGCACCGAACCGGGCGCGGCGACGAGATGTAGAGGATCACGATCATGCCAGACCTGACTCAATTCGCCCTGTACTGCGCTGCGGCTTTCGTGCTCGCCGTTACGCCCGGTCCAGGCATCTTCTACGTCGCCGCGCGCACGCTCGCCGGCGGCCGTGCCGAAGGTATAGCGTCCAGCTTCGGCACCGGGTTAGGCGGCATGGTCCATGTCCTCGCAGGCAGCTTGGGCGTTTCAGCCATCGTGCTCACCAGCGCAGAGCTATTCAGCGTGCTGAAGCTGATCGGTGCGGCCTATCTGATCTGGCTCGGCCTTCGCACGCTCCAGTCTGCCCGGCGGGACGCGGCGACAAGTTTGAATGGGGGATCGGCGGCACCGCCGATCGGGCCACGGCAGGCGTTTCGTGAAGGCGTGCTTGTCGAGGCACTGAACCCGAAGACAGCGGCGTTCTTCCTTGCCTTCATTCCACAGTTCGTGGACCCGACCGAAGGCCATGTAGCCCTGCAATTCATGATACTCGGTTTCGTGTCGGTTGTGCTCAACACCCTCGCCGACGTCGTTGTCGTCTTTGCGGCGAGCGGCATTCGACAAGGCGCAACAGCCCGTCCTGCCTTGATCCGCCGCCTGCGAGAGTTCTCGGGAGCTGCTATTATTGCGCTCGGCATCGGCCTCGCTCTGGCCAGGCGCCCTGCCAATTAATTGCTGAGCTCCGCGCAGCATCGAAAGCGGTCAGCCGCCGCCAGGCTGATCGAGTCCGGGCCTTAGACTAGTCTCGCTGTATCGCTGCCCCTCGATCCCGGAGTCGGAGAACATCGGAAACGCAACTCAGTTATCAGTGCTCGATCCTTTGTGGGACTGTTGGCCTCTTTAGCTTTCCCAACATGGCGGCGCCAATCGTATCCGACACGCGCCCGGCGGCGGCCTTCACGGGATCGTTCGCCGATGCGCATAGCGGGTAAGCAATACATTCGAATGTCCGCTTTTCGGTATGCCAAGTATTTTCGATCGGCGAGAATGGGAGTCGGATCCCGAACGGCAGCTTGTCGAGCTTCTCGGCAAGAACCAGACAGACAGCTTCCGGCCAATCTCAGCTGTTCCCACTCTCTGTGAATGCCGGCGCTGTTACGATCAAAGCAATCGGCTAGTCGGCCAGAAAAAACAGCCAAGCCAGCAACGCCAACAGCGTCGCAACCGCTCCGAGCAGCAGTGGCATGTGTGACGGGCGTTTCGGTGAATCGGCAGCGATCACCGCTCGTTCGCTAACCGTGGGGCGATCGCGATGTGCGGCCTGCAGTTCTTCTTTGGTGGGCGGCGCGCCGGCGGCTTCGTCATCCGTGCCCAATGGCGCGGCGGCGGGATCATGTGCAGGCACCTTGTCGCCGGTGGCGCCTTTATCGATGCGATGGCGAAGCTGCTCGGCAGTGGGAGTGTCTTTCATGACGATGTTTCCTTCGGCTGCCGGCTTAACCGCTCTTCTGCCTGGTTGTTCCGTGCACCTATCATCGCTGAGACGGAACATGGGTAGTGGGGGATCGATCGCACCAGATCGAGTATCGCTCGTCTGAAGCCAACGATGGGCGGCGGATGCCGATCATTTTTACGCCGGCCGCTCACAAAAGCCGAAAGCATGAACACCAGAATTAACGGAACATAAGCATCGGCGTGCGGTTGCGCCCACAGTTCCCAAGGCTGATGCCGCCAACCGATAGCAAAGGCAGGCCCATGCCGACCTTTCCTAATCGTCCTTCGCCGCACATCGATCGCCCGCCCCGGAGGGGGGCGGGACTATCCCGGCGAGGACTTCTATTTTCCGGATTGTTCGTGGGCACCATGCTCGCCAGCCCCGCCTTCGCGCGGACTATCGCGGGCCTACCTTGGTCGCCTGCGCAAACCTCCACGCCACAGTCCCTTGTGGGCCAACATTTTCTAACTGCGGCGGAAAAGCACTGCCTTGATGCCCTCACGGGCAGGCTGATCCCTAGTGACGAGTACGGACCCGGCGCACCAGAAGCCGGCGTCACGACCTTCATCGATCGGCAGCTGGCCGGCTTCTTCGGCCGGGGCGACCGTTGGTACATGCAAGCGCCGTTTCGGGACGGAATCCCCGGCCAGGGGTACCAATCGGAACATGCGCCTGCGCAACTGTACCGTCGCGCGCTGGCGTCGCTGGACGCGTTTTGCCGCGCAACCTTCGGTGGCCGCTTGTATGCGGAGCTGGAGACCGAGGCGCAGGATGAACTGCTGCGACAGATGGAAGCCGGCGATCTGTCGCTGGAAGGCGTTTCCGCCGAGACCTTTTTCGGTCTGCTCTGGGAGAACACCATCGAGGGCTTCTTCTGCGATCCGCTGTATGGCGGCAATCGGGACATGGTCGGCTGGAAGCTCGTCGGCTTTCCTGGAGCCCGATACGATTACCGCGACGTGCTCGATCACAATGGCGCGCCTGTCAGGCTGGAGCCGGTCGGGTTGATGGGTGGCCCGCAGTGGCGCGTCGATTAAGTCTTTAAAAGCCACGAAACGGAAGGAAGCAAGCATGCCCCGCAAGCTACCGGAAACCGATGTCGTGCTGGTCGGATTCGGCTGGACCGCCGCCATCCTGGCGCAGGAATTGACGCAGGCCGGCTTGCGTGTGCTGGCGCTGGAACGCGGCGGCTGGCGCGACACGCCCACCCATTTCCCACCCACAGTCGCGCCGGACGAGTTGCGCTTCTATTGGCGTAAGGAGATGTTCCAGGATAATGCGCGCGAGACCCTGACCTTTCGCAACAATACCGGCCAGATGGCATTGCCGATGCGCCGCTGGGGGTCGTTCCTGCCTGGCGAAGGGGTAGGCGGGGCCGGCGTGCATTGGAACGGTCAGACATATCGCTTCCTGCCCAGCGACTTCGAGGCCGCCAGCCATAATGTCAAGCGCTACGGGCCGCTTGCCGACGGGCTGACGGTGCAGGATTACGGCGTCACCTACGACGAGTTGGAGCCCCATTTCGACCGGTTCGAGAAGCTGTGTGGCATCGGTGGCGTGGCAGGCAATCTGAATGGCGACATCCAGGCGTCCGGTAACCGGTTCGAGGGCTGGCGTTCGAGCAATTATCCGAACCCGCCGATGGAGATGACCTTCGCGCAGCATCGCTTCGCGGAAGCTGCGCAGGCCCTCGGGCATCGGCCCTATCCCGCCCCCTCGGCGAACATGTCCCGGCCCTATGTGAATCCTCTGGGAGTGCAACTCGGCCCCTGTTCTTATTGCGGTTTTTGCGAGAAATACGGCTGCGGAAACTATTCCAAGGCCAGCCCGCAAACGACGATCCTGCCGGTGCTGATGCAGCACCCCAACTTCACGCTCAAGACCCATAACGAGGTGCTGCACATCACCCGCGACAGCACCGGTCGGCGCGCCACCGGCGTTGTGCATGTCGACCTTGAGGGGGAGACCTACGAGCAGCCGGCGCAGATCGTCATCCTGTGCGCCTATCAGCTCCACAATACCCGCCTGATGATGCTGTCGGGCATTGGCGAGATTTATGATCCGCGCACCGGCGAAGGGCTGCTGGGCAAGAATTACTGCTACCAGGTCGTATCCTCTGTCGATGTCTTCTATGAGGATAAATTCACCAACCAGTTCGCTGGGGCGGGCGCGCTGGGCATGATGATCGACGAGTTCAACGGCGATAATTTCGACCATGCGGGGCTGGGCTTCATCGGCGGCGGCTATATCGCCTGCTGGACCACCAACGCCCGGCCGATCGAGACCCACCGCACGCCTGAAGGCACGCCGGAATGGGGTTCCGCCTGGAAGAAGGCGGTAGCGGAGAATTTCCTGAAATCGACCAGCATTTCCACCCATGGGGCCTCGATGGCCCATGCCGCCAATCATCTCGATCTCGATCCGACCTATAAGGACGTCCATGGGCGGCCGCTGATGCGGATGACCTATGATTTCACCGCCAATGACCGGGCGATGACGGCTCACCTGACCGAGCAGGCGCGGCGGATCGGCGAACGGATGGGCGGCCGGGAAATTCGCGTGAAGCCGCGCCAAGGCCCCTACGATTCCATGCCCTACCAAACCACCCACAATACCGGCGGCACCATCATGGGAAGCAACCCCGCCAACAGCGTGGTAAACCGCTATCTGCAAAGCTGGGAGGTGCCGAACCTATTCGTTATGGGGGCTGGCGTTTTTCCGCAGAATGCCGGCTACAATCCCACCGGCACGGTAGCTGCATTGACCTATTGGGCCGCCGAGGCGATCAAGACCCGTTATCTGCGCGATCCGGGGCCGTTGGTGCGGATATGAGGGGCTTCGGCATCACCTCCGTGATCCTTGCCGCCGCGACGGTCGCCGCTAGCCCGGCGACGCTGGCGCAGGATACCTCTTTCGCTCAGCTTGAGCGCGGCCGCTATGGCGTCATCACCGGCAATTGCCAGGCATGTCATACGGCGCGCGGCGAGGAACCTTTCGCCGGCGCGCGGCCGATGGAGACGCCTTTCGGCGTCATCTATACGCCGAACATCACTTTCGAGAGGGAAACCGGCCTTGGCCAATGGACACGAGAGGATTTCTGGCAGGCGATGCATAACGGGCGGTCGCGTGACGGTTCCCAGCTCTATCCCGCCTTTCCTTACCCGCATTTCACCCGCATGCCGCGCGAAGAGGTGGATGCGATCTATGATTATTTGTCGACCTTGCCGCAGGTGAAGAAGGAAAAGCCGGAAAACGACCTTCCCTTTCCGCTGAACATTCGCCTCGCGGTAAAGGGCTGGAACATGCTGTTCTTCGACCCTGGACCGTTCGAGCCGGACCCGGGGAAGAGCGAGGCCTGGAATCGGGGCGCATATCTGGTGCACGGCCCCGGCCATTGCGCCGGCTGCCACAGCGAAAAGAATCTGCTGGGGGCCGACAAGGAGAGCGGAGATCTGCGCGGCGGCCGGCTGGAACACTGGTCCGCCCCCAATATACGCGGTGGCGAGAATGGCGGCTTGGCCGATTGGAGCCACGAGGATATCGTCGAGTTCCTGCAGACCGGACGTAACCGGCACAGTGCCGCCTTCTCTTCCATGGCCGAGGTGATCGCCTATTCCACGCAGCATATGTGCGAAAAAGATTTGCAAGCTATCGCCCTGTACCTGAAGAGTCTGGATGATGAGCCGCGTGACCAGCCGGATGCGCCGGATGAGGCGGTCATGACGGCGGGCCAGTCGATCTATGCTGATAATTGCAGCGCCTGTCACACGAGCGACGGTTCCGGCGTGCCGCGTTTCTTCGCGCCACTCGCCGGCTCCGGCAAGGTCCGAAACCCGGACGCGACCACTGTCATCCGGGTCATTCTGGAGGGTGCACGCAGCGTGCCGACAAATGCGCGTCCGACGCCGCTCAGCATGCCGGCCTTCGGTTGGAAGCTGGACGACAGTCAGATCGCCGCCGTCGCCACCTATATTCGGAACAGCTGGGACAACGCGTCTGGAGCGATCTCGGCCGGCGATGTCGAAGCGCTCAGGCAACAATTGGCAGAGTAATGTAACAGAATTTTATGTCTTATCCGCTTAAGTGCAGTTTCCTTCACTGGGCTTCCGGTCTTTGGGTGATGATTATCTTTGTGAAAGGAAATACAATTTTAACTCGATGGAGACGAGCAGGTGCAGCCTCCTATTTTACCGAAAGGGAGGATAGTCATGGCGTCAAAATCACCTCAGGAAGAAAAATGGAATAAATGGCTTACTGATGCTCTTAGAGAGCTTTATCCTATAGAACAGTATATCCCGCCGGAGATGGAGGCGTTAGTTCGCCAGCTTGAGAAGGCAATACAAGATCGCGAGACTAGGATTCCAAACTCGGGCAAGGTGTCAAGAAATAATAAGAATTCATAAGATTATTTGTTGATTATAGAGGGGGGAAATTTTAAATAAATAATCCCCATTTCACATTGACGAAAAGCGCATAAAATTAAATATAATCGGATGCGTAACGAGCATTTTCAACGCTTTTCTTTGTGGTAATATCATAGAATTGGGGGGTTAAAGGGTTAAATGATTCATAAAAGGAGAGATCAATGCATGATAATGCGCGTCGCTCTTCGGCAGTGGCCGGTTCTACTCGCAGCGAGATCGAACCTTTAATTCCCGCCCTACGCGCTTTTGCCCGCATGCTCATGCGGCAAACTCCTGGCGCCGACGATCTCGTGCAAGAAACCCTGATGAAGGCGATTGCCAATCTGGACAAATTCCAGCCAGGCACCAGCATGAAATCCTGGTTGTTCACCATTATGCGCAACAGCTTCTATACCAACGCCAATCGAGCAAATCGCGAGATTACGGGCGGAAGTGATTGCGCATCGGTGACTGTTTCTTCGGGCGCGACGCAAGAATGGAATATACGGACGAAGGAACTGCGCCGGGCTCTGGAGGCACTCCCGACGACCCAACGGGAAGCGATCGTGCTGGTGGGGGCCTGGGGCGTCCCCTATGAAGAAGCGGCGCAGATTTGCGGTTGTGAGGTTGGCACCATCAAAAGTCGCATAAGTCGCGGCCGCGAAACACTCGCCCGCATTCTCGAATACCGTTTGCCCCAGCATCGCCGTCGACAGGGCTACAGGCAAGAGGCCGGCGGCTCGTCATCAGCCAAACACCGGCGGGATGGACTTGATCTCAATTCATTGCGCAATCTTCACGCGATACAGCCCTGAAGTACCTACGGCATTAAAGCGGATCGCCGACGCCGTAAAATACAACAGCTTCATCTATAGGCTTAGAGGCCCAACAGTTGGCTTCGGTCAATGTGCCGTAAGGTACGGAAAAGCTGTGGTCAGGAGGGTTGCTGTGCCATGTGGGCATGCTCCCAGGACATCAATAGCACGCCGGTGAACACCACCGTGAAGCCGGCGAGATGCAGCCATTGGAAGGTTTCCCCCAGCAAGATATAGGAGAAGATCAGAGCCGAGGCCGGCATCACTCCCATGAAGGCGGCCGCCACCGCGCCTTCGGTGCGGGCAATGGCGGTATACCAGAGCCAGGTGCCGATAGCCAAAGTACCGGCGCCATACCATGCAACCGCGACCCAGGCAGAATCGGGAACATCTGGAATCGAGAAGTCCTGCCATTGCCATAGGGCGAAAGGCAGAAAGAAGGGGACTGACAGCGCGGCGGCCAGAAATGCGACCAGGACCGGGTCGATGTGTTCCGAGACTTTCTTGCCGAGCAGCGTATAAGCCGTCTCGCAGCAGACCGCGCCGAACACCAAGGCCGCCCCCAGCAACGGATCCCCATCGGAGTCCGAGCCGCCACGATCCTGGCCGAGTTGCAGTATTAGGACGCCAGCCACGGCGAGGGTAATGGCGCCCACTTTCCGAATGGTCGGCCGGTCGCCTAGGAACAACATGGAGGCGGCGGCGGTGACGGCGGGCGTGGTGCTCATCACAATGGCGCCGACCACGCCGGGGATCATCTTCATGCCGTATAGCATCAAGGCGGAAAAGCCGAACATGCCGAACAAAGCGATCAGCACGACCAAGAGCCAATCTCGCCGGCTGAATTGCTGAATCTGATTGCGGCTGCGCAAGGCGAAGGGGGCAAGCGCCAGCGCCCCGATGGCGACCCGCAAACCTGATCCGACGAAGACCGGCATTGCTTCAGTGACGATTTTACTGATTGGCGTGGCGGAGCCGAACATTGCCATGCCAAGCGCCAACCGGGCCTGCAGGCCGAATTTTCGAGGGATAGAGCTAATGGGCATAGTGAGGGGGGAACTTCGGCTCTACCGCAATGTTCCGGCGGCATGCAGGTGACAGAATTTCTCTTAGTACTCGGCATCGCGGTTTTACCGGGTGTGGGCAGTCTGATTGGGACATCAATTGCCGAATTCTCCTTCGCCCCGCAATGGATCGTGGGGGTGGCGATGCATGCAGCGGCCGGAGTGGCGATCGCCTTAATCAGCGTTGAGCTCATGCCGCGCATTTTGCAAGACACGCCCCCCTGGCAGGTTGCAACCTGCTTTCTTGGCGGCGGGCTGCTGTCGATCCTGTTGGCCCGCGCGGCGCGGATCGGCCGCTGGCTTGCCGGTGGCGGTAGCACGAGCGCATGGATGGTCTATATCGCCTCGGCGGCGGATTTGATGACCGATGGCCTGATGACAGGCATTGGCGTAGCGGTTTCGACCGATTTCGGGCTGCTGCTTGCTTTCAGCCAAGTCGTGGCGAATGTGCCCGCTGGGTTCGCCAGCATCGCCGTATTCCGCGCCGAAGGTGTGCGGCGGCGGGCACGGATAATGATCGCCGTGTCATTTCTGGCGCCGTTGCTAGGCAGTGCTGCGGTGGGCTATTTGCTCCTGCGCGATGCAGAGCCGGCACTGCAGAACGCCGCGCTAGCCTTTGTCGTTGGCGTGCTATTGCTGGCGACAGTGGAAGATACGCTGCCGGAGGGTGATAAGCCCCAGCCGCCCCGCCGGTTTTCGACCGCCGCCTTCGCGGTTGGCTTTGCAGGCATGGTCTTGTTTTCCGGCTATTTCGGTTAAGGCCGCATCAAAAGGATAAAACCAACCAGGATACGACCGCCAGCAAGTGAGTTGAGACAATCCCCATACTTGACCCGTTCTTGGAGTGGGAATGCGGAACCTTTGCCGCCTCGCCAGGGTTGCATGTTTAGACGCCAAATCGGCTACTGAGCAACCCAGCAAGGAATTCCGATGAACACTGACCTCATGGTCAATGGGCAAGCGCAGCGCCTTGACGCAGATCCGAGAACCACGCTGCTCGATGCCCTCCGTAATTATCTGCATCTGATGGGCACGAAAAAAGGCTGCGATCATGGCCAGTGCGGTGCGTGCACGGTTCTGGTCAACGGGCGGCGCATCAATTCATGCCTCACCCTTGCCTGCATGCATGACGGCGACGAGATCGTGACGATCGAGGGCATCGGCGGCCCCGACGATCTGTCCGCCTTGCAGCAGGCCTTCATCGCGCATGACGGTTTCCAGTGCGGCTACTGCACGCCGGGGCAAATCTGTTCGGCGACCGCGATGCTGGACGAGATTGCCGCCGGCTGGGCAAGTCATGCGACCAAGAATGTGGCATCGTTGCCGGGGTTGACGGTCGAGGAAATTTCCGAACGGATGAGCGGCAATCTGTGCCGCTGCTCGGCCTACCCCAACATCATCGACGCCATTCTTGAGGTTGCGGCCGGAAAGGAACAGTCATGACGCCTTTCGCCTATTCCCGTGCGGCCACGCCCTCGGAGGCGACGGGGCTTGGCCGTGACGGTGCGAGCTTCATCGCGGGCGGCACCAACCTGCTCGATCTGATGAAGTTGGAAATCATCACGCCCGATCGGTTGGTCGATATCAGCCGGCTCGATCTCGCCGCCATTTCCGAAACGCCCGAGGGCGGCCTGCGGATCGGGGCTATGGTGCGCAACAGCGATCTCGCCGCCGACCGAAAAGTCTGCGACTCCTATCCCGTCCTGGCGGAAGCGCTGCTGGCCGGGGCCAGCGCGCAGCTGCGCAACAAGGCCACCACCGGCGGCAACCTGCTGCAGCGCACGCGCTGCTATTATTTTTACGATACGGCGATGCCGTGCAACAAGCGCGCGCCGGGCAGCGGCTGCCAGGCCATCGGCGGGGCCACGCGGCTCCATGCGATCTTCGGCGCCAGCGTGCACTGCATCGCCACCCATCCCAGCGACATGGCCGTCGCGCTGCGCGCGCTAGACGCCGAGGTGGAAGTCGAAGCGCCGGAGGGGGCAATCCGCCGGCTGCCGCTGTCACAGTTCTATGTGCTGCCGGGGGATACGCCGCATATCGAAACGGTGCTCGCGCCGGGCGATCTCATCACCGCCGTCATCCTGCCACCGCCGCAGGGCGGCCGGCAAACCTACCGCAAGGTGCGCGACCGGGCTTCCTACGCCTTTGCCCTGGTGTCGGTGGCCGGCGTGGTCGCCCTGAAGGAAGGGCGGATCGCGCATGCCTCTCTCGCCTTCGGCGGCGTCGCGCCGCAGCCCTGGCGCAACGAGACGGTGGAATCGATGCTGCACGACCGGCAGCCTTCCGCCGGCCTCTTCGCGCAAGCGGCGGACGCCTTGCTGGCCGATGCCCGGCCGCAAAAGGACAATGCCTTCAAGATTTCCCTGCTGCGCCGCACGCTCATAGCCGTGCTCAACGAACTGACGGACGCTGACCAATGACCAGCCATATCAAGATGGACGAGCGGGTCGAGCGCGACCGGCTCGCCGAGATGGTGCAAGCCGTAATCGGCAAGCCGCTGGACCGTCCGGAAGGCGCGTTGAAAGTTTCCGGCGCCGCGCCCTACGCCATGGACCGACTGCCGGCGAACGCCTGTCACGGCGTCCTGGTACGCGCCACGGTTTCGAACGGCACGCTGCGCGACATGGATGTCGATGCGGTTCAGGCCCTGCCGGGCATCCGCGCAATCATTGCCGATGACCGGCTGCTGCGGAATCCGGCGCAAGGCATGGCCGGCGAAGCGCCCATCCAGGGCCCGAAGGACATCGCCTATTTCGGCCAGCCCATTGCCCTGGTCGTGGCCGAGACCTTCGAACAGGCGCGCCATGGCGCGCAGGCGCTGAAGCTGCGCTTCGAGGCGGATGGGACGGCCATCGTGGCGCCGGATGACCCGAAGGCCGACATCGAGACGCCGGAGGATGAGCAGGATTCCACCGGCGACCTCGACGCGGCGATGCAGACCGCGCGCCATACCGTCGATGCGCACTATACGACCCCCGGCCATGTCAGCGCTGCAATGGAGCCGCACGCCTCCATCGCCGAATGGAACGGCGACCGGCTTACCTTGTATGGCAGCTACCAGATGCTGCGATTCAACCGGGCGGAGCTGGCCGACGCGCTCGGCATCGAGGAGAAGCAGGTGCGCATTCTCGCCCCCTATGTCGGCGGCGGCTTCGGCTCCAAGCTCGGCATCGGGCCCGAAGCGGTGGCGGCCGCTCTCGCCGCCAAGGCGCTGGGCGTGCCCGTGGCGGTGGCGATGTCGCGGCAGCAAGTGTTCGAATCGGTGATGCGCCGTTCCGAAACCGATCAGCACATCCGGCTGGCCGCCGATGAGCAGGGACGCCTGATCGGCATCGGGCATGAGGCTCTCGTCTCGAACCTGCCTGGCGAGGAATTTTCCGAACCGGTTACGCAGGCGACGCCGTTTCTCTATCAGGGCGATCATCGCGTCATTGGCCACCGCATCGCTCGGGTGCACCGCACATGCGCCGGGTCGGTGCGCGCGCCAGGGGAGGCGGTCGGCCTCACCGCGCTCGAAATCGCGCTGGACGAACTTGCCGCCGCCTCGGGCATCGATCCGGTAAAGCTGAGGCTGATCAACATCCCGCAGAAGGACCCGTCGCAGGATATTCCCTTCTCCTCGCATATGTTGGCCGAGGCGCTGGAGGAGGGGGCAAAGCGCTTCGACTGGGACCGCCGCCGCAGCGAGCCGGGGGCGGTACGTGACGGCGAATGGCTAATCGGTATGGGCATGGCGTCTGCGGCCCGCGTGAACATGCTGATCGAATCGAAGGCGCGCGTGACGCTGAACGCCAACGGCACCGGGACGGTCGAGACTGACATGACCGACATCGGCACCGGCACCTATACGGTGTTGAGCCAGATTGCCGGCGAGATGCTGGGGCTGCCGATGGACAGCGTCGAGACATTGCTGGGCGATACGGCGTACCCGCCGGCGTCCGGGTCGGGCGGATCATTCGGTGCCGCCTCGAACGGCACAGCCGTCCTGCTGGCCTGCGAGGAGATTCGTCAGCAGCTCTGCGAGAGACTGGATTGTGATATGCAGGGTCTGACGTTGAAGGATGGCCACGCTATCGTCGGCAATCGCCGGATTGCCCTGCCGGAGATACTGGATGGCAGCCGCCTTGTCGGCGAGGGGCATGTCGAGCCGGGCAAGGCCGAGGAGACGGTGCGGCAGGCGACCTATGGCAGCTATTTCGCCGAGGTCGCGGTTAATGCGATCACCGGCGAGACCCGGCTGCGCCGGATGCTCGGCGTCTTTGCCGCTGGCCGCATCCTCAACCCGAAGACAGCACGCTCGCAATGCCTGGGCGGCATGACGTTCGGCATCGGCATGGCGTTGACGGAGGAGCTCATCCACGACCCGCGCGACGGCCATATCGTCAATCGCGATTTCGCGGAATACCATCTGCCCGTGAACGCCGACGTGCCGCAGATCGACGTCGTCCTGCTCGACGAGCGGGACGCCTGGGCCAACCCGCTCCAGGCCAAGGGTATCGGCGAGTTGGGCATCTGCGGCGCGGCCGCCTCCATCGTCAATGCGATCTATAACGCGACCGGTATCCGCATCCGAGATCTGCCCGCGACGTTGGACAAGATTATCGACGGGCTGCAAAGCCGCACGGATTAATCACAGCTCGGAAGCAGGGAAAGGCCTCTATGTTTGATGCGACGAAAACATCCGATTGGTGGAAAGGCGCTGTCATCTATCAGGTGTATCCTCGCAGCTATCAGGACACGACCGGGAATGGCGTGGGAGATCTGCGGGGCATTGCCCAAAGACTGGAGCATATCGCCGCTCTTGGTGCGGATGCGGTGTGGATATCACCCTTCGTGCGTTCCCCGATGCTGGATTTCGGGTACGATGTGGCCGACTACCAGTCCGTTGATCCGCTGTTCGGCACGCTGGAGGATTTTCGGGCCCTACTCGACAAGGCTCACGGGCTTGGCTTGCGCGTGATCATGGATCAGGTGCTGTCGCACACGTCGGATCAGCACGCTTGGTTTATCGAGAGCCGCGAGACGCGCAGCAACCCTAAAGCCGACTGGTATGTATGGGCGGATGCCAGGCCCGACGGCACGCCTCCGACAAACTGGCTCTCCGTCTTCGGCGGATCCTCATGGCAATGGGAGCCGAGGCGCGGCCAATACTACCTCCACAACTTTCTGCGCCAGATGCCCGATTTGAACTACCATTGTCCGGCGGTTCAGGAGGCAATCCTCGACACATGCCGTTTCTGGCTGGATCTGGGCGTTGACGGTTTCCGGCTGGACGTATGCACCTTCTACGCCCATGACCCGAAGCTCCGCAATAACCCGCCAAATCCCGAAATCCCGGACGGCGAGGCATTTCGCTTCAATCCCTATTCACAACAGTTGCACATGCATGACATCGGGCAACCAGAAACGATTGCTTTTCTCGAACGTCTGCGAGCTCTCTGTGACAGCTATGGTGACCGGGCGCTCCTCGGCGAGTTGCACGAAAGCAATGCCGTGCGCGTCCATCGAGAATACACAGCCGTGAAGCGTCTGCAGCTGGCCTACGGTTACTGGCTACTGGGCGCGCATGAGATCACTCCGCCCATGCTGCGCCGTGTCGCTGGCGATCTAGGGCATTCGGAGGATAGCGGCTGGCCTTGCTGGGCGCTGGACAATCACGATTTCTCCCGGGCCATCACGCGCCTCGGCGCGGAGGATCGGCCGGAGGCCGTGACCATCATCCTGGCGGCACTCACTTGCCTGCGCGGCGCGACCTGCCTCTATCAGGGCAGCGAACTCGGTCTGCCCCAGGCAGATTTGCCCCGCGAGTCGATCATTGACCCTTATGGCCGCGAATTCTGGCCCGCCTACAAGGGACGCGATGGATCGCGCACGCCGATGCCTTGGGAAGAAGATCGCCCCAATGCAGGATTTTCGGAAGCGGATCCCTGGCTGCCAGTGCCTTCCAGTCATCGTGAATTAGCCATTAATCGGCAGGTTGGCCTCCCTGGCTCGACCTTCAACCGCCTGCGGCAATTCCTGAACTGGCGCAAGCATATTCCGGCTCTACGTGACGGCGGCATGGAGTTCCTGGAAACCTCATCGAACATTCTCGCTTTTCGCCGCGATTCCGAGAAAGGCAGCGTAACATGCGCGTTCAACTTCGGCGCCACCGAGGAGGTGATGCGGCTGCCGGATGTCGAAACCGGTAAAATGCTTGAGGGGCACGGATTCGCGGCGGTTCAGAAAGGCGACGACATTCATCTTCCGCCCTTCGGCGCCTTCTTCTCCGTGAGGGAGGCGGCATGACACTGCAATCCATGCCTTTGGATTCTCCGAATGAAGCCCTTTGCCAGGATTGGTGGCGCAGCGCGATTATCTACCAAGTCTATATCCGCAGCTTCCGCGATACGAATGGCAACGGCATCGGCGACCTGAAGGGCGTGATCGAAGGGCTGGACTACATAGCGTCTCTTGGCGTCGATGGTGTTTGGATTTCGCCCTTCTATAAATCACCGCAGAAGGATTTTGGCTATGACATTGCCGATTTTCGGGTAATCGATCCCCTGTTCGGCACGATGGAAGATTTTATGACGCTGCTTGATGCGGCGCATAAGCGCGGATTGAAACTACTTCTCGATTTCATCCCCTGCCATACATCTACAGAACACCCCTGGTTTCTGGAGAGCCGCCAGAGCCGCGATAACCCCAAGGCCGACTGGTATGTCTGGGCTGAGAAATCCCCCGACGGAACTGCGCCCAACAATTGGCTTTCTTCGTTCGGCGGCACAGCCTGGGAATGGGAGCCACAGCGGGCACAGTATTTTTACCACCCGTTCCTCCCTACGCAGCCCGCTCTCAACCTGCATAATGACGAGGTCTTGGAGCATCTCCTCAACGAGATGCGCTTTTGGACCGATATAGGCGTTGACGGATTTCGGATCGATGCGGCGCAATGCCTGACCTGGGATCGCGATTTGCGTTCCAACCCCCCCATAGGCAAAGGCGATCCGGATGCGCTGATCGGCGGCGGGCCGACAAATCCTTTCGCCTCCCAGAAGCATATTTTCGACCGGCATGCCGAGGGAAGCGACCGGGTGCTTTCGCGCTTCCGTGATTTTGCGGACGAGGTAGGCTGTGTTCTCATTGGGGAGATCGCCGATATCGACACGATCGCGTCAGTGCCGGATTTTACTCAGAACGGCCGACGCCTTCATGCGGCCTATGATTTTGCGCTGATCAATTGCCATCCCGAAGTGGATACGATCACTGCGCAGTTGATCAGGCGTGAAAATCAGCTTGGCGACGGTTGGCTCTACAACGTCTTCACCAACCACGATTCCATTCGCGCCGTCAGCAATTTGACGCATTTCGCCGTGGAGCGTTTTCGCCCCGAGGCAGCAAAGCTGCTTCTCTTCATGCAGATGACATTGAAGGGAGGTTGCATCGTATACCAGGGCGAGGAACTGGGGTTACCGCACCCAAATCTGAACTATGACGATATCGTCGATCCTTGGGCTAAGGCTTTCTGGCCAACCTTCAAGGGGCGAGACGGCGCGCGGACCCCTTTTCCCTGGGCTGACCGGCCGCATGGAGGATTCACCACCGGCAAGCCTTGGCTCCGATTTCCTGACGAGCATCGTGCTCTCAATGCGGAGGAGCAAGGGCGGGATGATGAGTCGGTTCTTTCCTTTTTCCGTGCTTTTACTCTCTGGCGTAAGCAGCAACCGGTGCTGCAATTCGGGTCAGAGGCGATGTCACGCGCCGAACGTGCGCCCGTCATTACGTGGCGGCGGATTTATGCCGGGCAAGAGCGGCGAGTGATTGTCAATTTCAGCACGGACAACGCCTTCTTGCCGCTCGAACCCGAATGGAAGCCGATGAAGGCACCTGGTTGTGTCAAGGCCCGAACGGCCCATGGACTGGAGCTCGGCCCCCTTCAATTCGCTGTTATGGAGAGCAAGCCTGATATAGGGAATCGATAGCTTACGTGTTCCTGTCCCATATCCAGCGGCCTCCGCCATGGAAAGCAGGCCGCCAACTATGTGGGTGGGCTCTACAAAAGAGGTCGACTGTCGAGCGCGGTGCTCTTAGCAAACAACGGAACAAAATCAGCTTTTGACGTTTCCAAAGGAGATAGACGAGAATTTTGCATCTAGAAAGGGCTGAGCCAATGTCCCTATCGGCGATCATTGATCGACGCACTAGGCTGGCGCTGCTTCTCATCCTGTTTCTCGCGGGGTGTGGTGATTCGGCGGAACTGCCCGAGGAGCAAACGGTAGGGCAGAATCCGACCCTGCCGCCACCCGCGACCTCGCTGATTCCCACCGTGAACATCGCGCCGGCCAAGCGCTGGGCCGAGGACCAGCAGCCGCAGCCGGCGGCGGGCCTCGCCGTCACCGCCTTCGCGCGCGACCTCGACCATCCGCGCTGGCTGCACGTGCTGCCCAACGGCGACGTGCTGGTGGCCGAGAGCAACGCGCCGGAGCGGCCGGAGCGCAAGGGCGTGCGCACCTTCATCATGAACAAGGTCATGGCCAGGGCAGGCGCCGGAGTGCCCAGCGCCGACCGCATCACCCTACTGCGCGACGCCGACGGCGACGGGGTGGCGGAGCTGCGCACCGAGTTCCTGACCGGCCTGAACTCGCCCTTCGGCATGGCGCTGGTCGGCGACCGGCTCTATGTCGCCAACACCGACGCGGTGGTGCGCTTCCCCTACAGCGAGGGGCAGACGCGCATCGACGGGGAGGGCGAGAAGGTGGTCGACCTGCCGGCCGGGCCACTGAACCACCATTGGACCAAGGGGCTGCTCGCCAGTCCGGACGGCGCGCGCCTCTACGCCTCGGTCGGCTCCAACAGCAACGCGGCGGAGAACGGCATCGAGCAGGAGGAGCGGCGGGCGGCGATCCTGGAGATCGACGTCGCCAGCGGCGAGTCGCGGGTCTTCGCCGCCGGCCTGCGCAATCCCATCGGCATGGGCTGGAACCCGGCGACCGGCGAGCTGTGGACCGTGGTGAACGAGCGCGACGAGCTGGGCAGCGACCTGGTGCCGGACTATCTCACCTCGGTGCGGGAGGGCGGCTTCTACGGCTGGCCCTACAGCTATTTCGGCCAGAATCTCGACGAGCGGGTGGAGCCGCAGCGCCCGGAGCTGGTCGCCCAGGCCATCGTGCCGGACTATGCGCTGGGCAATCACGTCGCCCCGCTGGGCATGAGCTTCGCGAAGGAGAACGGCCTGCCGGAGCAGTTCGCCGACGGCGTGTTCGTCGGGCTGCACGGCTCCTGGAACCGCCGGCCGCACAGCGGCTACAAGGTGATCTTCGTGCCCTTCCAGGACGGCAAGCCGGCCGGCCAGCCGCTGGACGTGCTGACCGGCTTCCTGTCGCAGGACGGGGAGGCGCTGGGCCGGCCGGTCGGTGTCGAGAGCGACGGGGCCGGCGGGCTGCTGGTCGCCGACGATGTCGGCAACGTCGTCTGGCGCGTCGACTCGGGATCGCCACCGCAACGCAATGAGTAGCGGAACATTGCATGGCGTCACCTGTTGCCTACTTATGAATTGACCGCAATCAAGGAGCCTGATCATGTGGAAGAAGCCGCGCATCGTCGAAATCTGCATCGGCATGGAGATTAACGGCTACCTCTCGGCCACGCTCTGAGCCGGCGGGCGCGGGTCGCCCGACTTTCATGCATGTACTGATCCTGGGGGCGGCGGCCGGCGGCGGGTTTCCGCAATGGAACTGCCGCTGTCCGAATTGCCGCCTCTATTGGGCCGGCGACCCGCGCGCCCGTGCACGTAGCCAGGCTAGCGCCGCCTTTTCCCTGGATGGGGAGAAATGGCTGGTCCTGGGGGCATCGCCCGACATACGACAGCAAATTCTGGATAATCCGGCGCTGCATCCGCGCGGCGCGGACCGGCACACACCGATTGCCGCCATCGGCCTGCTGAATGGCGATATCGACCATGTCGGCGGGCTGCTGACCTTGCGCGAGCGTCAAGCTTTAGAGTTGATCGGCACGCAGACCACACAGGAAGCGCTGGCCGCCAGCCCGATCTTTTCCGCCTTGAACCCGGATTTCGTCCTGCGCCGCGCCGTGGCGCTGGAGGAGAGCGTGGAAACCGCCGCCGGCCTCATGCTTCGGCTGTTCGCTGTGCCCGGCAAAGTGCCGCTGTGGCAGGAAGGCCAGGATGTGGAGATCGGCGGGCTGGGCGAGGCCACGGTCGGCGCGCTGATCGAGGGCGGCGGGCGGCGGGCCTACTACATTCCGTCCTGCGCCGCTGCCACCGAGGCGCTGCTGGCGGAGCTGGACGGGGCCGACCTACTGCTGTTCGACGGCACCTGCTGGGAGGATGACGAGATGATCCGGCTGGGTCTCGGCCCGAAAACGGCGCACCGCATGGGGCATCTCTCGATGAACGGGCCGCAGGGCGCCATCGTCGGTCTGGCCTCGGCGCGGATCGGCCAGCGCGTCTTCATCCATATCAACAATTCGAACCCGGTGCTGATCGACGGCGCGCCGGAGCGCGGCGTGGCGGAAGCCGCCGGCTGGCGCATCGCCGAGGACGGCATGGAGATAGAGCTGTGAGCGAGTTGCCGACCCCTGACCAGTTGGAAGTCCGGCTGCGCCGGGTGGGGGCGGAGCGGTATCACCATCTGCACCCGTTCCATCACCTGCTGCATACCGGCAAGCTGAACAAGCCGCAGGTGCAGGCCTGGGCGCTGAACCGCTATTACTACCAGTCGCAGATACCGCGCAAGGACGCCGCCGTGCTGGGCCAGATGGACGATGCCGCCCTGCGGCGCGAATGGCGCGAGCGCATCATCGACCATGATGGCGATGCGGAAGGCGAGGGCGGCATCCTGCGCTGGCTGAAGCTGGCGACCGGCCTCGGCCTTGATGCCGATTACGTGCGCTCGACCAAAGGCATCCTGCCGGGCACCCGCTTCGCCGTGGACGCCTATGTGAATTTCTGCCGCAGCAAGCCGCTGCTGGAGGCCGTCGCCTCCTCGCTGACCGAGATGTTCTCGCCCGACATTATCGGCCAGCGCGTCGCCGGCATGTTGCAGCATTACGATTTCGTCTCGCCGGAGATCCTCGCCTATTTCAACAAGCGCCCGGTGCAGGCCAAGCGCGATTCCGACTTCGCGCTGGACTATGTGAAGACCCATGCTCGGACCGTGGCGGACCAGCAGGCGGTGATCGCGGCGCTGGAATTCAAATGCGGCGTGCTGTGGTCGCAGCTCGACGCGCTGCATTTCGCCTATGTCGAACCCGGCCATGTGCCGCCCGGCGCGTGGAAGCCGGAGGCATGATCGCACCCGACGCCAAGCCCCGGATGCTGCGCGGCGTGCGGCTGCGCGAGGATCCGGCGCGCGGCATGCTCCTTCTGGGGCCGGAGCGGATTTATGAGCTGGACGTGATTGCCGCCACCATCCTGCAGCGCTGCACCGGGGAGGTGGATTTTGCGGCGATGATCGACGGTCTGGCCGCCGATTTCTCCGCCGACCGGGCCGAGGTGGAAGCCGACGTGACCGAATTGCTGCTCGCCCTGCGCGACAAGCAGCTGCTGGCGCTGTAGCCATGACCCTGCCGGGCCCCATCGGCCTGCTGGCGGAGCTGACCTATCGCTGTCCGCTGGCCTGCCCTTATTGCTCCAACCCGCTGGCGCTGGCGGCCGGGGCGGCGGAGCTGGACACGGTCGAATGGACGCGGGTACTCCACGAGGCGGCCGAGCTAGGCGTGTTGCAGGTGCATCTCTCCGGCGGCGAGCCGGCGGCCCGGCGCGATCTGGAGCAGATTGTGCGCGCGGCGGCCGGGGCGGGACTGTACACCAACCTCATCACCTCCGGCATCGGCCTTACCGAGGCGCGTCTGACGGCGCTGACCGAGGCCGGGCTGGACCATGTGCAGCTGTCGATTCAGGATACCGACGCGGATGTCGCCGACCGCATCGCTGGCTATTGCGGCGCATCGGAACGCAAGCGTCGCTTCGCCGGCTGGGTGGTGGCGAGCGGCTTGCCGCTGACGATCAACGCCGTGATCCACCGCGCCAATATCGCGCATTGCGGAGAGATCGTGGATGAGGCGGTGGCCTTGGGCGCGCGCCGGGTGGAGATCGCCCATACGCAATATTACGGCTGGGCGGCGGCGAACCGTGCGGCGCTGCTGCCGGACCGCGCCGCTGTCGACCGGGCATTGGCCGATGTGGAGGCGGCGCGGGCGCGACATCGCGGGCGCATTGTCGTCGATACGGTGGCACCGGACTGGCATGCCCGTTTCCCCAAGCCTTGCATGGGCGGCTGGGGTGCGCGCATCGTCAATATTACGCCGCATGGCAAGGCGCTGCCCTGCCATGCGGCGGAGAGTATCCCTGGCCTGGAATTCTGGACCGTGCGCGAGTATTCGCTGGCCGATATCTGGGCCTACTCGCCGGCCTTCAATGCCTTCCGGGGCACAGGCTGGATGCCGGAACCCTGTCAGTCCTGTGAGCGCCGCGATATCGACTTCGGCGGCTGCCGCTGCCAGGCCTCCGTGCTGGCCGGCGACGCTGCTGCGACCGACCCAATCTGCGAGCGTTCCCCACACCATTCGTTGCTTCTGGCGATGCTCGAAACTGCGCCGGACGGCCTTCCAGCGTATCTTTATCGTGAGCGCTAGGTAGCGCGATCATTGAATGTTTCTAGCATCTTGATGATTTCGATAATTGTAGGTTAATAGGTATGGTGTTTGCCGGTTTCCGGGGGTAACAGCCCTATCGGCTTATGATTTTGGAAATTCCACACTTGGTTCTGTTTGTATATTGGAGGACCGTGCCATGGTGGTGGATGCAACAGAACGCCGTTTCACTGAACATGCGGCACATCGTCTTGCGGCTATAGTTGAATCCTCCTTGGATGCCATTCTCGCCAAGGATTTAAATGGCATCATTACCGATTGGAATCAGGGCGCCGAAAGACTATTCGGTTATTCAGCTACAGAGGCGATCGGGAAATCGGTCACTATGCTCATTCCGGGCGATCGACATAACGAGGAACCGGTGATTCTCGCGAAGATACGTCGAGGCGAGCGGGTAGAGCCTTACGAAACCGTGCGTCAGCGAAAAGACGGCTCTTTGGTGGATATTTCACTGACCGTCTCGCCAATAATAAATGAGGCTGGCATAGTCGTGGGTGCGTCAAAAATAGCCCGCGACATCACAGAGCAAAAGCGCGCTCTCGAACGCCAGCGATTGCTTCTTGAAGAGATGAATCACCGCATCAAGAATCTTTTCACACTCGCGAGCAGTGTGGTGATGCTCAGTTCTCGTGTGGCGCAATCTCCAGTCGAGTTGGCTCGTGATGTGCAGGGGAGATTGCAAGCTCTCGCCAATGCGCACGCTCTAACTTTACCGTATTCGGAACAAGATAGAATAGAACCACACGGCGTCAGCTCTTTCCATGAACTACTTAGGAGAATTCTCCTTCCCTACGGACAAAGCGGTCCTTCGTTTCCGTTTTCCATTGAGGGAGATGACATATCTATCTCTGAAGCCCACCTCAGCACCCTTGCGCTGGTGTTGCACGAATTGGCCACCAACGCAGCCAAATATGGCGCGTTATCGGTCGAAGGTGGTCATATTTCGATTCTTTGTACGTCTGATGAAAGTCGCTTCCACGTCTCTTGGGAAGAGAAGGGAGGCCCTCCCATAACAAAGGCTCCGAAAAGCACAGGGTTTGGAACTTATTTGGCGGAGATGGCCATCAAAGGACAGTTACGGGGCGAAGTGGCGCGCGAATGGCGAGTTGAAGGGCTTAGAACAATATTTTCTATCGCGCGAAATTAAGAAAATTTTTGTATCGTGCAATCTTACCTAAAATTGATCAGGTAATACCGACCTTCATGGTCTTCGGTGAAACCGACTCGAGTAGTTGCAGAGGGGCAGGGAGCTGGGTCTTTCCGTGTGACGTGTTCCCTTGAATATACCTCATTTTGAGGTTGAGGCCGGCGCAACGGAGAAGGTGGACATGACCTGATGGGATGGCCGGCCCCGCGTGCTGCTGCTCAGCGCCGGCAACATCAACGACATCACCATGGCCCATGCCCTGATCGAGGCCGCAGGGCCGTTCCGAAAGCTGCTGGCGGATCGCGGCTATGATGCCGATCACCTCCGCAAACGTCTGGCCGAGCGCAGCGCTGAGGCTGTCATACCGACCACCACATCGCGAAAACAACCCATCCCGTACGATGTCGACGCCTACCGCCAACGAAACACCGTCGAACGACTCTGGGCGAGACTCAAGGACTATCGCCGGGTCGCCACCCGATACGACAAGCTCGCAGCAAACTACCTCGCCGGCGTACTCATCGCCGCAACCGTCTGCTATTGGGCCAAATGAGTCCTGACTTAATCTCGGAGCGCCAAGAGGCAGGGGGGACGTGATGGCTTCAAAAAGGATAGTCCCCGGTCGAGGGCTGGGCACGCGCTGCTCAAGCGGGATAACCCCGAACTGAGATGATTGATCCGCTTAAGTATTGGAATTATTGAGATAATAGGGGAATATTTTCCCTCTCGCGCCATCCCAGGAGACGGGTGAGCCGCCCCCTCAGGGCAATCAGCGGGTCTTTGCCATAAGTTTGCCGTCCGTTCTGCAGACTGGATCCAGCGAGGGAGCTTCTCTCGCGCCGCTTCGGCAGGGTGCCGGGCGGGGCATTCCAGCAGCCGGCGCGGCCGGCACAGGAGAAGACGATGTTGACTGACAATGGCAATCAGGTCGAGCTGCCCGAGATTCTGGCCTATAGCGTCGCCAGCGCGGCCCGGGCGCTCGGAGTGAGCAAGTCGCTGATCCACGGCTTGATCCGTGAGGGTGATCTTCCCGCGATCAAGGTGGGACGCCGGACGCTCATCCTGGCGACCGAGATCGAGAAGAGGTTGGCCTAGCCGAAGGCCCTGTCCGGACAGTTGATCCGGCTCTTCCTTGCAGGGGCGGGGGGATTCCTCCGCCCCTTTCTTTTGCGCCGGCACTTTCAGGTGATTTGCCTCAAAATCTTCAGCGACCCGTGTTAACCAATAATATCAGTCGGTTGATTTTTCTTCAACTTGACATCCGATGGCAGGGCTCGAAACTAAAGCGGCTCCTAATGTGCGTTGTTCAGGGCCCATATCCCAATTTTTCAAAATTGCATTATGAGCCCTGATTCCGAGCCCGCGGTCCCGTCGTGGCTCTATGGGTGAGGCAGAGGGATGGAAAGACGGCGCGAGGAGGATGAGGAGGAGTGGAAGCTCGGGCGTCTGCATGAGGGCGGCGAGGAGGAGGCTCTGGTCCGCGCCCTGGTGGGCCATGGCCGGGCGTCCCGCGCCCGCCGGACTGGATCGGCGCGGACACGGGAAAACTGGGTCAGCCCTGGGCAGGGACCCGTTCCGACCGCGCCGGGCGGGCTGCGCCGGATCGATGTGAAGGAGGCCATCCGGACCAGCAGGCTGGTGCTGCGCAATGGGCGCCGGCTCACCGAGATGCCCTATTGCCTGACCGTCACGACCGTGAAGGTCAAGCCCGATGGAACGGGCCGCCATCTGGCCGGCCGTCACCAGGCCTATATCGAGCGGATGGTGGTTCACGGCGACGGCCGGGTGGAGCCCGATCCTGCTGAAGAGAGTCTCTGCGCGGCCGGCAACATCGCCGGAGACACGCTGGCCCGTTGCCGCTTCTGGGATGCGGTCGAGGCGCGGGAGGCGCGCAAGACGCCGATGCGCCAGGATGGCGGGCGCAGCTACGACAAGCCGGTGCAGATCCGGATGATCCTGGAGCTGCCCTACGGCCTCGCCGACGAGGCCTATGACGCGATTGCCAGCGAGCTCGTCCGGCGGATCGAGGCGATGACGCCGGACGAATCCCACCAGGAGGGATATCGCCTGCGCTGCCATGCGGTGGTGCATACGCCGCCTGGCAAGGAGCTGACGGGTCCCCATGCGGATGAGCAGGCGCGCAACGTGCATATGCATCTCGTCCTGCATGACCGTCCGGCCCGCCGGGATGCGGACGGCGCCTGGGGCTTCCACAGGCACAAATGCCTGGAGCTTGGCCGCAAGGGCGCCATCGAGCGGACCAAGGCGCTGATGTGCGAGATCATCAACCCGCATATGGCGCGCCACGGGCTTGGCTGGCGGTATCATCCTGGCTCCTTCCGCGACAGCGGTCTGGATTTGGAACCCCTGAGGCGGGTGTCGCCCAGCTATCTGCAGCGGACGACTGAGACGGAAGGCGAGCCGCCGCTCGCGGTGCAGATCAACCGGATGCTGATCGCCGACCGTCAGCAGGAGGTGCGGGCATGGCAGGGCAGGCGGCAGCGCCAGCGGCGCGATGCAAGGGAGAAGGCTGCCCGGCTGAGGGCGCACCAGCGTGCGGAACGGGAAGAACGACACCGCGCCCAGAAATGGGAGAGGGCCGAGCGGCTCGCCGAGGCCTGCAACGCGGTGGTGGTCCCGGCAAGGCCGAAGCACCGGTTCGATTCCTACCAGGATGTGATGGAGCGCATCTATGAGGAAATCACCCAGGCGCCGCCCATTCCGGAGCCGGCATCGGCGCGCCAGATCGCCATCGGCAACGAGCTGATCCAGGAATGCCGCCTCACGCATCTGTGGGGCGATTGGCAGCGCGACCGGGGCACCGCCGGCATCGCCATCCGCCTGCTGATCGAGGGCCGCCGCCAGGTGCCTGAGCGCCAGCGCGAGGCCGCGAAGGAGGCCGAACAGGCCCGTCAGCTGGATGCAGAACGAGCCAGGACGGAGATCGTCGCTCTGCGGCAAGAGCGGGATGAACTGCTGGCGGTGCGCCAGGAGGCCGAGGCCCTCCGGCTTCAACTGGCCGACACCGCCAAGGCTTTGGAGCAGGAAACCCGGAAGGTTGCCGTCCTGAACCGCTTCGCCTCGGAGGTCATCACCCAGGACGTAAGGGTGCTCTCCGCTCTCTGGATCGAGCGTGACCTACCCCCACCGCGCTTGACGGCAGCGGGCAAGATCGATGGGACCGGTGTCCGGGGCCTTTCCCCGGAGGACATCCAGCGCCTCGACCGGCTGCCTCCCCATTATCACGGGCTCATCAAGACGCGGATCGACGAGCATCTGCCCACCAAGCCGGCCCCGTCGCCCCAGCAGGTGCTGGAGACGGAAACCCCTGACAGCCTGATCGCGCAAGGCTACGGGCCAGCCCGGATTCCAAACGAGTATCTGCTGCCCGAGCAGAAGGAGGCGCTGGATAATGTCCGCCGGACGCTCGCGGCCTATGACGACCTGACATTGCTCAGGATCGGCATTGTCACCTGGGCGGTCTGGGCCCAGGCACGGCGCGCCTTCGCCGCCAGCCGGACCGTGGCGAGAATTACCGAAGCGGAGAAACTGAAGAATGGCTACGACGAAATCTTCCGGCTCCTGCGAGCGCGAAACCTGCCCGTCCCATCAGATGCCCGTGCCTCAAGATCTTCGCAGCGGCCGCAGGGCCACGGCGGATACGAGCGGTAGGGGATTTATGGTCTCACCGAGGGGGATGGAGAAAAAGATGGGTGAAATAGAGAGCGTTCAGGAAATAATACGAAAAACAAAGACTTACGAGAAAAACTGGCGGAGGGAGCGGGATTCGAACCCGCGAAGAGCTATTAACCCTTACACACTTTCCAGGCGTGCGCCTTCAACCACTCGGCCATCCCTCCGGCCTGCCGGCAAGCCTGCCGGTTTGGAAGCGCCGCAACCTAGCCGAGACCGGGGGCGGATGCAACGACTGGATCGCCCTTGTTTGACGTTTCCGTGACCCCGCGAAACCGGCAACCGGTTCGTATGCGAAATAACTAATGATTGCGGGATCAATATGTTGCCGTCACACTACCGCTCCCGTCGCGGGGCAATCCTGCTGGGGGCAGGCAAGAATGAGACGTGTGGGCCGCATATTGGGCTGGGTGCTGATCCTGCTGGCGCTGGTCGTGCTGGGCGGGGATGTGCTGGCATCGCTGGATAGCGGCGGCGATTTCATGCCGCGCCCGTTCGGCCAGCTCTGGTTCGATGTGAATGCGGACAGCCTCAACCTCCTTCAGGCGGCAATCCAGCGCCATGTCCATCCGGCGATCTGGGAGCCCGGCATCACCACCATTCTGCTGTTGCCGGCCTTTGTGGTGATCGCCGTGCCCGGCCTTTTGCTGGCGGTGCTGTGCCGGCCCCGGCCGGCGCGCCGCCGCGCGATGTTCTATTAGCCGAACAGCAGCAGGCAGATCGCCACCGCCGCCGCCACGCCGGCCGCGTCGGCCGCCAGGGCCGCCGGGATGGCATGCCGCAGCCGCCTGATCTGCACCGCGCCGAAATACACCGCCAGCACATAGAAGGTCGTCTCGGTGGAGCCCTGGATGGTGGAGACCAGATAGCCGGTATAGTTGTCCGGTCCGACCGCCGGATCATTGATGATCGAGGCCATGATGCCATAGGCGCCGGAGCCCGATAGCGGGCGCAGCAGCGCCATCGGCAGCGCCTCGGCCGGCAGGCCCAGGGGGGCGGTGATCGCGCTCAAGGGCGAGATCAGCAGCTCCAGCGCGCCGCTCGCGCGGAACATGGCGACGGCGACCAGGATCGCCACCAGATAGGGGATGATGCGCACCGCCACCTGGAAGCCGTCCTTGGCGCCCTCCACGAACACCTCGTAGATCTTCACCCCGCGCAGCGCCCCGAAGGACAGGAAGGCGACCATCAGCCCGGGGATGATCCAGGGCGCTATGGTGCGGCCATGCAGGATGGTCAGCGGCACCAGCGCGAACACGCCGCCCAGCACCAGCAGGGAGACCCAGAACGGGTAGGGCGGGGCCTGCGGCTCGCCGACGTCCGGCTGGTCGGTCGGTGTCGCCGTTTCTGTCGTCGCGGCGGACGTATCGGCTGGGCCCATCGGCCAGTAGCGCTGCAGCAGCTTGGCCATCAGGATCGCCACCGTGGTGGAACAGATGGTGGCGAACAGCGTGGTTGGCACAATGCCGGCCGGGTCGGCCGATCCGGCGGCGGCGCGCAGGGCGATCACGCCGGTCGGCAGCAGGGTGACGCTCGACGTGTTGATCGCCAGGAACAGCACCATGGCGTTGGTCGCCGTGCCCTTGTGGGCGTTCAGCTTGTCCAGCTCCTGCATGGCGCGGATGCCGAAGGGGGTGGCGGCGTTGCCCAGCCCCAGCACATTGGCCGAGAGGTTCATGATGATCGCGCCCATCGCCGGATGGTCGGCCGGCACCTCGGGGAACAGCCGCACCATCAGCGGGCGCATCAGCCGGGCGACGATCACCAGCAGGCCGCCGGCCTCCGCCACCTTCATCAGCCCCAGGAACAGCGTCATCACCCCGATCAGCCCGATGGCCAGCGTGACCGAGCCCTCGGCCGCCTTGATCATCGCCTGGCCCAAGGCGTCCATGGGGGCGATATCGCCGCTCGCGCCGGCAAGCTGGTAGAAGGCGGCGACCGCGAAGGCGATCAGCACGATGAAGAGGAATATGCCGTTCACGAAAGGCGTCCTGGTTTTGCCAAAGCCGAAGCCAATCTATACGGTAGACCGGCCTTAGGAATAGCGAGACGGCAGATGAAGTTCGAGGATCAGATGGCGGTGAAGCTGTTGGCCCATTCGGTCAACCAGCTCGGCACGGCGGTGACCGAGGCGCTATGCACCACGCCCGACCGCCGCATGGTGCGCCTGATGGTCGAGCGCGTGAAAGGCGACCTCGACAGCTTTCTGGAGCATTACGAGGCGGTGGAGAGCGGGACGGAGAAGCAGGGCTAGGTCTCTTCCCGGTCTTTTTCTTTTTATGAATTCCCCGGCCTGGGAAACCTTCTCAATGTCATTCCCGGCCTTGTGCCGGGAATCCAGGCTTCCGCTTTTCCGGAGTGGCAGGTGTAAGCCGAACCTTGGACCCCCGGCACAAGGCCGGGGGATCAGGGCGCGGTAGAGTATGGAAACCTCGCTCAGCTCAGATATTCCGTGCCGGCGTCGACGTTCAGGCATTGGCCGCTGATGTGCCGGCCGGCGTCGGAGCAGAGATACAGCGCCATATTGGCGATGTCGGTTGAGGTGACGAACTCCTTCAGCGAGATCGGCTCCAGCATCTTGGCGCGCTGCGCCTCCGGGTCGATGCCGCGCGCGGCGGCCTTGTCGGCGATGACCTTCTCGATGCGCGGGCCGGCGACGGAGCCGGGCAGGATGGCGTTCACGCGGATATTGTGGTCGCCCAGCTCGACCGACAAGGTGCGGGTTACGCCGACCACTCCCCATTTGGTCGCGGAATAGGGGCTGCGCATCGGGAAGGCGAAGCGACCGGCGGCCGAGGAGAGGTTCACGATGCACCCGCCACCGGATTTCTTCAGCGCCGGCACCGCGCGCCGCGTGCAATAGAACAGCCCGTTCAGATTGACATCCAATGTGCGCTGCCAGTCGGCCGGGTCGATCTCGTCGATCGGCGCGGTCGGGCCGGCGATGCCGGCATTGTTGACCAGGATATCCAGCCCGTTCAGCTCGGCCAGCGCAACATCCATGAAGCGGTCGACCTGCGCCATGTCCGACACGTCCACCACCATGCCGAAGCTGCCGGGCAGCGCCTTCACCACGGCGTCGAGTGCTGCTTCGTCGATGTCGCACAGGAACAGCCGGCAGCCGGCGGCGTGGAACACTTCCGCCGTGCGCTTGCCGATGCCGCTGCCGGCGGCGGTGATGATGGCGTGCTTGCCCTTCAGGCTGAGCTGCATGGAAAATCCTCCCGATCCCGTTTCTTGGCGACAAGATGTATCAGGCGGGATGCCGGTGGGGAAAGGGGGCGACGCTAACCCATGTTACTTTAAATCCGGATCGATCTGATCTTCCGGATCGCCGTCCCGGCCGCCAACCAGCACGCCGGCGACGACGAAGGCGATGCTCAGCGCCAGCGCCGAGAGGGCGGCCAGGATGCCCCATTGCATGCCGTATTCCTGGCCGATCAGCATCACGCCATACCAGAAGGCGGCGAAGGAGGCGACGGCGGCCAGGATCATGAAGCCGGCGCGCAGCATCAGATTGCCGATGCGCCGGGTCGACATCACCTCGCCCACGGCGGCGCGGATGGCGGTGTCGCGTAGCGCCTCGGCGATCTCCTTCTTCGCCAGCTTGCGCCAGTCGCGGTAGGACATGCCGCCGGCGCCCTCGGCGACTTCCTTGCGATTCTCGATCACGTCGCGCAGATGGTCGACGATCTCCGCCGCGCGTTCCTCATGGCTCATATCGGCGCGCGGCTTCTTCGGCTTCGTGGCCTCGCGCGCCGGCACGATCTTCAAGGGGGGAACAGGAACGCGGCGCTGCATGCTCGAACCAGTCTTGCGGGTGGAGGCGGGGCGTGCGGGGTGAGGCGAGTATCCGGTCATGCCCGCAAACACGCAAGGATTGCGCCAGGAGACCCTATCGGTCGCGCGGGTCGCGGATCATGCCGGAGAGAAGCCTGGCCACGGCCTCCGGGTCGCGCTCGACCAGGGGTGTGAGGCCGCCCTGGCGCCGCTTGCGCGTGCGCTGCGTGATGTCGCGGGTGACCTGGCGGGCATCGATAGCGCCGTCCTGCGGGGCGGATTCGGCCGGGGGGCGGGCAAAAGCTGCCGGCTTGACCGGCATCGGCGGGCGCGCCGGCGCCGCTTCCATCCGCCGGCCAAACCAGTACAGCAGCGGCCCGGCGATCACCAGGGCCGCCAGCGCCACGGCAAGCAGGATTGCGACGATATCGCCCATGACCGCAGTATCGGCCGAACCGGCGGAAAAGTCAGGTGACGAGTTTCAGCTTGCGGTCGAAGGCATCGAGCAGCTCGGCCAGCGTGCCGGCGCGCCTCAATTTGCGCGGGCCGTTGAACAGGATGTAGTCGATCGGCCGCTGCGGCCCCCGGCTGCATTTGGCGATGGCGTAGAGCGGCGTTTCATGGGTGTGCCGGAAGATCGAGAAGATCGCCATCGCGCCATCATGATCGATGGCATAGTCGCGCCATTCGCCGGTGGCGACGCGTCGGCTGTACACATTCAGAATCTGGCCCAGCTCCTGCCGGGTGAAATAAGTGCCGCGCCGGTGCTGGCGGTAATCGGTAAGACGAACGAATTGATTCATGCGTCAGGCATAACCCTTCGGCGAGTCCGCATATTTGTTACAGTTTTGCCGTTTTCGTCCGGCAGGTAAAGGGCTTCCGCCCGGCTTTCCCGGCTTCCATTGCATTGCCGGGGGAGCGAGGCTACCTTACGCCGCCTCAAGACGCCGTCCGAACGACGCCCCAAACCGAGAAGCTTGCCCGTGGCCGATATTTTTCGCGAAATCGACGAGGAGATGCGCCAGGAGAACCTGCAGCGCATCTGGAAGAAATACAACATCCTGATCATCGCCGCCGTGGCCGCGATTCTGATCGGCACGGTGGGCTATGTCGGCTGGCAGCATTACAGTGCCAGCCAGCGGGCCGCCGAGGCCGAGCGCTTCGCCGCAGCCCTGGCCGTGGCCGGGCAGGAGAATGCCGATCAGGCGATCCGCGATTTTGCCGCCGTGGCCGGCGAGGCGAAATACGGCTATGCCGCGCTGGCCCGGCTGGAGCAGGCCGGGCTGATGGCGGAGGCCGGCGACCTGCCGGGCGCCATCGACGCCTATGACGCGCTGGCGGCCGATAGTGCCGCGGCGCAGCCTTTCCGTGATCTTGCCATCGTGCTCGGCGCCTATCGCCGGCTCCAGGCGGACGACGCCGCCGGCGCCGTCACCAGCCTGTCGGGCCTGGCGGCGGGCAGCAGCCCCTGGCGTCACCTGGCGCGCGAGATCACCGCGCTGGCGGCCGAGAAGCAGGGCAACCGGGCGGAAGCGCGCCGGTTGCTGCGCCAGCTGGTCGACGATACGGAAGCGCCGTCCGGCGTGCGGGCGCGGGCGGCGGAGATGCTCCAGGCCCTGCCGGAATGATGCCGGAACAATCCTAGTATGATGAACGTCAAGAGTGTCGCCACCGCCCTGATCCTCTCCACCCTGCTGGCCGGCTGTAGCTGGTTCGGCGAGAAGGAGAAGCCGCCATTGCCGGGCGACCGCGTGGCCGTGCTGCTGTTCGACAACGAGCTGAAGGTCGACCCGGAGGTGGCGGAACTAGCGGTGCGCCTGCCGCGCCCGGTGGAGAATACGGAATGGCGCGTGCCCGGCGGCCGGCCCAGCCATGTGATGCATCATCTGGCGCTGGGCGAATCGCCGCGCGTGCTGTGGCGCGCCGATGCCGGCACCGGCTCCAGCGACAGCTCGGTGCTGACCGCCGCCCCGGTGGTCGCGGGCGGCCGCGTTTTCACCATGGATGCGGAAGGCGAGATCAGCGCTTTCGAGGCGCAGGACGGCCGCCTAATCTGGGAATTCGAGACCACGCCCGAGGATGAGGACGCCGCCGTGGTCGGCGGAGGCGTCGCCTATGCCGAAGGACGCATCTTCGCCGGCACCGGCTATGCCGAGGTGATTGCGGTTTCCGCCGCCGATGGCAAGCAGGTCTGGCGCTCCCCCGTGCCGGCGCCGGTGCGCTCCGCCCCGACGGTGACGGATGGGCGCGTCTTCGTTGTCACGCTGGACAATCAGATCATCGCGCTGAACGCGCAGAATGGCGAGCGGCTGTGGGGCTATGCCGGCATCTCCGAGGTGGCGGGCCTGCTGGGCGGCGCCAGCCCGGCGGTGGATCGGGATCTGGTGATCGCGCCTTTCTCCTCGGGTGAAATCTTCGCCTTGCGGGCGGAGAATGGGCGCGTGCTCTGGTCGGACAATCTGACCGCCGTGCGGCGCGTCGACGCCGTCTCCAGCCTGGCCGACATTCGCGGCCGGCCGGTGATCGACCGCGACATGGTGTTCGCGCTCAGCCACAGCGGCCGCATGGTCGGCGTCGACCGCCGCCTGGGCGCGCGCATCTGGGAGCGCGATATTGGCGGCGTCGAGATGCCATGGGTCGCCGGCGATTATGTCTTCATACTGACCAACAATTCCCAGCTTGTGGCGCTGACCCGCGCCGAGGGCCGGATTCGCTGGATCACCGGCCTGCCGCGTTTCGAGGATGAGGAAGATCGCGAGGACCCGATCTCCTGGGCCGGCCCGGTGCTGGCCGGCGACCGGCTCATCCTCGCCGGATCCGATGGCAAGGCGTTGTCGGTCTCGCCCTATACTGGCGAGGTGCTGGGCGAGTTCGATCTGCCGGACGGCGTGACGGTGGCGCCCGTGGTGGCCGGCAATACGGTCTATTTCATCACCAACGACGCTGAGCTGATCGCGCTTCGCTGATCCGTCGCGCCGCTACTGGAGCAGAAGCCTCGTGACGCAAGACCGTCCCTTTACCGTCGCCATCGTCGGGCGACCGAATGTCGGCAAGTCGACATTGTTCAACCGGCTGATCGGCAAGCAGATCGCCATCGTCGACGATACGCCGGGCGTCACCCGCGACCGCCGCGAAGGGCAGGGGCGTCTGGGCCCGCTCAACTTCCTGGTCGTCGACACCGCCGGTTTCGAGGATAGCTACGACGACAGCCTGGAAGCCCGGATGCGCCAGCAGACCGAGCGCGCCATCATGGAAGCCGACGTGGCGCTGATGGTGATCGACGCCCGCGCCGGCCTGACCCCGATGGACGAGGCCTTCGCGCGCCTGCTGCGCAAGGGCAGCACGCCGGTCATCCTGCTGGCCAATAAATGCGAGGGCAAGGCGGGGGAGCCTGGCTTGCTGGAAGCCTATTCCCTGGGCCTGGGCGATCCGGTTCCCTTCTCCGCCCAGCACGGCATCGGCCTTTCGGAGCTCTATGACGCGCTGGAGGCCCGCGCGCCCCAGCATGCGTTCGACACCTATGAGGATGAGGAGCCGGAGGAGGATTTGCCGCCGCCGGACGAGGAAGCCGAGGTGCCAGACGGCGACCTGCTGCCCGACGAGCCCCCGCGCACCCTGCAGATGGCCATTGTCGGCCGCCCGAACGCGGGCAAATCCACGCTGGTGAACCAATTGCTGGGCGAGGAACGCATGCTGACCGGCCCAGAGGCCGGCATCACCCGCGACGCCATTGCCATCGAATGGGAATATGACGGGCGGCCGGTGCGGCTGGTCGATACCGCCGGCATGCGGCGCAAGGCGCGGATCGACAAGAAGCTGGAGCAGATGTCGGTGCAGGATACGCTGCGCGCCATCCGCTACGCCCATGTCGTGGTGCTGATGCTGGATGCCGAGCTGGGCATGGACAAGCAGGACCTCACCATCGCCCGCATGGTGGAGGAGGAGGGGCGCGCCCTCGTCATCGCCTTCAACAAATGGGACGCGGTGGCGGACAAGGACGCGGCACTGGCCGGCCTGAACGACCGGTTGGAGACGTCGCTCAACCAGGTGAAGGGCGTGCCGGTGGTGACGCTCTCGGCGCTGAAGGGCCGCAATCTCGACCGGCTGATGAAGGCGGTGTTCACGGTTTACGAAACCTGGAACCGCCGGGTGCCGACCGGGGCGCTGAATCGCTGGCTGGGCGCACTGACCGAAACCCATGCGCCGCCGCTGGTGCGTGGCCGCCGGCTGAAGCTGCGCTACATGACGCAGATCAAGACCCGCCCGCCCACCTTCGCCATCTGGGCCAGCGTGCCGGAAGAGCTGCCGGGCAGCTATATGCGCTATCTGGTCAACAGCCTGCGCCAGGATTTCGACCTGCCCGCCGTGCCGGTGCGCGTCTATCTGCGCAAAGGCCGCAATCCCTATGCGGATAAGGGGTAGCCAACCCATCCCGTTCGCCAGGTGATTGCCTGGCGCTAATACGCTTCCGGCAGATGGTCGTCGGAGATGTAGTTGGAGAATTTCGTGGTGGCGCCGTCGAAGCGCAGGGTGACCTTGCCGGTGGGGCCGTGGCGCTGCTTGCCGATGATGACCTCGGACTTGCCGTAGGCGTTCTCGCACATCGCCTTCCACTGTTCGAACCGGTCGTGGAATTTCTCGTCGCCTTCCTCCGGGCGGCGGGTTGGCTCGGCGCGGGCCAGGTAATATTCCTCGCGGAACACGAACATGACCACGTCGGCATCCTGCTCGATGGAGCCGGATTCGCGCAAATCGGCCAATTGCGGGCGCTTGTCCTCGCGCTGCTCGACGGCGCGGCTGAGCTGCGAGAGGGCCAGCACCGGCACGTTCAGCTCCTTGGCGATGGCCTTCAGGTTCCGGGTGATGTCGGAGATTTCCTGCACCCGGTTTTCGGTGCGCCCGCCGACCGGCGGTTGCAGCAGTTGCAGATAGTCGACCACGATCATATGCAGCCCGTGCTGGCGCTTCAGCCGGCGCGCGCGGGTGCGCAGGGATGAGACCGGCAGGGCCGGCGTGTCGTCGATGAACAGCGGCGTGCGCTCCAGCCTGTGGGTCGCCTGCACCAGCTTCTGGAAATCCTGCTCGCTCAGCTCGCCCTTGCGGATTTTCTCGGACGGAATCTCGGTCTGCTCGGCCAGGATACGGGCGGCGAGCTGCTCGGCCGACATTTCCAGCGAGAAGAAGGCGACGACGAAACGCTCATCCTGCTCCAGCGTGCGGGTGGCGGCGTAGAAGGCGATGTTGGTGGCCAGCGACGTCTTGCCCATGGCGGGACGGCCGGCGAGGATCAGCAAATCCGAGTAATGCAGCCCGCCCAGCAGCTTGTCGAGATCGGTGAAGCCGGACGGGACGCCGGCCAGCTTGCCCTCGCGGCGATAGGCGTTGGCGGCCATCTCGATGGACACCGCCATGGCCTGCGAGAAGGTTTGGAAGCCGCGTTCGCTGCGCCCGGTCTCGGCCAGGCCGAACAGCTTGCCTTCGGCGGCCTCGATCTGGTTTTCGGCGGTGATGTCGAGATCGTGCTTGAAGGCGTCGTTCACCACCTGCTCGCCGAAATCGATGAGCTGGCGGCGCAAATGCAGATCGTAGATGGTGCGGCCGTAATCCTCCGCATTCACCACGGTGACGACGGAGGCGGCCAGCTTCACCAGATATTGCGCGCCGCCGACATCGGCCAGCGACCCGTCCTGGTCGAAGAAGCCCTTCAGCGTGATCGGGTTGGCCATCTGGCCGCGTTCGATCAGCTTGCCGCAGGCCTCGAAGATACGGCCGTTCACCGGATCGGCGAAATGCTCCTTCATCAGGAATTCCGAGACCCGCTCGAAGGAGCCGTTATTCACCAGAATGGCGCCCAGCAGCGCCTGCTCCGCCTCCAGATTGTGCGGCGGGATGCGATAGGCCGGGGTTTGCGGGTCGGGCCGCTCGGCGCGGTCCGGCATCGGCATGATGGTGGCGCCAAGGGCGTGCGGCGTAGGGTGTCCGTCGGTCATGGCGCGACTTTACCCGCTGCCGCCGGCCCCGCAAAGCGGGCTGCGTCCCTGTCGGCGGGGGAAGCTGGGGATGGAAGTCATCCACAGTCGGTTAATTCTGGGGATAAGCCGTCCAGACATAAGAAAACGGCGCCTTCCGGGGAAGGCGCCGTTCCTATGGAAAAGCGGGAGCGTTCGGCCGCTTAGCGGTCGTCGTCGTCGCCCATTTCCAGGCGCTCGGCGGCGGCGTCCTCGGCGGCGAGGATCAGTTCCTCGATCTCGTCGACCGGCTCGTTATTGACGTAGGCCTCGCCGGTCTTCGCCTGGGTCTCGGCCTCTTCCTGCGAGCGGGCCACATTGGCCTTCACGGTGACCGCGACTTCCGGGTGCAGCACGACGCGTAGATCGAACAGGCCCAGGGTCTTGATCGGCCGGTCGATGACGACCTGGCGCTTATCGACGGTCACCCCGGCGGCGGTGACGGCGTCCGCGATGTCGCGGGCGGTCACGGAACCGAACAGGTTGCCCATCTCGCTGGCCTGGCGCACCAGCACGACGGCCATGCCGTCGAGCTTCGCGGCGACCTGTTCGGCCTCCTTGCGCTTGGTCAGGTTTTCGGCTTCAAGCTGCGCGCGGCGATCCTTGAACTGGTCCAGGTTCGACTTGGTGGCGCGCAGCGCCTTCTTGTTGGGCAGCAGGAAGTTGCGGGCAAAACCCGGCCGCACCTTCACAACGTCGCCCATCTGGCCGAGCTTCTCGACACGCTCGAGCAGGATGACTTCCATCAGCTTTACTCCTCGCCTTGGGCCGGGCCGGCGAACCGACGCCGCAGCCCGAACATCTGATCGACCACCCCCAGCACCACCGCCAGGATCACCGGCCAACCGAAAAGAACCATCGTTACGTATATCCCCACCATCATCACCTGCCGGGCTTTCATCCGCGCCACGAAGGCATGGATCACGCCCAGACCGGCGAACAGGTAGGCCACCGCCAACACCACCATCAGATTCCGGCCGATATAGCCGAAACCGCCCGGCATCGCCAGCCCGACCAGGGCTGCCGCCAGCAAGGCGGGCAGCATCCAGCCGGGTAGAAATGTCTCCGCCATGCGCGGCGACGGCCGGATATTCCGGTCGAACCGCGATAGCAGCCCCTGGGCCAGCGCCCCGTTGATCGCCAGCATGACGATCCAGGACGCCGCCGCGACCCCCGGAAACAGCGCGGCGATCGTGCCGATCGTCTGCTGCCGCTGGGCCATGTCCGCCCCGGCGTCGCCCGTTTCCAGCATCGCCGACAAGCCGGCGGACAGGAACCGTTCGACCGTGCCGGCCAAGCCGCCCTCGCTGCCCGACAAAGCCAGCCAGGCAACGGTAACCAGCAGGGCCGCCATGCCGACCAGCCAAGTCACCAGCAGGCCCGGCGGATACCATTCCAGCGTTCCCGCGTGACCGGGGCCTGCCTCACCCTGGCGCGACAGCAAAGCACGCTGCACCAGAATGACGATGGGCAAGGCCTCTATCGCGAAATAAAGGCCCCCGGCGACAAACGAGCCGCCGGCCAGGAAGACAATCAGCGACCCGACGATTCCCGCGACCGCGACACCGGAAAGGCCAAGGCCCAGGCCGGCGAGAAACAGCGGCAGCGGCGCCAGATACGCCAGGAGGAAGGCGCCCGGCGATCCGAGGATCACCGAGAGGTACAGGGCGGCGCTGGCCAGGCCGGCACTCCCCGCGAAACCCCAATAGCGCGCCATCACATCCCTGCCGCGCCTATCGACGCGGCACCTCTAGTGGCGACGGTCACTCCACCGTGTAAGGCAGCAGCGACAGGAAGCGGGCGCGCTTGATGGCACGGGCCAGTTCACGCTGCTTCTTGGTCGAGACCGCCGTGATACGGCTGGGGACGATCTTGCCGCGCTCGGAAATGAAACGGCCGAGCAGGCGGATGTCCTTGTAATCGATCTTCGGCGCGTTCGGGCCGGAGAACGGGCAGGATTTGCGGCGCCGGGTGAACGGACGCCGGCCGGCAGGACGCATGCTCATTCGGCTTCTCCTTCGCTGGCGGGGGTCTCGTCACGATTGTAGCTGCCGCGCTCGCCGCGATAGCCGCCGCGATCACCGCCCCGGTCGCCGCCGCGATCACCGCGGTCGCCGCGATAGCCGCCGCGATCACCGCCCCGGTCGCCGCCGCGATCACCGCGGTCGCCGCGATAGCCGCCGCGATCACCGCCCCGGTCGCCGCCGCGATCACCGCGGTCGCCGCGATAGCCGCCGCGATCGCCCCGGTCACCGCGATCGCCCCGTTCCGGACGGTCGCCACGCTCGCCGCGCTGCTGCATCATGATCGACTGGCCGCCTTCGGTCAGTTCCTCGACGCGCACGGTCAGACAGCGCATCACGTCTTCGTTCAGGCGCATGTTGCGCTCCATCTCCGCGACGGCGGGCGCCGGCGCGTCGAGGTTGAACATGACGTAATGAGCCTTGCGATTCTTATTGATCTTGTAGGCCAGGCTGCGCAGCCCCCAATATTCGTGGGACTTAACTTCGCCGCCGCCTTCCTTGATGATCGCCGAGAACTGTTCCGTCAGCGCTTCGACCTGCGCAGTGGAAATGTCCTGGCGTGCGATCCACACGCTCTCGTACAAAGCCATACTATATAACCCCTTCTGGCTATATCGGCACGCAGGCGGGGCGAGCACCCCACGCGCGAGCATAGCCGGTTCGTGGCCGGCAAGGGAAAACGAAGCGCCGCTTATACACGAACCCCGGGGCGGTTCAAGCGCAGAATAGCGGTTTTCCCGAAGATGGCGGGGCTTTACCTTAGCGCCGAACGGGGGGCGGGGCTTGACACCGCGCCGCAGGCGGCTATCACTTGCCGCCATTTTGCCACCAGCAAAGAGAAGCGACCATGAAGCGCGCATTCGTATTTCCGGGTCAAGGCTCCCAGGTCGTCGGCATGGGCAAGGAACTGGCCGAGGCCTATCCCGCCGCCCGCGAAATCTTCGACATGGTCGACGAGGCGCTGGGCGAGAAGCTCTCCGCGCTGATCTTCGAGGGGCCGCTGGAGACGCTGACGCTGACGCAGAACGCCCAGCCGGCATTGATGGCGGTTTCCGTCGCCGCCGCCCGCGCGCTGGAGGCGGTGGCTGGCAAGCCGCTGGCGCAGATGGCGGATTTTGTCGCCGGCCATTCGCTGGGCGAATATTCCGCCCTGGCCGCCGTGCGCGCGCTGGAGCTGGAGGATGCCGCCCGCCTGCTGCGCCTGCGCGGCCAGGCGATGCAAGAGGCGGTTCCCGTCGGCGCCGGCGCGATGGCGGCGATGCTGGGGGTGGAGATCGATCTGGCGCGCGAGATCGCCGACGCGGCGGCCGAGGATCAGGTGTGCGACGTGGCCAACGATAATGGCGCCGGCCAGGTGGTGTTGAGCGGCGACAAGGCGGCAATCGAGCGCGCCATCGCCATTGCCACCGCCAAGGGCGTGAAGCGCAGCGTCCTGCTGCCGGTCAGCGCGCCCTTCCACTGCACCCTGATGGCTCCGGCGGCCGACGTGATGGGCCGCGCGCTGGCCGGCGTCAGCCTGCAGAAGCCGTCGCTGCCGGTGATCGCCAATGTCGCCGCCGAGGCGGAGAGCGACCCGTCGGCGATCCGCCAGTTGCTGGTGCAGCAGGTGACCGGCATGGTGCGCTGGCGCGAAAGCATGAAATACGCCGCCGACCAGGGCGTGACCTGGGTTGGCGAGCTGGGCGCGGGCAAGGTGCTGACCGGCCTGGCCAAGCGCATCGACGCGCGGCTGGAAGCGACCGCCATCGGCACCGTCGCCGCTATCGAGGCGGCCGCCGCCACCCTGGCTGAGTAAGATTTACAAGAAGGAGACGGCCGATGTTCGATCTGACCGGAAAGACCGCGCTGGTGACCGGCGCCTCTGGCGCCATCGGCGGGGCGATCGCCCGCATGCTGCATGCCCGGGGCGCTACCGTGGCGCTGAGCGGCACGCGCGTCGAGCCGCTGACGGCGCTGGCCGCTGATCTGGGCGAGCGCGCGGTGGTGGCCCCGGCCAACCTGTCCGACGCGGCCGCCACCGAGGCGCTGATAAAGACGGTCGAGGAAAAGGCAGGTGGGGTCGATATCCTCATCAACAATGCCGGCCTCACCCGCGACGGCCTGCTGATGCGCATGAAGGACGAGGATTGGGACACCGTGCTGGAGGTGAACCTGACCGCCGGCTTCCGCCTCACGCGCGCGGCCATGCGCGGCATGATGAAGAAGCGCTGGGGCCGCATCGTCGGCATTTCCTCCGTCGTCGGCGCGACCGGCAATCCGGGGCAGGCGAACTACGCCGCCTCGAAGGCCGGCATGATCGGCTTCACCAAGGCGCTGGCGGCCGAGGTGGCCAGCCGCAACGTCACGGTGAACGCCGTGGCCCCCGGCTTCATCGCCACGCCGATGACCGATGCCTTGAACGAGGAGCAGCGCGCCGCCATCTCCAGCCGCATTCCGGCCGGCCGGCTGGGCGCGCCGGAGGATGTGGCCGCCGCCGTGCTCTATCTCGCCAGCGAGGAAGCGGCCTATGTGACAGGCCACACCTTGCATGTGAATGGCGGGATGGCCATGCTCTAAGACGGTCTCCCGGACATCATTTACGATTGTCGAATGCTGGCCTGGAAAAATAAACTGTGTTAGAGAACGCCACCCTGTCGTTCGGAGGACGGTTGCCTGCCTGGGAATTTCCTTTCGTTCAACGGAACTTAAGCAAACAAATCAAGGGATTGCTGAAATGAGCGATGTCGCCGACCGCGTGAAGAAGATCGTCGTCGAGCATCTTGGTGTCGACGAGGCGAAGGTTACCGAGGAAGCCAGCTTCATCGACGACCTGGGTGCCGACAGCCTGGATACGGTCGAACTGGTGATGGCGTTCGAGGAAGAGTTCGGCTGCGAAATCCCCGATGACGCCGCTGAAAAGATCCAGACCGTCAAGGACGCGATCGACTTCATCCAGAAGAGCGCCGCGTAAGTTGCTGATGTCCGCCGGTGCTTCCCGCCTGGCGGACAATCCCCTCGCAAACGATCAGCGGTAAACGGATGAGACGTGTCGTCGTAACCGGGATGGGGCTCGTAACCCCGCTCGGAAGTGGTGTCGAACGGACATGGCAGCGTCTGATCGCTGGCCAGTCCGGCATTGTCGGCATCGAGCATTTTGATGTTTCCGATCTGCCGGCGAAAATCGCTGGCGTGGTCCCGCAGGGTCCGTCCTCCGAAGGCGGCTTCACCGCCGACGAGTGGGTGTCGACCAAGGACCAGCGCAAAATGGATCGCTTCATCCTATACGCCATAGCGGCGGCGACGCAGGCGGTGGAGAATTCCGGCGTATCGCCCCAGAGCGATGAGGAGCGCGAGCGGATCGGCGTCATGATCGGCTCGGGCATTGGCGGACTGGAGACGATCTATCACGGCTCGATCACGCTGAAGGAACAGGGGCCGCGCCGTATCACGCCGTTCTTCATTCCGGCGGCGCTGATCAACCTGGCTTCCGGTCATGTCTCGATCAAATACGGCTTCAAGGGCCCCAACCATGCCCCGGTGACAGCCTGCTCGACCGGCGCGCACGCCATTGGCGATGCCGCCCGGCTGATCATGTTCGGCGATGCCGACGTGATGGTCGCGGGCGGCGCCGAGGCGGCGGTCAGCCGTATCGGCATTGCCGGCTTCTCCGCGGCCCGGGCGCTGTCCACCGGCTACAACGACACGCCGGAGCGCGGCTCCCGCCCGTGGGACGAAGGCCGCGACGGCTTCGTCATGGGCGAGGGCGCGGGCATCGTTGTGCTGGAGGAGTATGAGCACGCCAAGCAGCGCGGCGCGACCATCTATGCCGAGTTGATCGGCTATGGCATGTCGGGCGACGCCTATCACATCACCGCCCCGGCGGAGGATGGCAATGGCGGTTTCCGCGCCATGCGCAACGCGCTGCGCAACGCCAAGATTTCGGTCGACCAGATCGATTATGTGAACGCGCACGGCACTTCCACCCCGCTCGGCGACGAGATCGAGCTTGGCGCGGTGAAGCGTCTCTTCGGCGACCATGCCGGAAAGATCGCCATGTCCTCCACCAAATCGGCCATCGGCCATCTCTTGGGGGCGGCTGGCAGCGTCGAGGCCATCTTCTGCATCATGGCGATGCGCGACGGCATCGTGCCGCCGACATTGAACCTGGAGAATCCGTCGCCCACCTGCGCGGGCGTCGATCTCGTGCCGATCAAGGCGAAGGAGAAGAAGGTGCGCGTCGCCCTCTCCAACTCCTTCGGATTCGGCGGCACCAATGCCTCGCTGATTTTCACCGCGGCTTCCTGAGGAGGCGTCCGATGGGACGCTTCCTTTCCCGCCTGCTCGTCTTCCTGATCATGCTCGGTATCGCCGCGGGCGGCGTGTTCGCCTGGGGCTATGCGCAATTCACCCGGCCCGGCCCGCTGAAGGCGCCGAAGACGCTGGTGATTCCGCGCGGCGCTGGTGTGGAGGGCATCGCCAATCGGCTGGCCGAGGCCGATGTGGTGCATTATCCGCAGATTTTCATGCTGGCGGTCCGGCTGCATGCCGAGCAAGGCTCGCTGAAAGCCGGCGAATATGCCTTTACGCCAGGGGTAAGCCCGCGCGAAGTGATGGAGCTGCTGCAAAGCGGCGAGACCGTGGTGCGCCGCCTGACTGTTGCCGAAGGGTTGACCAGCCGTCAGGTCGTCGCGCAGCTTGACATCGTCGAAGGGCTGGTCGGCACGGTGGGCGATATCCCGCCCGACGGTACGCTGATGCCGGAGACCTACCATTTCTCCTACGGCGACAATCGCCAGCAGGTGATCGCCCGGATGCAGGGCAGCATGCGCGAGATGGTCGACCGGCTGTGGGAAAAGCGCGCCGCCAACCTGCCGGTCAAGACCAAGGAGGAGGCGGTGATTCTCGCCTCCGTGGTCGAGCGCGAGACCGCCATACCGGCGGAGCGTCCCCGCGTCGCCGCCGTCTTCATCAACCGGCTGCGCAAGGGCATGCGCCTGCAATCCGACCCGACCGTGATCTACGGCATGTCGGACCGGCTGGGCGTGATCGACCGGCCGCTGCTGCGCGCCGATCTACAGCAGGACCACCCCTACAACACCTATACCCGCGACGGCCTGCCCGAGGGGCCGATCTGCAATCCCGGCCGGCAGTCGCTGGAAGCGGTGCTGAACCCGATCAGCACCGATGAATATTACTTCGTCGCCGACGGCACCGGCGGTCACGCCTTCGCCAAGACGCTGGACGAGCACAACGCCAATGTCCGCCGCTGGCGTCAGGTGCAGCAGGAGCAGCGAAACTAGGCCATCAGGTCCACGGCCGCCTTGATGGCGCCGGCAAGGCCGGTGAGCAGCAGCACCAGCAGCACAATGCGGCGGAACAGCGCCGGGTCGGCCCGGCTGAAGGCGGCTTGGCCGATGACGGAGCCGAGCAGCATCGCCGGCGTCAGCCACAGCGTCCAGCGCAGCGTCTCTCCGTCGACCAGCCCGTTATAGCCGGCGACCGCAAGCCCCATCGCATCGGTGACGAAGAAATAGGCGATCAGCGAGGCACGGCTGACCGCCGCGCCGGCCGGGGTGGAGAGATAGAACAGCACCACCGGCGGCCCCGGTATGCCAGCGGCCCCGTTCAGCAGGCCGGAGAAAGCCCCCGTCGCCAGCGCCGCGCCCGGCCCAGGGGTGCTTTTGAACGACAGGCCGCGCCACATCAGCAGGGCGGCGGCCAGCACCACCAGCCCGATGGCGAGGCGCAGCGACTCCGCCGACAGGGCCAGCAGCAGGATGCCCCCGAAGGGCGTGGCGATAACCGCGCCGGGCAGCAGCCAGCGCAGGCCGCGCAGATCGACCTCGCGCCACAGCTTCGGCAGCAGGGTCAGCGATATCGCGATTTCCAGAATGAAGATGAACGGCACCACCTGCGCCGGCGGCAGGAAGAACACCAGGATCGGGATTGCCAGCAGCGCGAAGCCGAAGCCGGTGAAGGCGCGCACGATGGCGGCGCAGGTGACGACCAGAAAGACGCCGGCAAATGTCAGCGGGTCCAGCGTGGCGGGCAGCAGGGACAGCATGGCGCGGCTCTACAAGGCGGTCGCGAAGCCGAGCGCGCCGGTGACGAACAGCAATCCGATGGCCACGCGGCGGAACAGCGCCGGATCGGCCCGATTGAAGCCGTGATGACCGAGCAGGCTGCCCAGCAGCATCGCCGGGGCCAGCAGCGCGGACCAGAAGATGGCGTGCACGCCGAACGCCCCGTTCAGCAGCAATGTCGCCACCGCCAGCGCATTCACCGCTAGGAAGAAACCGTTCAGCGAGGCTCGGCTGGCGGTATGGTCGCCGGGCGCGGACAGGTAGAACAGCACCACCGGCGGCCCCGGTATCGCCGCCAGCCCACCCAGCAACCCGGCCGAGCCGCCGGCCAGCAGGCTGCCCAGCGCTCCCGGTCGCCGCTTCAGCGCGAAGCCGCGCCACAGCAGCAGGGCGATGGCCATGACGATGGCGCAGATCAGCAGTTTCAATGCCACGGGATCGACGAAGGCCAGCAGCAGCGCGCCAACCGGCGTCAGCAGGATTCCGCCGGGCAGCAGCAGCTTCAGCGACCCCATATCCATCTGTTTCCAGGTCGACGGAATCATGCCGATGCCGGCCCCCAGTTGCAGCAGCAGGCAGATCGGCACCGCCTGCACCGGCTCCATGATCATCACCAGCCCCGGTACGGCCAGCAGCGCGAAGCCGAAGCCGCTGAAGGCGCGCACGAAGGCGGCGACCAGGATCAGCAGAAAGGACAGCGCGAACGGGATCGGCGTGATGTCGGCAGGCAGAAGGTCCAAGGCGGAATATCCGATGGCGAGGAAGCGGCCGCCAGCCTAGACCCGCGTTTCAATCCGCGTCGACGCCTTTCGCCGGCAGCCGGCGCATGAGTGGGTCGACCAGGGCGGGGGGCAGCGCCTGCAGCAACCATACGGCCGCCATCATCGGCCAGGGAAAGGCAATCCGCGCCGCATTGCGGGACAGCCGGCGGCGGATCAAGGCGGCGGCCCTGTCCGCTTCCATCAGGAACGGCATGGGAAAGCGGTTCCGGTCGGTCATCGGCGTGCGGACATAGCCGGGGCAGATTACGCTGACCCAGATGCCGCTTGCCGCCACCGCGCCGCGCAGGGCCTCGCCATAGACCCTGACGGCGGCCTTGCTGCCGCAATAGGCGGGCGCGCCGGGGAAGCCGCGAAACCCGGCCAGCGAACTCATCAGCGCGATCTGCCCGCGTCCCCGCGCCTGCAGGCGCGGGATGAGCGGCGCTATGGTGTTCAGCACCCCGTCTACATTCACCGCGAAGATGCGTCGCGCCTGGTCAGCCGGCTCGACATTGCCGCCGGTGCCGGCCGAGATGCCGGCATTGGCGATCGCCAGATCGACCGGATGGCGCGTATCCAGCGCCTCGATCCAGGCACTCAGCGCGGCGGCGTCGGTGACGTCCAGCAGGGCGCTTTCCACCGTTGCGCCCTTGGCCCGGCAATCGGCGGCCACCGCTTCCAGCCGGGCGGCGTCCCGGCCGGTGAGCGCCAGATGGATGCCGGGGGCGGCGTAGCCCCGCGCCAGGGCGGCGCCAAGGCCGCTGGAACCGCCGGTGATCAGGATGGTTTTCGGGTTCTCCATGGGCCTGCTCGGTTGTGGCTGCGGTATTGGGGGGATATAGTGCCGCCGCTTGGATCATACCCACAAAATACAGAGGTTACGCCCGTGACTATTGCCAGCATGACCGGCTTCGCGCGCACCGAAGGCCAGCATGACGGGCTGGCCTGGGCGTGGGAGCTGAAATCGGTGAACGGTCGGGGGCTGGATATCCGCACCCGCCTGCCGCAGGGCTTCGACGGGCTGGAGGCGCTGGTGCGCCAGAAGCTGGGCGAGGCGCTGAAGCGCGGCAATGTCAGCGTGAACCTGACCATCGAGCGCAAGGCGACCGACACGGGCATCCGCATCAACCGCGCCGTGCTCGATCAGGTTCTGGCATTGCAGGCGGATCTGGCCGGCAAGGTCGATTCCGCCCCACCGCGCCTGGAGGCGCTGCTGTCGGTGCGCGGCATCGTGGAAGCCGGCGAGGAGGAGGCGGATACGCAGGAGGCCCGCGCCGCGCGCGAGGCGGCTCTCGCCAAGGGCCTGCATGAGGCCGTCGCCAAGCTGGCCGCCGCACGGCTGGAGGAGGGCGGACGGCTGGCCGCCATCCTGACCGGCCATCTGGAGCGGATCGCCGCGCTGACCGTCCAGGCGGGCACGATCGCCGCCGCCCAGCCCGAGGCGCTGAAGGCCCGGCTGCGCCAGCAGGTGACGGAGCTGCTCGAAGCATCGCCCGCCCTGCCGGAGGAGAAGCTGGCGCAGGAGGCGGCGCTGCTGGCCGCCCGCGCCGATATCCGCGAGGAGCTGGACCGGCTGGCCGCCCATGTCGCCGCCGCCGGCGACCTGATGAAGGAAGGCGCGCTGATCGGCCGGCGTTTCGATTTCCTGTGCCAGGAATTCAACCGAGAGGCCAATACGCTGTGCTCGAAATCCTCCGATGTCGAGTTGACCCGCATCGGCCTTGAGCTGAAGGCAGTGATCGACCAGTTGAAGGAGCAGGTTCAGAATGTCGAGTAAGGCCGCCGCCCAGCCGCCGGAGATCAGCCGGCGCGGCCTGATGCTGGTGCTCTCCTCGCCCTCCGGCGCCGGTAAGACCAGCATTTCGCGCCGGCTGCTGCAGGAGGATCGCCGCCTGACCATGTCGGTCTCGGTCACCACCCGCGCGCCGCGTTCGGGCGAGGTCGATGGCCGCGACTATCATTTTATCGACGTGCCGCGCTTCGAGGAAATGGTGGAAGACGGCCAGTTGCTGGAACATGCGCGGGTGTTCGGCAATTATTACGGCACGCCGCGCGGCCCGGTCGAGGCGGCGCTGGCCGCCGGGAACGACATTTTGTTCGACGTCGATTGGCAGGGCACGCAGCAGCTGAACGAGAAGATGCCGGACGATGTGGTCGGCGTGTTCATCCTGCCGCCTTCTCATCTGGAGCTGGAGCGCCGGCTGCGCAGCCGCGCCCAGGATAGCGAGGAGGTCGTCATCGGCCGGATGAAGAAGGCCGCCGACGAAATGAGCCATTGGCCGGAATATGATTATGTCATCGTCAACCATGACTTGGAGACCTGCGTCAGCCAGGTCACGGCAATCTTGTGGGCCGAACGGCTGAAGCGCGAGCGCCAGGTCGGGGTGGGCGATTTCGTGCGCGGGCTGATCGCCGACGGGCCCGCCTGAGGACGACGCAATGAGGATCACCCGCCGTGGCTTCGTCGCCGGCTCCCTCGCTAGCGCGGGGCTGCTGGCCGCACCCGGCATCCTGTGCGCGGCGGGCATCGATTTCGCGGACGACCCTTTCACTCTCGGCGTCGCCTCGGGCTGTCCCCGGCCGGATGGCGTGGTGCTGTGGACAAGGCTGGCCCCGCCGGCGAAGGGAGGCGATCTGTTCGCGACCCCGGCGTTGCCGGACCAGCCAGTCGAGGTGCGCTGGCAAATTGCGCATGACGAAGCCTTCCGGCGCATCGCCGCCGAGGGCACGGCCCAGGCGGAGCCGCATTTCGCCCACTCCGTCCATGTCGAGGCCAAGGGGCTGGAGCCGGGCCGGCGCTATTTCTACCGCTTCCAGGCGGGCAACGCGCAAAGCCCGGTCGGCCGCACCGCCACCGCCCCGGCGCTGGGGACCAGGCTGGACCGGTTGCGCCTCGCCTTCGCCTCCTGCCAGCAATATGAGCATGGCTATTTCACCGCGCTGCGCCATCTGGCGGCGCAGGATTTCGACCTGGTGCTGCATCTGGGCGACTACATCTACGAGATGTCCTGGGGCAAGCGCTATATCCGCCAGCACGGCACCGGCATCCCGACGCAGCTTTGGGAATATCGCGACCGCTACGCGCTCTACAAGGCCGATCCGGATTTGCAGGCAGCACACGCCTCGGCCCCCTGGCTGGCGATCTGGGACGATCATGAGGTCGCCAACAATTATGCCGACGATCATTCGCCCAAGACCAAGGATGTCGGCCAGTTCCTGGATATCCGCGCGGCCGCTTATCAGGCCTGGTACGAGCATATGCCGGTGCCGTCCTCGATGGCGCCGACCGGGCCGAATCTGCGAATCTATGATCGCTATCGTTTCGGCGACCTGCTGGATCTGTCGCTGCTGGACGACCGGCAATACCGCGCGCCGCATCCCTGTGGGCAGAACCGCTCCGGCGCCGCCGACTGCGCGGAACGCTTCGCCGAGGCGCGCAGCCTGCTGGGCCGGGACCAGGAAGCCTGGCTGGACGGCGCGTTAAAAGATGCGTCCGGCCGCTGGACAGTGATCGCCCAACAGACGCTGATGGCCGAACTGGACCGCAAGAGCGGGCCGGAGAAAGCCTACAACCTGGACGGATGGGACGGCTATGTCGCCAGCCGGAACCGGCTGCTCGCCTCCATCGAGACCCACAAGCCGGCCAATCCGCTGGTGCTGGGCGGCGATGTGCATGCCTTCTGGGTCGCCGACCTGAAGAAGGATTTCGCCGACCCCGCCTCGCCGACCCTGGCGACGGAGGTGGTCTGCACCTCGGTCAGCTCGCAGGGGCCGAGCGCGGCGACCATGGAGGCCGGCCGCCAGGACAACCCGCATATCCGCTATGGCCGTGGTGACAAGCGCGGCTACGCCAGCCTGGAACTGACGCCGAAGCAGGCACTGTTCGGGCTGGAGGCTGTCGACCAGGTGGACACGCCGGACGGCGCCGTCTCCCGCCTCGCCAGCTTCGCCGTGGAGGCCGGCAGGCCGGGGGCCGAGCGGGCCTGACGGAGGGGGCGTAACGAAGGCGGCCCGATGCTTCGAGA
>NZ_LPXN01000067.1 GCF_001618175.1 Oceanibaculum pacificum | reverse complement strand
TCTGCATTTACGGCGCCGGCTGGGGCGGCGGGGGCGGCGTCGGCGTGGCCTGGGCGACCTGCGGCGGCACCGGCTTCACCGCCGGCGAGGGCGTGGGCTGCGGCGCGGGAGCCGGCGGGTTCGACATCTGCGACAGCGTCACGACATCGACCACCACGGGCTCTTCCTGGATCTCATGCTCCTTGCGCAGATTGGGCAAGCCGAACCAGGCGATCAGGATGACCGCCACATGAAGCCCAACGGAGAGGGTCAGCCCCTTACGCATCGTTGCCTGGACCTACCTGCTAAAGGATCGAGTCTGGGGTGCGATCAAGGCCGCCTACCGGCGGTCCTGAGGCATTTCGGCGATCAGCGCCACCTTGGCGTAGCCAGCCTGGCTGATCAGCCCCATCACCTCCATCACCCGGCCGTAATTGATCGCCTGGTCGCCGCGCACATAGATGCGCGTCTCCGGCTTGTTCTGGGCGATCGCGTTCAGCCGCGGGATAAGCTGCTGGGCATCCGTCTCGGTCTCCTGGATGAACAGCCGGCCTTCCGCGTTCACCGTCACCACCAGCGGTTCTACCTGGTCGCGCAGCTGGGTGGCCTGAGTCTTCGGCAGATCGACCGGCACGCCGACGGTGAGCAGCGGCGCGGTCACCATGAAGACGATCAGCAAGACCAGCATGACATCGACGAACGGCGTCACGTTGATCTCGCTCATCGGCTGGTAGCGGCCAGTCCGGCCGCCGCCCCGCCCGTTGCCGAGCTTCATGGCCATGCGGTCAGTCCCCCTCGTCCAGCTGGCGCGAGAGGATGGAGCCGAACTCGACCGCGAAGGCCTCCATCCGCGCCGCGTATTTGGCGAGGTCGCCGGAAATCTTGTTATAGGCAAGCACCGCCGGAATCGCGGCCACCAGCCCCAGCGCGGTGGCGAACAGCGCCTCCGCGATGCCGGGCGCCACAACCGCGAGGCTGGTGTTCTTGGACACGGCGATGGAGCTGAAGGAATTCATGATGCCCCACACCGTGCCGAACAGCCCGACGAACGGCGCCACCGACCCGACCGAGGCCAGGAACGGCATGTTCTTCTCCAGCGTCTCCATCTCGCGCCCGATGGTGACGTTCATCGCCTGGTCGATGCGGTTGCGCAGCGAGGCGCGCAACTGCCCCGTCGCGGTCAGCCCCTTGGCCGCCGAGCGCCGCCATTCGCGCATCGCGGCGGCGAAGATGGAGGATAGCGGATCGCTCGGCCGGTTGCCGATGCGGTCATAGAGATCCTCCAGCGATCCGCCGGACCAGAAGGATTCCTCGAATTGCTCCGCCTGGCGGCGCAGGCGGCGGACCGTCATGATCTTGTCGAAGATGATGGCCCAGCACCACAGCGATGCCGCCAGCAACATGATCATAACGGTCTTCACGATCCAGTCGGCCTGCAGGAACAGGCCGAGAGGGGACATATCGTGACTGGCCATTGATCCGGCCAAAGCGACCGAATCGACTACGGTTGGTTCCATGGACGCACTCTCCTAGCTGGCGAGCAGTGTCATTATGAAGATGGCAGAAGTTGGATGAATCAGGCCCTGAAGCGCTTGGCGCAATGCGGCCGGAAGCCGCGCCGGGCGGACCCCCGCGCCGATACAGGCCAAGCGTACCAGAATACGAACGAGAAGCTGGCCGCCGCGTTCCACCCGCTGCTCGGCCTCCAGCGTGGCGCCGCCAACCGACAGCAGGCGCGTCGCCACCTCCAGCCGGTCGTCGAGCCGCGCCGGCGCCACGAAATCGACGGTGCAGGCCCGCACCGCGAAGCCGATGCCGGGGTCGCGCAGCAACGCCACCTGGTCATAGCCCAGATCGCGCAGCATCTCGGTGCGCGCACGCTCGGCATAGCGCAGGTAATTGGCGTGATAGACGATGCCGCCGGCATCGGTATCCTCGTAATAGATGCGCAGCGGCAGGCGGTGCACCCGCCCCTCCGCCGTCTCCGCGAAACCGGCGGCCGGATCAGACATCCAGCCCCTCGTCGGTTTCGGCGGCGCCCAACAGGTCGAGCTGCTGGGCGCGGTCCTGCGGCATCGCCAGCCCCAGATAGCGATAGCCCAGCGGGGCCAGCATGCGGCCGCGCGGGGTGCGCTGCACCAGCCCCTGCTGCATCAGATAGGGCTCGATCACCTCTTCCAGCACGTCGCGCTGCTCGCCCAGCGCGGCCGCCATCGTCTCCACGCCGACCGGCCCGCCCATATAGGTTTCGGCCAGGCTGCGCAGATAGCGCCGATCCAGCGAATCCAGCCCCAGCTTGTCGACCTCCAGCCGGGCCAGCGCCGCATCGGCGGCGGCGGCGTCGATCTCCGTCAGGCCGGCGACGGCGGTGATGTCGCGCACCCGGCGCAGCAGCCGGTTGGCGACGCGCGGCGTGCCGCGCGAGCGGCGCGCAACCTCCGTCGCCCCTTCCGTGGTCAGCGGCATGCCGAGCAGGCCGGCGCCGCGCGCGACGATGCGCTGCAACTCGTCGGGCTCATAGAAGCTCAGCCGCAGCGGAATGCCGAAGCGCTCGCGCAAGGGCGTGGTGATCAGGCCGCTGCGCGTGGTCGCGGCGACCAGCGTGAAGGGCGGCAGATCGATGCGGATGGACCGCGCCGCCGGCCCCTCGCCGATGATCAGATCGAGCTGGAAATCCTCCATCGCGGGATAGAGCACTTCCTCGACGGCAGGATTAAGGCGGTGGATTTCGTCGATGAACAGCACGTCGCGCGGCTGCAGATTGGTCAGCAGCGCCGCCAGATCGCCGGCCTTGGCGATGACCGGGCCGGACGTCGCGCGGAAATTCACCCCCAGCTCGCGCGCCACGATCTGCGCCAGCGTGGTCTTGCCCAGGCCCGGCGGGCCGGCGAACAGCACATGATCCAGCGCCTCGCCGCGCCCGCGCGCCGCCTCGATGAAGATGCGCAGATTCTCGCGCACCGCCTTCTGGCCGACGAAATCGTCCAGGCTCAAGGGCCGCAGCGTATTGTCCTGCGTCTCGACGCCCTCGGGCTCCGGGGAGACGATGCGCTCCGGGCTGTCGATCATGCCGCCAGCTCCTTAAGGGCGGCGGGGATCAGCGCCTGCAACTCGGCCCCCTCGCCCAGCGCCCGGCTGGCCTTCATCACCGCCGCGAAGGCCTCGGTGCGGCCATAGCCCAGATTGACCAGCGCGGAGAGCGCATCGCCCGCGACCCCGGCGGCGGTCCCGGTCGCGACGCCGGAGGCAGGCATGGCGGCAGCCGGCGCGGCCGCCGTGATCGCCGCCAGCGACAGGTTGGCGGTCTTGTCCTTCAGCTCGTTGGCGATGCGCGCCGCCAGCTTCGGCCCCACGCCATCGGCGCGGGCCAGCATCTTCGGGTCGTTCACCGCGATGGCCTGGAGAATCTGGTCGGGCGTCAGCACCGACAGGATGGCGAGGCCGACGCGCGCGCCCACCCCCTGCACCGTCAGCAGCAGACGGAACCAGTCGCGCTCCGCCGCCTCCAGGAAGCCGTAGAGCCGGATATGGTCCTCGCCGACATGGGTGTCGATGCGCAGGGACACGTCCTCGCCCGGCTTCGGCATGCGGTCCAGCGTGCGGGCGGAGGCGAAAACCAGATAGCCGACGCCGTTCACATCGACCACCAGGTGATCGGCGGCGACGCTGTCCACCTTGCCGCGCAGCTTGGCGATCATTTCGCCGCCGCCAGGGCAAGGGCGCGGGCATAGACCTGGGAGGTCTGGCGGAAATGCGCGTGGCAGATGGCGACCGCCAGCGCGTCCGCGGCGTCCGGGCCGCCCGCGTCGGAGCCGGGCAGCAGCGTGCGGACCATCATCTGCACCTGCTCCTTCGCCGCATGGCCGGCGCCGACCACCGCCTTCTTCACCCGGTTGGGCGCATATTCGGTGACCGGGATGCCCCGGCTGGCCGGGGCCAGGATCACCGCGCCGCGCGCCAGCCCCAGCTTCAGCGTGGATTCCGGGTTCTTGTTGACGAAGGTCTCCTCGATGGCGGCCTCGTCGGGGCGGTAGCGCTCCAGCATCTCCGCCACGCCCTGGTTGAGCTGGAGCAGGCGGCCGGCGATATCCAACGCCGAGTCGGAACGCACCACGCCGTTGGCGACGTGGCGCAGCCGCGTGCCCTCGACGTCGATGACGCCCCACCCCGTGTTGCGCAGCCCCGGATCGAGGCCGATCAGCCGCATGTCATTCTCCAGCCTTACGCCGCCGTCAGCTTTTCGAGGACATCCTCGGAAATCTCGAAATTGGCGGCGACCGTCTGCACGTCGTCATTATCTTCCAGCACGTCGATCAGCTTCAGCAGCGAGGCCGCCTTTTCCTCGTCGACCGGCGTGGTGTTCTGCGGCCGCCAGACCAGCCCGGCGCTCTGCGGCGCGCCGAACTTCTCCTCCAGCGCGTCGCGGACGGCGGCGAAATCCTCCTGCGAGCAGGTGACCTCGTGCGTCTCCTCGCTGCTTTCGACATTCTCCGCGCCGGCTTCCAGCGCCGCCTCGAACATCGCCTCGGCCTCCGCCGCCTTGGCCGGATAGACCACCTGGCCGATGCGGTCGAACATGAAGGACACCGAATTGGTCTCGCCCAGCGACCCGCCATGCTTGGAGAAGGCGGCGCGCACCTCGGCGGCGGTGCGGTTGCGGTTGTCGGTCAGCGCCTCGACGATCACCGCGACGCCGCCGGGACCGTAGCCCTCATAGCGCATCTCGACATAATCGGCATCGCCGTCGCCGCCCGTACCCTTCTTGATGGCGCGGTTGATATTGTCGTTCGGCATATTGTTCGCCCGCCCCAACAGAATCGCAGCCCGCAGGCGCGGGTTGGACGACGGGTCGTCGCTGATCTTCGACGCGGTGGTGATTTCGCGCGCGATCTTGGTGAAAAGCTTTGCCCGCTTGGCGTCCTGCGCGCCTTTGCGATGCATGATGTTCTTGAATTGTGAATGGCCGGCCATGCGCCTGTCCTCGGTTTCCTTACCCGTATAAGTCGACGATCTTATACCAAATCTAGTGTCTTACCGCACGCGGAACCGCTGCATCCGCGCAATTCCGCCGGTGCGGGCCTAACGCCGCGCCGACGGATCCGTTGCCCGCGCCGGCAGCCTTCGGTTAAGGCGTTGCTGGGCTTAACAAATGCCATGCGCCATGCAAGAGAATTCTGTAGACTGCGGTATCCCGCGCTTCCGCGGGGTGTTTTTTCTCCGGGGCCGGCAAGATAGCAGCAATGCGCGGCGCCATGCCGCAGGGAAAGCCGAGACGAGATGCGATTACAGCCCACCGACCGCCGCGCCCAGCCCGCCCCCGGCGTCATCCTGCCAGCGCCCTGCTGTTCGCCATTCCCGGGGGCCGGCCCGTCCGTCGCCCCGTCCGCTGCCCCGTCGCGCTAGGTTTCTCGGCATCGAAGGCCATTCCGCATGTCGAGAATAGATCAGCTCACCGTCCTGGTCGCCGACGACAACCGGCATATGCGCTCGCTGGTGCGCGCGATCCTGGAGGCCATCGGCATCCGCAACATCATCGATGCGCGTGACGGCGAGCACGCCATCGAGCGGATGCGCAACAACGACATCCACCTGGTGATCACCGACTGGAACATGGAGCCGATGGACGGGCTGGAATTCACCCGCTACCTGCGCCAGGACAGCAACAGCCCGGACCCGTTCGTGCCGATCATCATGCTGACCGGCCATACCGAGCGGCTGAAGGTGGAGGTGGCGCGCGATTCCGGCATCGACGAATTCATGGCCAAGCCCGTGACCGCCAAGAGCCTGCTGGCGCGCATCCATTCCATCGTCACCAACCGCCGCCCCTTCATCAGGACAGGGCGCTATTTCGGCCCCGACCGGCGGCGCAAGAACATGCCCTTCGACGGACCGGAGAGACGCGCGGACGAGGAATAGGCTAAGATATCCCAGTGCCCGGCCGTCCTGGGCGAGAGCACGAGTGAGATGAAGGCGCTGCCATGGCGAAAAAAGACGTCGAGATCATTCATCCGGCCAACAAGCTCAAGCAATATGTGAACGATCCGCGCGCGCTGAACGCCGCCGCTATCGCCAAGGCGGAAGCGGCGATGGAGAAATTCACCGCCTCCATCGACCTCGCCGCCGAGGCCGAGCCGGACTTGAAGGAAATGCAGGCCGCCTATCAGGCGATGAAGGCCCAGCCCCAGGATTGCACGGCGGCGGCCAGGCGCATCTTCGACCTGGCGCACGATCTGCGCGGGCTTGGCACCAATTTCAACTATCCGCTGATCACCCGGATCTGCGGCTCGCTCTGCCGTTTCATCGACGGCATGACCAAGGCGAACGACACTCAGATGGAAATCGTGCGCGCCCATGTCGACGCCATCCGCGCCGTGCTGCACAACCAGATGAAGGGCGAGGGCCACGCCATCGGCACCCAGATCGCCGAAGGCCTGGAAACCCTGGTCCGCGAGGAACGCTGAGGACGCGGTTTCTCCCCTCACCCAGCTCCGGCTTGGGCGAGGAACGGGCCTAGCGCAAGCCGGGTGAGGGGAGACCGGCGCGGACGGTGCCGCCTCCCCTCACCCAGCTCCGACTAATTCGCTCACGCTCATAAGTCTCCGCATCCCTCTCCCCTTCCGGGGCGAGGGATG
>NZ_LPXN01000066.1 GCF_001618175.1 Oceanibaculum pacificum | reverse complement strand
GCGCAAGCGGCCGTCTCGAAGCATAAGGCCGCTTGCGCCATAGCCGCCATTCATCGGCGGTTGCCTAGCCGATCTTGCCGTGGCAGTGCTTGAATTTCTTGCCGGAACCGCAGGGACAGAGGGCGTTGCGCTGGACCTTGCCCCAAGTCGAGGGGTCGTTCGGATCAACCTCGACGGCAATCGAGCGGGCGGCGCGGGGAATCACCGCGCCATCGGCGTCGGTGGTGCCGTAGCCCTGCTCGTCCACCACCTCGTCAAAGGCGGGGTCGTGCCGGGTTTCGTGCATTTCCTGCGGCTTGGGCTCCATATCCTCCGGCCGCTGCACCCGCAATTCGACATGCGCCAGAACCGAGATGACGGTTTCGCGCATCCGGGTCAGCAGCGCATCGAACATCAGGAAGGCTTCGCGCTTATACTCGTTCAGCGGATCCTTCTGGGCGTAGGCGCGCAGCGATACGCCCTGGCGCAGATGGTCCAGATGCAGCAGATGATCCTTCCAGCACTGGTCGAGGATTTGCAGCAGCAGGCTCTTTTCCGCCATGCGCATGATGTCGGGGCCGTAATTGGCCACCTTTTCCGCCATCTTGCGGTCGACCGCGCTGATGAGGCGTTCCTTGATCTCCTGGTCGGCGATGCCTTCTTCCTTGGCCCATTCGGCAATCGGCAGGTCCAGGTTGAACAGGCGGGCGACCTCCTGATGCAGCTTTTCCGTATCCCACTGCTCGGCATAGGCGTTCGGCGGGATGCAGGCTTCGATCAGCTCGTCGATCACCTCGTGGCGCATGTCGGCGATGGTGTGCTGCACCTCGGTGGCGCGCATGATCTCCTTGCGCTGCTCGTAGATGACCTTGCGCTGGTCATTCATCACGTCGTCATATTTCAGCAGCTGCTTGCGGATGTCGAAATTGCGCGCCTCGACCTTCTGCTGCGCCTTTTCCAGCGCCTTGTTGATCCAGGGGTGGACGATGGCCTCGCCTTCCTTCAGGCCGAGTTTCTGAAGCATGCCCTCCATCCGCTCGGACCCGAAGATGCGCATCAGATCGTCGTCCAGCGCCAGGAAGAACTTCGATGCGCCAGGATCGCCCTGACGGCCGGAGCGGCCGCGTAGCTGGTTGTCGATGCGGCGGCTCTCATGCCGCTCGGTGCCGACGACGTAGAGGCCGCCGGCCTCCTTCACGATGCGGCGGCCTTCCTCAATCTCGGCCGTCACCTCGGCGGTGATGCGCGCGATCTCGGCTTCGTCCTGCACGCCTTCCAGGCGGGCGGCCAGCGCCATGTCGAGATTGCCGCCCAGCTGGATGTCGGTGCCGCGACCGGCCATGTTGGTGGCGATTGTCACCGCACCCGGACGCCCGGCCTGCGAGATGATGAAGGCTTCCTGCTCGTGATAGCGGGCGTTCAGCACCTCATGCGGCATCTTGCGCTGCTTCAGCGCCTCGGACAGCATTTCCGACTTCTCGATGGACACGGTGCCGACCAGCACCGGCTGGCGGCGCTTCTGCGCCTCCTCGATCAAATCGATGATGGCGTCGAACTTCTCGCGCTGGCTGCGATAGACCTCGTCGTCATGGTCCTTGCGCGCCATCGGCACGTTGGTCGGCATCTCGACCACTTCCAGGCCGTAAATCTCGCCGAACTCGGCGGCTTCCGTCATCGCCGTGCCGGTCATGCCGGCCAGTTTCGGATAGAGCCGGAAATAATTCTGGAAGGTGATCGAGGCCAGCGTCTGGTTTTCCTGCTGGATCGTCACGCCTTCCTTGGCTTCCAGCGCCTGATGCAGCCCTTCGGAATAGCGCCTTCCTTCCATCATGCGACCGGTGAACTCGTCGATGATGACGACCTTGTCGTTCTTCACGATGTAGTCGACGTCGCGCTGGAAAAGCTGGTGGGCGCGCAGCGCCTGGTTCATGTGGTGAACCAGCGAGACATTGTGGGTGTCGTACAGATTGCCCTGGGTCAGCATGCCGACCTCGCGCAAAATCTGCTCCATCTTCTCCGTGCCCTCCTCGGTGAGGGTGACGGAGCGCTGCTTTTCGTCCTTCTCGTAATCCTCCGGCGTCAGGCGCGGCAGCAGCACGTTCATGGCCTTGTACAGCTCCGAGGAATCCTCGGCCGGACCGGAGATGATGAGCGGCGTGCGCGCCTCGTCCACCAGGATCGAGTCGACCTCGTCGACGATGGCGTAGTTGAAGTCGCGCTGGACCATATCCTCCAGGCGGAACTTCATATTGTCGCGCAGATAGTCGAAGCCGAATTCGTTGTTGGTGCCGTAGGTGATGTCGGCGGCGTAGGCGGCGCGGCGGTCGTCGTCGTAAATCCCGTTCAGGATGGTGCCGACCGACAGCCCCAGGAAATTATACACCTTGGACATCCAGGCGGCGTCGCGCCGGGCCAGATAGTCGTTCACCGTGACGACATGGACGCCCTTGCCTTCCAGCGCGTTCAGATAGACCGGCAGGGTCGCCACCAGCGTCTTGCCTTCGCCGGTCTTCATCTCGCTGATCATGCCTTCATGCAGCACGATGCCGCCCATCAGCTGCACGTCGAAGGGCCGCAGGCCCAGCGTGCGCCGGGCCGTCTCGCGCACCGTGGCGAAGGCTTCCTCCAGCAGATCGTCGAGCGTCGCGCCCTCGGCCAGGCGGCCGCGGAATTCCGCCGTTTTGCCGCGCAATTCCTCGTCCGACAGCGCCGCGATGGCGGGCTCCAGGGCGTTGATCGCTTCGACCCGCTTACGCAGGCGCTTGACCACGCGGTCATTCGCGGAGCCGAACAGGGTTCTGGCGAGAGCGCCAAGCATGGGGGAAACCTCGGGTACGTTCGAAGGCGGCGGATCATTATACAAGACCCACCTGTGGGCTGACACATAGGGGTATCGTCAATCCCTGTCAACGCCGCCTCGGTTAAGTCCGCGCCCCCCCGAAAGCCGTATCGACAGCTGTATGACCATACGATGAACCTTGCCGCTGTTTCGCCGCCTGCGGTAGTGTCGGGCCGATTTCGACGATGGCCCGTGCCGTCGCCCCACAAACCTAGGATCAGATCATGCTCGTCTTGCGCCTTTCCGCCCTTTTCGCCGCGGCGCTCGCCGTGACCTGGCTGGGCGCGCAGCCCGCCTCGGCCCAGACAAGCGTGCAGCCGATCCCCGATGCGGCCGCGGCTGTCGATCCCGATACGGTGGTCGCCACCGTCGACGGCGCGGCGGTGCGGCAAAGCGACGTACTGTCGCTGATCGAGACGCTGCCGGCGCAATATCGCCAGATCCCGATGGAGATGCTCTACCCCGCGCTGCTGGAGCGCGCCATCGACGGCGCTTTGCTGCAGAAGGCCGGCGAGGCGCGCAACCTGGCCGACGATCCGGCCGTGCAGCGCCGCATCGAGGCCTATCGCAACCGGGTGATCCAGGAAGAGTATCTGACCAAGGTGATCGACGAGAAGGTCACCGACGCCGCCATCGAGGAGCGCTACAAGAAGCTGCGCGCCGAAACCCCGAAGGCGGAGGAGGTGCGCGCCAGCCACATCCTGGTCGAGAGCGAGGAGGAGGCCAAGGCCATCGTGAAGCAGCTTGATGGCGGGGCCGATTTCGCCGCCATCGCGCGGGAGAAGTCCATCGATCCCGGCAAGGATAATGGCGGCGATCTCGGTTTCTTCACCGCCGACCAGATGGTGCCGGAATTCGCCGAGGCCGCGTTCGCCATGCAGCCCGGCAAGCATAGCGCCAAGCCGGTGAAGTCGCAGTTCGGCTGGCATGTCATCAAGCTGGTCGAGCGCCGCGAGCAGCCGGCCCCCAGCCTGGATCAGATGCGCGCCCAGATCAGCAACGAGCTGGCCGAGGAAGCCGCCCGCACCCAGCTGGAGCAGCTGCGCGAGAAGGCCACCATCGAGCGTTTCACCATGACCGGCGAGCCGCAGCCCGCCGCGCCCCAGCCGCAGCCCCAGCCGAAATAAGGGAGACGCAGCGTGGCACTGAAGGTATCGCCGCTGGCGCCGGAGACGTTCCCCGATATGCCGCCGATTGCCGGCGTCGAGCTGGCCTCGGTCGCGGCCGGGGTGCGCTATAAGGGCCGCACCGACCTGTTCCTGGCGGAACTGCCGCCCGGCGCCACCGTGGCCGGCGCGCTGACCAAGTCGCTGACCGCCTCGGCACCGGTCGAATGGTGCCGGCGCAATCTGGCGGAAGGCCGGGCGCGCGCCGTGCTGGTGAATTCCGGCAACGCCAACGCCTTCACCGGCAAGAAGGGCTATGACGCCGCCGTCGCCACCGCCGAGGCGGCGGCCAAGGCCATCGGCTGCGAGGCGTCGGAAATCTTCCTGGCCTCGACCGGGGTGATCGGCGAGCTGCTGCCGGCGCAGAAGGTGGTGGACGCCATCCCCGCCCTGCGCCAGGGGCTGAAGTCGGCAAGCTGGGCCGAATCGGCCAAGGCGATCATGACCACCGACACTTTCCCCAAGGGGGCCACCCGGCGCACCCGCATCGGCGATGTGCCGGTGACGATCAACGGCATCTGCAAGGGGTCAGGCATGATCGCGCCGGACATGGCGACGATGCTGGGCTTCGTCTTCACCGACGCCGAAATCCCCGCCCCGGTGTTGCAGGAGATGCTGTCGCGCGGGGTCGAGCGGTCGTTCAACTGCATCACGGTGGACAGCGACACCTCGACCAGCGACACGGTGCTGCTGTTCGCCACCGGCAAGGTGACCCATCCGCCGGTGGAAAGCGCCAAGGACACGCATCTGCGCGACTTCCGCGAGGCGCTGGAGGATCTGCTGACCGACATGGCGATCCAGATCGTGCGCGACGGCGAGGGCGCGCAGAAGCTGGTGACCATCGACGTGACCGGCGCGGCCTCGCCGCGCGCCGCCAAGCGCATCGGTCTCGCCATCGCCAATTCGCCGCTGGTGAAGACCGCGATCGCCGGCGAGGACGCCAATTGGGGCCGCATCGTCATGGCGGTCGGCAAGTCCGGCGAGTGGGCCGACCGCGACAAGCTCGCCATCCGCATCGGCGGCGTCGAGGTCGCGGCCGAGGGTGCTGCCGTCGAGGGCTATGACGAAACCCCGGTCGTCGCCCATATGAAGGGCAGCGAGATCCTGATCGAGGTCGATGTCGGCGTCGGTCGCGGCCGGTCGCGCGTATGGACCTGCGATTTGACGCACGGCTATATCGACATCAATGGCTCCTACCGCAGCTAAGCTCGACGATCTCTGCCCTTCCGGAGCGGAGCCGGTATCGCCGGGGCCGAAGCCGACCGTGCTGGTCGTCGCCGTGGCGCTGGTCGATATCGACGGCCGGGTGCTGATCGCCCAGCGGCCGGAGGGCAAGAAGATGTCCGGCCTGTGGGAATTCCCCGGCGGCAAGGTCGAGCCGGGGGAGACGCCGGAGGCCGCCCTGGTGCGCGAGCTGAAGGAGGAGCTGGACATTGACACCGCGTCGAGCTGCCTGGCCCCCTTCACCTTCGCCTCGCACACCTATGACGATTTCCACCTGCTGATGCCGCTCTATATCTGCCGCCGCTGGAACGGCCAGCTTCGGGCGGTGGAGCACAGCGCGGTGAAATGGGTCCGCCCGATGGCGCTGTCCGCCTACCCCATGCCGCCCGCCGACCTCCCCCTGGTCGCGATGCTGCGGGATTTTCTGTGAAGTATCGTCAGTGCGGCTTCACCTCGACCGCGCCCAGCGCGTCGGCGAGGCGGGCGGTGGCGGAGCCGCGTCGCATCGGCTGCGGCTGGGCCGCGTGCGGCGTCCAGGCGGTCAAATAGAGCACCTGGAAGGTGGCCGAGATGCGCCCGTCCGCGTCGGCGAAACGCTCCTGATACAGCTCGGCCGCGCGCAGCAGGGTGGCGCGGCGGGTGAAATGCCGGCGGCGCTGCAGATGCGCGTTGGTCTCGCCCATGCCGCGCAGATCGCGCATCAGCGCCAGGGCGTTCTCATAGGTCACGGTCAGCCAGTCGCTGTCGACCACCGGCAGGGCGAAGCCGGCGCGTTGCAGCAGGCCGCCGGCGTCGCGCAGATCGGCGAAGGGGGAGAGGCGCGGCGACAGCCCGCCCTCCACGTCGATCTCCGCCTGGGTCATCACCTCGCGCAGCTCGACCAGGGTGGTGCCGCCCAGCATCGCGCCGAGGAACAGCCCGTCCGGCTTCAGCGCCTGGGATATCTGCAGCAGCGCGCCGGGCAGGTCGTTCACCCAATGCAGCGACAGGCAGCTCGTCACCAGGTCCAGGCTGCCGGGGGCGAAGGGCAGCGCCTCCTCGTCGGCGGCCAGGGTGGGCCGGCCGGCGCCGGCCGCCGCGCGCGCCATGGCGGGCGAAAGGTCGGCCTGCACCAGGCGTTCGATGCCGCCGCGCCCGGCCAGCGCATCGCCCATCGCGCCCAGATGGCAGCCGAGATCGACCGCCAGCGGGAAGCGCCTATTGATGCCGTCCAGCCGCTCCGCCAGCCGCTGCGATATTTCCTGCTTCAGGAAGCCGAACGCGCCATAGGCGGGGGCGGCGCGGTCGCGCTGGGCGCGCACGGCGCGGCGGTCGAAAACCATCATCGTATCGGACATGCGCGGAATATGGCGCGGCGGGCGGCGTCTGCCAATGGTTGGGTTCGGGCCTGCCGCCGAACCCTTCGAGACGTCCGCTCACGCGGCCTCCTCAG
>NZ_LPXN01000065.1 GCF_001618175.1 Oceanibaculum pacificum | reverse complement strand
CGGAGCTGGGTGAGGGGAGACTGAGCATAGAGCGCGGAGCCTCCGGCTCCGCAGGTGGTCGAACGCTAAGGCGGGTAGAACATGACCAAGTGGGTGTACAGCTTCGGTGACGGCAAGGCCGACGGCAATGCCGGGATGCGCAATCTTCTGGGCGGCAAGGGCGCCAATCTGGCTGAGATGAGCAGCCTGGGCCTGCCGGTGCCGCCGGGCTTTACCATCTCGACCGAGGTCTGCACCCATTATTACGACAATGGCAACCAGTACCCGGCGGAGCTGAAGGCGCAGGCCGATGCCGCGCTGGCCGGCCTGGAAAAGGCGCTGGGCATGAAGTTCGGCGACCCCGCGGACCCGCTGCTGGTCTCCGTGCGCTCCGGCGCGCGGGCCTCGATGCCGGGCATGATGGACACGGTGCTGAATCTGGGCCTGAACGACATCACGGTCGAGGGGCTGGCCAAGAAGTCCGGCGATCCGCGCTTCGCCTATGATAGCTATCGCCGCTTCATCCAGATGTATGGCGATGTCGTGCTGGAGGTCGATCACGGCCATTTCGAGGAAATCCTCGAATCCGCCAAGGATGAGAAGGGCTATCGCCTGGACACCCAGATGACCGCCGATGATTGGAAGGCCGTCGTCGAGCAGTATAAGGCGAAGGTCGAGGAAGAGCTCGGCAAGCCCTTCCCGCAGGACCCGCAGGAACAGCTCTGGGGCGCCATCGGCGCGGTGTTCGGCTCCTGGATGAACCAGCGCGCGATCGTCTATCGCCGGCTGCACGACATTCCGGCCAGCTGGGGCACGGCGGTCAATGTGCAGGCCATGGTGTTCGGCAATATGGGCGATGATTGCGCCACCGGCGTGGCCTTCACCCGCAACCCGTCGACCGGCGAAAACCTGTTCTATGGCGAATTCCTGGTCAATGCGCAGGGCGAGGATGTGGTGGCCGGCATCCGCACCCCGCAGTCGCTGACGGTGCAGGGCCGCGAGGCCGCCGAATCCGACCTGCCCTCCATGGAGGAGGTGATGCCGGGCGTGTTCGCCCAGCTGATGGATGTGCGCGAGAAGCTGGAAAAGCATTACCGCGACATGCAGGACATCGAATTCACCGTGCAGCAGAACAAGCTGTGGATGCTGCAGACCCGCAACGGCAAGCGCACGGCCGCCGCCGCGCTGAAGATCGCGGTCGATATGGTGCATGAGAAGCTGATCGACCGGACCGAGGCGGTGCAGCGCGTCGAGCCGTCGGCGCTGGACCAGCTGCTGCACCCGACGCTGGACCCGAAGGCCGAACGCAAGGTATTGGGTCGCGGCCTGCCGGCCTCGCCGGGCGCTGCGTCCGGCAAGGTGGTGTTCACCGCCGACGCCGCCGAGGCGCAGGCCGGGCGCGGCGAGGCCGTTATCCTGGTGCGCATCGAGACCAGCCCGGAGGATATTCACGGCATGCACGCGGCGCGCGGCATCCTGACGACGCGCGGCGGCATGACCAGCCACGCGGCGGTCGTCGCGCGCGGCATGGGCCGGCCCTGCGTGTCGGGGGCGGGCGAGCTGCGCATCGACTACGCGAAGAAGCTGATGTATGCCGGCGAGGCCATCGTGAAGGAAGGCGACACGCTGACCATCGACGGCGCGTCCGGCGAGGTGATGCTGGGCGAGGTGCCGACCATCCAGCCGCAGCTCTCCGGCGATTTTGCCGAGCTGATGGAATGGGCCGACGGCATCCGCACCATGAAGGTGCGCACCAACGCCGAAACCCCGGCCGACGCCCGCGCGGCCCGCAAGTTCGGCGCGGAAGGCATCGGCCTGTGCCGCACCGAGCATATGTTCTTCGATGCCGAGCGCATCGTCGCCGTGCGCGAGATGATCATGGCCTCGACGGAGAAGGGCCGCCGCCTGGCGCTGGCCAAGATTCTGCCGATGCAGCGCCAGGATTTCGTCGAGCTGTTCCAGATCATGAAGGGCCTGCCGGTCACCATCCGCCTGCTCGATCCGCCGCTGCACGAATTCCTGCCGCACACCGACGAGGAGATCGCCACGGTGGCCAAGGCGGCCGGCGTCGATGCCGAAGCGCTGCGCCAGCGCGCCGTGCAGCTGAAGGAATCGAACCCGATGCTGGGCCATCGCGGCTGCCGCCTCGGCATCTCGTACCCGGAGATCTACGAGATGCAGGCCCGCGCCATCTTCGAAGCGGTCGCCGAGGTGTTGAAGCAGGATGGCGATACGGTGACGCCGGAAATCATGATTCCGCTGGTCGCCACCCGCAAGGAGCTCGACATTCTGAAGGCCGTCATCGACCGTACCGCCAAGGCGGTGATGGAAGAGGCGGGGCAGCAGATCACCTATCTGGTCGGCACCATGATCGAGCTGCCGCGCGCCGCGCTGAAGGCCGCCGAAATAGCCGAAAGCGCCGAGTTCTTCAGCTTCGGCACCAACGATCTGACGCAGACCACCTTCGGCCTGTCGCGCGACGATTCCGGCTCCTTCCTGAAAACCTACGAGGATCAGGGGATACTGGAGGGCGATCCGTTCCAGTCGCTCGATACCGAGGGCGTCGGCGAGCTGATGGCGATTGCCGTCGAGCGTGGCCGCAAGACCCGCGCGGATATCAAGCTGGGCATCTGCGGGGAGCATGGCGGCGACCCGGCCTCGATCCAGTATTGCCAGGAAGTCGGGCTGGATTACGTCTCCTGCTCGCCCTTCCGCGTGCCCATCGCCCGCCTCGCCGCCGCCCAGGCCGCGATTGCCGGCGGAGCCGCCGCGCTGCGCAAGAAAGAGAACGCCTGATCGAAAAAAGGGGGCGGGTCCGGCAAGCCCGCCCCGACAAGCTCGCCCGCGCTCTCGCCGCATGCGATTGCCTGTCTATCGATAGACATCTTTAGGTTGTATTCTGTGTCCGGACGCGGCTTTGTCGGGGGCGGGCATGCGGAACGGAATCATTCAGGGCTATTTCGCCGCCGGTCGCATGCCGCGCGGTCTGGTGGTCCAGCGTCATGGCGGCGGCGAATCGTTCCAGGTGACGCCGGCGATGGCGGCCCGGCTGGGCGCGGGCGGTGGTCAGTCCCTGGGTCAACCCCTACCGCCGGCGATCCAGCGGCGCATGGAAAGCGTGCTGGGGGCCAGCCTGGGCGATGTGCGAATCCGCATCGGCCCGGAAGCGCCGGCCTTGGGCGCGGTCGCCTTCACGCTCGGCTCCACCATCCATTTCGCGCCCGGCCGCTACGATCCCAACAGCCGCCAGGGGCTGCAACTGCTCGGCCATGAACTGGCCCATGTCGTCCAGCAGCGCCAGGGCCGCGTGCGCAACCCCTTCGGCAGCGGCATCGCCGTGGTCAGCGACCGCGCGCTGGAAGCGCAGGCAGACGCCATCGGCGTGAAAGCGGCGATGGCGGTAGGGATGCCAGGCGGCGGGGCCGTGCAGCGGCAGCCGGGCCTTCCGACATCCCATCCGCATCTGGTGGCGCAGCCGCGCTGGTCCTGGGGGGCTGCCGCCGGCGTGGTGGGGGCGGGGCTGGCCTTCGCAACCGGCTTCGGTGCGGTCGGCATCGGCGTCGCGGGCGTGACGTCCTTGCTCGCCGGCCATTATCTCAGCGGCGATACGCCGGGCGGGCAGCTCAACGTGCCGATCGCCCGCCGGACCAACCGGCCAGCGCGCCTCAGGAATACGCCGCCGCAATACAGCATTACCCTGAACGCCTATAAGCATGGCCGGCTCGATGTCGGCCACGCCTTCGTCACCATCGAGATGGATGGCCAGGTGACCATGGCGATGGGCCTGTCGCCGCGCGATCTGCCGGACGACACCTTGCGCAGCAGGATTGGATATTTTCTGAATACGGCGAGAGGGCAATCGGGGCGTATCTATGTCGAGTTTGACAGCCTGGGGGACGGCAACCTGAAACGGAAGACCTGGCCGATCAGCGAAGCGCAGGCAGCCCGCGCCATGACCAAGATGAACGAGGATCGCCGGCTTAATCTCGATACGGCGCGGAATGATCCCGGTGATCATGGATGGGGCGGCGGACCGTCCTATAACGCCTTTTCCAACTGCGCCTCCTGGGCGCTTGACGTGCTTGCCGCTGCCGGCATCGGGACCTGGGAATATCGCGGTCTCATCACCCGGCCCGGCGCTTTCTATAACGCGATCTGATTTCTTGTCCGCGCCCGTCTGGCTAGAACCCGCGCTTGCGCCGCCCTGCGGCATCCGTGATACTCGCGCCCCTTATCATTTCATGACGGATCGGGTGCGGGACATGAGCAAGGAGCGGGTCTATCTCTACGACTCCACGCTCCGCGATGGCGGGCAGACGCAAGGCGTGGATTTCTCCGTGCCGGATAAGATTGCGATTGCCCGCGCGCTCGACCGCCTGGGCATCGACTATATCGAGGGCGGCTGGCCCGGCGCCAACCCGACCGACGACGCGTTCTTCGGCGCGCCGCCCAAGCTTTCCCGCGCGCGCCTGTCGGCCTTCGGCATGACCCGGCGGCCGGGCCGCTCGGCGGCCAACGATCCCGGCCTGATGGCGGTGCTGAACAGCAAGGCCAAGGTGGTGTGCCTGGTGGGCAAGACCTGGGATTTCCACGTCACCACGGCGCTGAACTGCACGCTGGACGAAAATCTGGAGATGATCGCCGACAGCCTGAAGCTGGCCGGCGAGCGGGCCGAGGAGGTGATGTTCGATTGCGAGCATTTCTTCGACGGCTACAAGGCCAATCCCGGCTTCGCGCTGGCCTGCGCCAGGACCGCCTACGAATCCGGCGCGCGCTGGATCGTGCTGTGCGATACCAATGGCGGCACGCTGCCGCACGAGGTGGAGGCCATCGTGGCCGAGGTCGCCAAGCATGTGCCGGGCGACCGGCTGGGCATTCATTGCCATAACGATACCGAGAATGCGGTCGCCAACAGCCTGGCCGCCGTGCGTGCCGGGGCACGGCAGATTCAGGGCACCCTGAACGGGCTGGGCGAGCGCTGCGGCAACGCCAATCTGGTCTCGCTGATTCCCAGCCTGACGCTGAAGATGGGCTTCGATGTCGGCATCGGCGAGGATGGGTTGCGCAATCTGCGCGATGTCTCGCGCATGCTGGACGAGCGGCTGAACCGCCAGCCCAACCGCCAGCAGGCCTATGTCGGCGAATCCGCCTTCGCGCATAAGGGCGGGCTGCATGTCTCGGCCATCGAGAAGGACCCGCGCTCCTACGAGCATGTCGATCCGTCGCTGATCGGCAATGCCCGCCATGTCGTGGTTTCCGACCAGGCCGGCCGTTCCAACATCCTGGCCCGGTTCCGCGAGATCGGGCTGGAGATCGACCCCAAGGACCCGAAGGTCAACAGCCTGGTCGAGACGGTGAAGGAGCGCGAGTTCGAGGGCTATGCCTATGACGGCGCGGAAGCGAGCTTCGAGCTGCTGGCCCGACGCATGCTGGACCATGTGCCGCAATTCTTCACCTTGCAGCGCTTCCGGGTGATGGACGAACGCCGCTTTAACGCCCGCGGCCAGCTCGTCACCGAGGCGGAGGCGACCGTCAGCGTCGCCATCGGCAATGCGGTGCGCTACGAGGTGGCGTTGGGCAACGGCCCGGTGAACGCCTTCGACAATGCGCTGCGCAAGGCGCTGGTCGGCGATTATCCCGGTGTCGAGCATCTGCAACTGGTCGACTACAAGGTGCGCATCCTGACGCCGAACGACGGCACCCGCGCCATTACCCGCGTGATGATCGAATCCGAGGATGCCGACGGCGAGCGCTGGACCACAGTGGGCGTCTCGCCGAACATCCTGAACGCCTCGGTCGACGCGCTGTCCGACAGTATCACCTACAAGCTGATGCGCGCCGGCGTCCGCCCGGCGGCGTGAGCAAAAAAGACAAACACTCCTTGTCATTGCCGGGCTTGACCCGGCAATCCAGAGCGGCAGGCCGAGACGATACGGGCTTAGCACCGCCCCTGGATCCTCGGGTCAAGCTCGAGGATGGTGATGGAGGAAAGTTCGGAGCGTCCCTATCCATGACCATCAGCGCGTCCCCTATCGTCATCCTGGTACGCCCGCAGCTGGGCGAGAATATCGGCATGGCCGCGCGCGCCATGCTGAATGGCGGGCTGACCGAGATGCGCCTGGTGCGCCCGCGCGACGGCTGGCCGAACGAGGCGGCCTGGGCGGCGGCGTCGGGCGCCGACCGGGTGCTCGATGCGGCGGTGCTGTTCGATACGGTGGACGCGGCGATTGCCGATCTGAACCATGTCTACGCCACCACGGCGCGCAGCCGGGCGCAGGCCAAGCCTATCGTCACCGCGCGCCAGGCCGGGACCGAGCTGCGCGACCTGATCGCCGATGGCAGGCGCTGCGGCGTGCTGTTCGGGCCGGAGCGCGCCGGGCTGGAGAATGACGAGGTGGCCGCCGCCGACACGGTGCTGACCGTGCCGCTGAACCCGGACTTCACCTCGCTGAACCTGGCCCAGGCGGTGCTGCTGCTGGCCTATGAATGGTATCAGGCGGGCGACGAAACGCCGGGCCGCTACCTCTCCGGCGGGGCCGATGTGCCGGCGCCCAAGGCCGAGTTCGAGAATTTCATGAGCCGGCTGGTCGAGCATCTGGAGCGCGGCGGCTTCATGACCGAGCCGCATCTGCGCCACACGGTGACGCGCAATTTGCGCAACGCCTTCCAGCGCGCCGCCCCGACCGAACAGGAGCTGCGCACCCTGCACGGCGCGGTGAAGGCGCTGACCAAGGCGGGACCGGCAGAGTAGGGACTGGTGCGGGTCTCCCCTCACCCGGCCTTCGCTAGGCTCGTTCCCTCGCCAAGCTCCGGCATCCCTCTCCCCTTCCGGG
>NZ_LPXN01000064.1 GCF_001618175.1 Oceanibaculum pacificum | reverse complement strand
CTGTCGGGCGGGCAGCAGCAGCGCGCCGCCATCGCCCGCGCCCTGGTGCAGCAGGCCGAAATATTGCTGGCCGACGAGCCGATCGCCTCGCTCGACCCGGAATCGGCGCGCCGGGTAATGGAAATCCTGTCCACCATCAATCGCGAGGACGCCATCACGGTCGTCGTCTCCCTGCATCAGGTGGATTACGCGTTGCGCTACTGCCCGCGCACCGTCGCCATGCGGGCCGGCCAGATCATCTATGACGGCCCCAGCGAGGCGTTGACGCCGGAATTCCTGCGCGAGCTCTACGGCGCGGACAGCGAGGAATTGATCCTTGGGGATTTCAGCGGCCAGCAGAAGGTCGCCACGCTGCGCAAGCCCGCCCTGGTCGCCGCCGCGACCTGAGCCAACGCAAACAGCTTCGCCTTCCGGGGGAAGGCGCGGGAAACCGGGTCGACCCGGTGTGATTTTTATCAGGAGGTAGTGGAATGCTTCGCAAATTCCTTGCGGGTGCCGTGGTCGCCGCGACCGCGCTGACCGCCGGCGCCGTTTCGGCGCAGGACATGAAAGAGCTGAATTTCGGCATCATCTCGACCGAGTCCTCACAGAATCTAAAGACCGTCTGGCAGCCTTTCCTGGCCGATATGGAAAAGAAGCTGGGCATGAAGGTGAATGCCTATTTCGCGCCGGACTATGCCGGCATCATCGAGGGCATGCGCTTCAAGAAGGTCGATATCGCCTGGTACGGCAACAAGTCGGCTATGGAAGCCGTGGACCGCGCCAATGGCGAGATTTTCGTGCAGACCGTCGCCGCCGACGGCAGCGCCGGCTATTACTCGATGATCATCGCGCACAAGGACGTGCCGGTGAACAATCTGGAAGACCTGGTGAAGGACGGCAAGGCCTACACCTTCGGCAACGGCGATCCCAACTCGACCTCCGGCTTCCTGGTGCCCAGCTACTACGTGTTCGCGCTGAACAACATCGACGCCAAGCAGCATTTCAAGCGCATGGTCACCGCCAACCACGAGACCAACGCCCTGGCCGTCGCCAATAAGCAGGTCGACCTCGCGACCAACAACACCGAGAGCATGGACCGCATCAAGCAGAACTTCCCGGAGAAGTATGCCCAGATCAAGGAGATCTGGCGTTCCCCGCTGATCCCGTCCGACCCGATCGTCTGGCGTGCCGACCTGCCGGCTGAGATGAAGGGCAAGATCAAGACCTTCTTCATGGATTACGGCGTGAAGGGCTCGAACGTCGAGGCCGAGAAGAAGGTGCTGGCGGGCCTGTCCTGGGGCCCGTTCCGCGAGAGCAGCAACGACCAGCTGATCCCGATCCGTCAGCTTGAGCTGTTCCGCACCAAGACCCGCATCGAGAATGACGACAAGATGGCCGCCGACGAGAAGCAGAAGAAGCTGGCGGAAATCAACGCCCAGCTCGACGAGCTGAACAAGAAGTCGAAGACCAACTGATCTCTTGCCTGCCCTCGGGCCGGGGCGCGACCGCGTTCCGGCCCGAATTGCATCCGCCATTCCGCCTTAAGGAGTTGGTCATGACGAGCCAGACCGAAAACGCCCCCAGCGCGATCGATTTTCCGCGCCGCGACGCGAAGAAATCCCTGCTGTATTATCTGGGCTGGGGCCTGTTCCTCGCCGTTCTGGTGTGGTCCTGGGAGGGTGCCGAGATGCGCCCGCTCGACCTGATAACCGACGCCGGCAACATGGCGACCTTCGCCAAGGATTTCTTCCCGCCCGATTTCCGGCAGTGGGAATATTATATCGAGGAGATGGTCACCACGGTGCAGATCGCGCTGTGGGGCACCGTGCTCTCCATCGTCACCGCCGTGCCCTTCGCCCTGCTGGCGTCGGAGAATATCGCCCCCTGGTGGATCAACCAGCCGGTGCGCCGCCTGATGGACGCGCTGCGAGCGATCAACGAGATGGTGTTCGCCATGCTGTTCGTGGTCGCGGTCGGTCTGGGGCCGTTCGCGGGCGTGCTGGCGCTGTTCATCCACACCACCGGCGTCCTGGCCAAGCTGTTCTCCGAGGCGGTTGAAGCCATCGACCCGCGCCCGGTCGAGGGCATCCGCGCGACTGGCGCGAACGCGATCCAGGAAATCGTGTTCGGCGTCATCCCCCAGGTGCTGCCGCTGTGGATATCCTACGCGCTGTACCGCTTCGAATCGAACGTCCGCTCGGCCACCGTGGTCGGCATGGTCGGGGCGGGTGGAATCGGCGTGGTGCTGTGGGAGGTTATCCGCGGCTTCTACTTCGCCCAGACCTGCGCGGTGATGATCATCATCATCGTCACCGTCAGCCTGCTCGACGTCGTCTCCCAGCGCCTGCGCAAGATGTTCATCTGAGGCCCGGCGACAAGGTGTCCGGATACCGATTTTAGCCGATTGGCGGCGTCTTCCAGCCGATATAAAGTCGGGCGAAAAGGAGCGCATCGCCACAGCGCCGTCGCCACGCCATTTGCATCGACTGGGAGACGACATGAGCAAGATAACAAGCGACCACCCTGCCCGCACCGGCTTGCTTTCGGCGACGATGATCGCCGCGGCGGCCGGGGCCTTCCTGACGCTGGCCGGCCCGCGCCCGGCAGCCGCCGCCGAGGCGACGCTGTTCACCTGGGAAAACCTGGCCGAGCCGGCTTTCTTCGAGGAATATGAGAAGAAGTACAAGGCGACGCCGGACAGCGCGCTGTTCGCCGACGAGGACGAGGCCTTCGCCAAGATGATGGGCGGCTTCAAGCCGGACGTCATGGCGCCCTGCACCTACGAGGTGCCGCGCTGGCGCGATGCCGGGCTGTTGCAGCCGATCGATCCGTCGAAGCTGAGCCATTGGAACGCCCTGCCGGAATCCCTACGCAACATCAAGGGCATGGCGGCCGAGGGCGGCAAGGTCTGGTTCGTGCCGCAATATTGGGGCAACACCTCGGTGACTGTGCGCACCGACCTGGCCCCGGAATATGCCGGCAAGGAAAGCTGGGACATTCTGTGGGACCCGAAATATAAGGGCCGGGTGGCCGCGCTGGAAGGCGTGGACGACACCTTCGCCATCTCCGCCCTGCATATCGGCATCGACCCGTACGAGCCGCTGAGTGCGGAAAACGAGAAGAAGGTGCGCGAGCACATGACCGCGCTGGCGCAGAATCTGCGCATGGTCACCAGCGATTCCACCACGCTGGTCCAGGCCGTCGCCTCGGGCGAGGTGGTCGCCGCCATCACCTGGAACGACCATTACACCGAGATGAAGGCCGAGGAACTGCCGGTGAAGTTCATGCGGCCGAAGGGCATCATCACCTTCGTCTGCGGTTTCGTGATGCATAAGGAATCGAAGAACGTCGCCAAGGCGCACACGCTGATCGATTCCAACATCAACGACAGCGCCAGCCACTTCCTGGTAACCGAGATGGGCTATGGCCCGGCCAACACCAAGGCGTTGAAGAGCATGGATGCCGCCCTGGTGCAGAAGGCCGAGCTGCCGACCGATGCGGACGCCTTCCTGGCCGCTGGCATCTTCCAGCGCACCTTGCCGAACAAGGATGCGCTGGTGCAGATGTGGCAGGAAATCCGCGCCATGTCCGGCCAATAGCCCCTGCCGGCAGGATCAAGGAAAACCCCGCTGCGGCGGGGTTTTTCGTCTGCGACGGCGTGCCGCTGGATTTTGCCGCAATTTTAGGCGAAACATACCCGCCATTGGCCGCCGTCGTAGGCGCCAGGGTGGGATTGAGGGATAGATGGCAGAGGCGCCACGGGTCGCAGCGAAGCGGGGCCGCCCCCCGAAAAGCCAGTCGCAACTCCGCACGCAGCGGCCGGGCACGCAGCGTGCCGCCGCGAAGGAAGCCACGCGCCTGAAGCTGATCGAGGCGACCATCGATTCCATCGCCCGCAGCGGCTTCGCCGACACCACCCTGGCCAAGGTTTCCGAAGGGGCCGGCCTGTCGCGCGGCATCGTGAATTTCCACTTCACCAGCAAGGACGCCCTGCTGGTCGAGACGCTGACCCATCTGGCCGACGAATATACCGGCTTCTGGCGCGCCGCCGTGGCCGAGGCCGGGGCCGACCCGGCCGCCCGGCTGACCGCCATCGTGGATGCCGAGTTCCACCCCACCGTCTGCAACCGCAAGAAGATCGCCGTCTGGTACGCCTTCTGGGGCGAGGCGCGCTCCCGGCCGACCTATCTGGCGGTCTGCGAGCGCCAGGATAGCGAGCATCTGGAGGCGATCCGCGCGATCTGCCGCGAGCTGGTGGAGACCGGCGGCTATGCCGATATCGACGCCGAGGACGCCGCCAACGGGCTGATGGCGCTGGCTGACGGTCTGTGGCTGGACCAGCTTCTCACCCCCGCGCATTTCGACCGCGCGGCGGCGCGGCGCGTCTGCCTGCTGTTCCTGGCCGGCGTCTTCCCCCGCCACTTCACCGCCAAACGCGGAGCCGCCTCGGCGGCGTAGCGGCCCTCCCATACTCCCCCCCGTCACCCCGCCTTGTGCCGGAAATCCACGCTTCCGGCCACTGGATATCGGTCGTGCAACGCGCCCCCTGCTCTCCCTTGCGAAACCCGGCATTTTCCGAATAGATATGAGCAGGTAACCGCGCCGCTACAGACGGGCGGAGCCTGGGGGCGTCATCCGGCGAGGATGCGGAGAAGCGAGGGGAGAGGGCCCGGTTGACCGACCGTGCGGAGAGCGCAGCATCGCCCATGACACCGTCCGCCGGCCTGCTGGACCGGCTGCATCTGCTGCTGGCCCGGCACGAGGCGCTGCGCGGCTATACGCTGATCTCGCCCACCCTGTTCGTGGTGCTGGCCGCCATGGCGGTGCCGCTGATGCTGATGGTGGCCTACAGCTTCTGGTCGCAGAGCTATGTAACGCTCGACACCACCCTGACGCTGAAGAATTACGCCGACGTGGCGACGCGCGACATCTACCACACGCTGTTCCTGCGCTCGGTGATGATTTCCGGCCTGGTGACGCTGATCACCGTGCTGCTGGCCTATCCGATGGCCTATTTCGTCGCCTTCGACGTGAAGAAGCACAAGCTGCTCTGGCTGATCCTGCTGACCCTGCCGTTCTGGACCAGCTACCTGTTGCGGGTTTTCTCCTGGAAGGTGATCCTGGGCTATAACGGCGTCATCAATTCCGGGCTGATGTCGCTGGGCGTGATCGCGGAACCGCTGCAATTCCTGCTGTACAATCCGTTCTCGGTGATCGTGACGCTGGCCCATGCCTGGGCCGCCTTCGCCATCCTGCCGATCTACGTGTCGCTGGAGAAGATCGACCGCACCCTGCTGGAGGCCGCGACCGATCTGGGCGACGGGCCGGTGCGGCGCTTTTTCCGGGTGACGCTGCCGCTGTCCATGCCGGGAGTCATCGCCGCCTCGCTGCTGATCTTCATCCCCACGGTCGGCGATTACGTGACCCCCACCCTGGTCGGCGGCACCGGCGGGGTGATGATCGCCAACATCATCCAGGCGCAATTCGGCAAGGCGAATAACTGGCCGCTGGGCTCCGCCCTGGCGATCAGCACCATGCTGGCGGTGACCGCCATCGCCTGCCTGACCATCTGGCTGGCCAAGCGCGGCACGGGAGCGATCCGATGAGCGACGCGACGCGCGATACCGGCCGGCGCGTGCGCATGGGCTATGCGGCGCTGTACCTGGCCTTCCTGTACGTGCCGATCCTGGTGCTGCCGGTCTTCTCCTTCAATGATTCCATCTTCGTGTCCTTCCCGCTGAAGGAATTCACCACGAAATGGTATGACCAGCTATGGGAGACGCCGCGCCTGTTCGACGCGCTGCTGAACAGCCTGAAGGTGGCGGTGTTCAGCGCCGTCTTCTCGACGCTGCTGGGCATCCTGGCGGCGCGCGCCATGACGCGCTACCGCTTCCCGCTGCAAAGGCCGATCTTCGGGCTGGTCATGCTGCCGCTGGTGATACCGGAGATCATTCTGGGCCTGTCGCTGCTGATTCTGGTGAACCGGCTGGGCCTGACCCTGTCGCTCTACACGGTCGCCATTGGCCATGTGCTGCTGTGCGTGCCGTTTGCCGTCGGCGTGCTGCTGTCGCGCTTCGAGGGGTTCGACCGCAGCCTTGAGGAAGCCTCGCTCGATCTGGGGGAGAGCGCCTGGATGACCTTCTGGCGGGTCACCTTCCCCATCGTCTTTCCCGGCATCGTCGCCAGCCTGCTGCTGACCTTCACCATCAGCTTCGACGAATTCATCATCGCCTTCTTCCTCACCGGCACCGAGACCACCCTGCCGGTGCATATCTGGAGCCAGCTGCGCTTCCCGCAGCGGCTGCCCGGCGTGCTGGCGCTGGGCACGCTGATCATTCTGGGCTCCACCCTGTTGATCGTCCTTGCCGAATGGCTGCGCCGGCGCGGCGTCCAACCCGACAAGCAACCCGACATGTGAGTGCGCCATGACGAAAGACGCCGCCTTCATCGATATCCGCGCCGTCAGCAAGCGCTTTGGCGGCGTGACCGCCGTGGACGGGGTGGACCTCGCCATCGCGCGCGGCGAGTTCTTCTCGCTGCTGGGCTCCTCGGGCTGCGGCAAGACCACGCTGCTGCGCATGATCGCCGGCTTCGAGCTGCCGAGCGACGGCGATATCCTCATCGACGGGCAGGAGATGACCTATGTGCCGGCCAACCGCCGGCCGACCAATATGGTGTTCCAGAGCTACGCGATCTTCCCGCATCTCAGCGTGCGCGACAACATCGCCTACGGGCTGCGCAAGGACCGGCTGGACAAGGCGGAGCTGGACCGCAAGGTCGACGCCGCGCTGGAGATGATCAAGCTGGGCGGCTATGGCAGCCGCCGCTCCAACGAGCTGTCCGGCGGCCAGCGCCAGCGC
>NZ_LPXN01000063.1 GCF_001618175.1 Oceanibaculum pacificum | reverse complement strand
GTGCTGGCCGGGCTGGCGGCGATTCTGGCCGCCCTGCTGGCGCTGCGGCTGCGCCCGCGCGCCCTGGCCGTCCCGGACGCGGCGGCGCCGCCGCCCTCCACCGCAACGGCGCTGTGGCAGATATTCGAGAATGCGCCGCTGGCCGCGGCCTTCGCCGACCGCAACGGCCGGGTGCTGCAGGCCAACCGGCTGTTCCAGGAGCTGACCGGCCTGCAGCACACCCCGGACGACGCCATGGCGCTGGCCGAGCTGATCTGGCCGGAGGACCGCGCCGTGCTGGCCGAGCGGCTGGAGAAGGCCGTCGCCGGCGATACGCTGGATGGGGCGGTGGAACTGCGCATGGCGCAGAATGCCGAGCGCGTGGGCGCGCTGCTGGTCAGCCGCTTCGACAGTCCAGAGGCGAGCGAGGACGCGCCGGCGCTGATGCTCTACCTGCTCGACATCACCCAGCGCAAGAAGCTGGAGGCGCAGTTCGTGCAGTCGCAGAAGATGCAGGCGGTGGGCCAGCTCGCCGGCGGCGTGGCGCATGATTTCAACAATCTGCTGACCGCGATGATCGGCTTCTGCGACCTGCTGCTGCTGCGCCACCGGCCGGGCGACCAATCCTTCGCCGATATCATGCAGATCAAGCAGAACGCCAACCGCGCGGCCAATCTGGTGCGCCAGCTGCTGGCCTTCTCGCGCCAGCAGACGCTGCGGCCGCGCGTGCTCGACGCCTCCGAGGTGCTGGCCGAGCTGTCGCATCTGCTGCGCCGGGTGATGGGCGAGAACATCCAGCTGCGCATGCGCTATGGCCGCAATCTGAACCTGATCCGCGTCGATCAGGGGCAGCTCGAACAGGTGATTCTGAACCTCGCCGTGAATGCTCGCGACGCCATGCTGGACGGCGGCACGCTGACCATCAGCACCGATAATCTGTCGACCGAGACGCCGCTGCGCTATGGCGAGGAGGAGGTGCCGCCCGGCGATTATGTGCGCCTCGAAGTGGCCGATACCGGCAGCGGCATTGAGGAGGCGATTCTGCCGCGCATCTTCGAGCCCTTCTTCACCACCAAGGCGGTCGGGTCCGGCACCGGGCTGGGATTGTCGACCGTCTATGGCATCGTGAAGCAGACCGGCGGCTATATCCAGGTGGAGAGCCGCAGGGGCGAGGGAACCGGCTTCTCCATCCTGCTGCCGGTGCATCGCGGCGCCGCCGAGGCGCGCGGCGAGGCCGGCGAGGAGGCCGAGGGCAGGGGGCGCGACCTGACCGGGGCCGGCACCATCATGCTGGTCGAGGACGAGGATCCGGTGCGGCTGTTCAGCGCCCGCGCGCTGCGCAACAAGGGCTACAAGGTGATCGAGGCGCGCTCCGGCGAAGCGGCGCTCGATCTGTTCACCGGCGATCTGGAGCCGATCGACCTGCTGATCACCGATGTGGTGATGCCCGGCATCGACGGGCCGACCCTGATCCGCGAGGTGCGCGAGCGCCGGCCCGGCATCAAGGTGATCTGCATTTCCGGCTATTCCGAGGATGCGCTGCGCGAGCGCATCGCCGAGGATGTGGATATCAGCTTCCTGTCCAAGCCGTTCAGCCTGAAGCAGCTGGCCGGGCGGGTGAAGGAAGTGCTGAACGTCTGAGACGGTCCTGTCGATTTCTGGAGAACAAATCAGGAAAATCTATTGCATTAAGGAACAAACAGGGTACATTGATCTCCTGCGTTGCCCCGCGGCGCCGCCCTGTGGAATAAGAGGGAGCATCATCATGTCGGCTCAATTTCTTCGCGTCGTCGAAGGGAATACCATGGATAAGCAGAAGGCTCTGGACGCCGCTCTGGGGCAGATCGAACGCGCTTTCGGCAAGGGCTCTGTCATGAAGCTCGGCCAGCGCGATTCCGCCATCGAGATCGAGGCGGTGTCGACCGGCTCGCTGGGGCTGGATATCGCGCTCGGCATCGGCGGCCTGCCGCGCGGCCGCGTCATTGAGATTTACGGGCCGGAAAGCTCGGGCAAGACCACGCTGGCGCTGCACACCGTCGCCGAGGCGCAGAAGGCCGGCGGCACCTGCGCCTTCGTCGATGCCGAGCACGCGCTGGACCCGTCCTACGCCCGCAAGCTGGGCGTCGATGTGGACGAGCTGCTGATTTCGCAGCCCGACGCCGGCGAGCAGGCGCTGGAGATCGCCGACACGCTGGTGCGCTCCGGCGCCATCGACGTTCTGGTGGTCGACAGCGTGGCCGCCCTGGTGCCGCGCGCCGAGTTGGAAGGCGAGATGGGCGATAGTCATGTCGGCCTGCAGGCCCGGCTGATGAGCCAGGCGCTGCGCAAGCTGACCGCCTCGATTTCCAAATCGCGCTGCATGGTCATCTTCATCAACCAGATCCGCATGAAGATCGGCGTCATGTTCGGCAGCCCGGAGACCACCACCGGCGGCAACGCGCTGAAATTCTACGCCTCGGTCCGTCTCGACATCCGCCGCATCGGCGCGATCAAGGACAAGGACGAGGTGGTCGGCAACCAGACCCGCGTGAAGGTGGTGAAGAACAAGGTGGCGCCGCCGTTCCGCGTCGTCGAGTTCGACATCATGTATGGCGAGGGCGTGTCGAAGATGGGCGAGCTGGTCGATCTCGGCGTGAAGGCCGGCCTGGTGGAGAAATCCGGGGCCTGGTTCTCCTATGCCGGCCAGCGCATCGGCCAGGGCCGCGAGAACGCCAAGAACTTCCTGCGCGAGAACACCGCCCTGGCGCAGGATCTGGAGCAGAAGATCCGCGCCAATGCCGGCATCGTCTCCGAAGCCCTGATGGGCGGCGGCCCGGAGGATGACGGCCCCGAAGCCGCCGAGGATTGAGGGGGGCAATCATCGCTGAACGGTAACAGGCGTTCCGGATCGGCTGTATTCCATCCAGGGGCGGCGCCTTGCCTGTGCCGTCTCGGCTTGCCGGGTCAAAGCCCGGCAATGACAAGGGGAGGGGGCAAAGGCGAGCGTCCATTCCGCTGGACCTGCATTCCGCTGGGCGGCTGGTCCCCTGCTGCTGGCCCCCTGCCGCTGGCCCCCTGCCGCTGGACAGTGTCCGGCATGGCCCGTATAAGCGAAGACCCGCTGATCGAGGCGGTGCGACTCCGTGAGGGGCGCGCCGTTTTGCCGTCGGTTCGCCGTGTCGGCATCTTCCCTTCACAGGCCGGGCCGGCGGTACGATATAGTGGGTCATCCTTTGGACAGACGTAGAAGATTGCACGCATGAACACGGCGAACGATATCCGCAGCACCTTCCTCGATTATTTCGGGCGCAACGGGCATGAGGTGGTGGCGTCCAGCCCGCTGGTGCCGCGCAACGACCCCACGCTGCTGTTCACCAATGCCGGCATGGTGCAGTTCAAGAACGTGTTCACCGGGGCGGAGACGCGGGCCTATAACCGCGCCGCGACCTCGCAGAAATGCGTGCGCGCCGGCGGCAAGCACAACGACCTGGAGAATGTCGGCTATACCGCCCGGCACCACACCTTCTTCGAGATGCTGGGCAATTTCTCCTTCGGCGATTACTTCAAGGACCGCGCCATCGAGCTGGCCTGGACCCTGATCACCAAGGAATACGGCCTTCCGAAGGACAAGCTGCTGGTCACCGTCTATGCCGAGGATGACGAGGCGCACGGGCTGTGGAAGAAGATCGCCGGCCTGACCGACGACAAGATCATCCGCATCCCGACCTCGGATAATTTCTGGCAGATGGGCGATACCGGCCCGTGCGGCCCGTGCTCGGAAATCTTCTACGATCATGGCGACAAGATTCCCGGCGGCCCTCCCGGCAGCCCGGAGCAGGATGGCGACCGCTTCATCGAAATCTGGAACCTGGTGTTCATGCAGTTCGAGCAGCGCGCGCCGGGCGACCGCATCGCCCTGCCGCGCCCGTCGATCGACACCGGCATGGGGCTGGAGCGCATCACCGCCGTGCTGCAGGGCAAGCACGATAATTACGACATCGACCTGATGCGCGCGCTGATCGAGGCTTCGGCCGAGGCGTCTGGCGTGGATGCCGACGGGCCGCTGAAGACCTCGCACCGGGTCATCGCCGACCATCTGCGCGCCAGTTCCTTCCTGATCGCCGATGGCGTGCTGCCGTCGAACGAGGGCCGCGGCTACGTGCTGCGCCGGATCATGCGCCGCGCCATGCGCCACGCCCATATTCTGGGCTGCCGCGAGCCGCTGCTGTGGCGTCTGGTGCCCGCCCTGGTGCGCCAGATGGGCGAGGCCTATCCGGAGCTGGTGCGCGCCCAGGCGCTGATCGTCGAGACGCTGAAGCTGGAGGAGAACCGCTTCAAGCAGATGCTGGAGCGCGGCCTGAAGCTGCTGGAGGAGGAAACCGGCCGCCTGGGCAGCGGCGGCACGCTGTCCGGCGATGTCGCCTTCAAGCTCTATGACACGTTCGGCTTTCCGCTCGACCTGACGCAGGACATTCTGCGCGGCCAGGGCGGCAGCGTCGATACCGCCGGCTTCGACACCGCGATGGCGCGCCAGAAGGCCGCCGCCCGCGCCGCCTGGTCCGGCTCCGGCGAGGCCGCAACCGAAAGCGTGTGGTTCGACATTCGCGACAAAGCCGGGGCGACCGAATTCTTCGGCTACGACACCGACGTGGCCGAGGGCAAGGTGCTGGCGCTGGTCGTCGACGGCCAGCCGGTCGACGCGGCGAAGCAAGGTGACAAGGTGGCGCTGGTCGCCAACCAGACGCCGTTCTACGCCGAATCCGGCGGCCAGGCCGGCGATACCGGCACCATCGTCACCGCCGGCGGGGCGGAGATCGCGGTCAGCGACACGCAGAAGAAGCTGGGCGCGCTGCATGTACATATCGGCGAGGTGGTGAAGGGCAGCGTCGCGGTCGGCGACGATGCCGAGTTCCGCATCGACACCACGCGGCGCGACGCGCTGCGCGCCAACCATTCCGCCACCCACCTGCTGCACGAGGCGCTGCGCCGCCGGCTGGGCGACCATGTGACCCAGAAGGGCTCGCTGGTGGCACCCGACCGGTTCCGCTTCGATTTCAGCCAGCCCCGCGCGCTGTCGTCGGAGGAAATCCGCGATGTCGAGGCCGAGGTGAATGCCCGCATCCGGGTGAACGCCGACGTGAAGACCTCGCTGATGACGCCGGACGAGGCGGTCGAGGCCGGCGCGCTGGCGCTGTTCGGCGAGAAATACGGCGAGGAGGTTCGCGTCGTCTCGATGGGCGGCGCCGAGCCGGAGAAGGGCAAGTTCGCCAGCTTCTCGACCGAGCTGTGCGGCGGCACCCATGTGCGCCGCACCGGCGATATCGGCCTGTTCAAGATTCTGGGCGAAAGCGCGGTCTCGGCCGGCGTGCGCCGCATCGAGGCGGCCACTGGCATCGGCGCGCTCAGCCATATCGAGCAGCAGCAGGCCCTGCTGGCGGAAACCGCCGGCGTGCTGAAGGCCGCCCCCTCGGAGCTGCCGGGCCGCGTCGCCGCGCTGATCGAGGATCGCCGGCGGCTGGAGCGCGAGCTGGTCGAGCTGCGCAAGCGGCTGGCGAGCGGCGGGGGCGGTGGCGGGGCGGCCAATGATTCCGCCGTCGCCAAGGATGTCGGCGGGGTGAAATACGCCGCCCGCCTGCTGGAAGGCGTGCCGCCGCGCGAGCTGAAGGGCATGGCCGACGAGCTGAAGAAGCAGGTCGGCTCCGGCGTCGTCGCGCTGATCGCGGTGCAGGACGGCAAGGCCTCGCTGGTGGTCGCCGTGACCGACGATCTGACGGCGCGCTTCAGCGCGGTCGATTTCGTGCGCGTCGGCTCCGAGGCGCTGGGCGGCAAGGGCGGCGGCGGCCGTCCCGACATGGCCCAGGCCGGCGGCCCGGACGGCGACAAGGCCGACACCGCGCTGGCCGCCATCGAGCAGGCCCTGGCCGCGAAAGCGGCCGCCTGATGGTCATGGACGGCAAGGACGGGGCGATCCGCTTCGGCGGCACCGAGGATTATATCGCCACCGAAGATCTGATGGTGGCGGTGAACGCCGCCATCACCCTGCAGCGGCCGCTGCTGGTGAAGGGCGAGCCCGGCACCGGCAAGACCGTGCTGGCGCATGAGGTGGCCAAGGCGCTGGGCCACGACCTCATCGAATGGCATGTGAAATCCACCACCAAGGCGCAGCAGGGCCTCTACGAGTACGACGCCGTCAGCCGGCTGCGCGACAGCCAGCTCGGCGATCCGAAGGTGCAGGACATCGCCAATTACATCCGGCGCGGCAAGCTGTGGGAGGCTTTCGCGGTCGAAACTCCGACCGTGCTGCTGATCGACGAGATCGACAAGGCCGACATCGAGTTTCCGAACGATCTTCTGCTCGAACTCGACCGCATGGAATTCTTCGTCTACGAGACCGGCGAGGTGGTGAAGGCGGCGCGCCGGCCGCTGGTCATCATCACCTCGAACAATGAGAAGGAGCTGCCGGACGCGTTCCTGCGCCGCTGTTTCTTCCACTATATCCGTTTCCCCGATGCCGACACCATGGCGCGGATCGTCGAGGTGCATTTCCCCGGCGTGAAGCAGGCCCTGGTGCGCGAGGCGCTCGCCAGCTTCTACGAGCTGCGCGACGTGCCCGGCCTGAAGAAGAAGCCCGGCACCTCCGAGCTGCTGGACTGGCTGAAGCTGCTGATGGTCGAGGATATCCCGCCCGAGGCGCTGCGCGCCAAGGATTCCAAGAGCGCCATCCCGCCGCTCTATGGCGCGCTGCTGAAGAGCGAGCAGGACGTGCAGCTGTTCGAGCGCCTGGCCTTCCTGGCCCGCCGCGAAGGGCGGTAATTGAGACGCCGGTGCGCCACCCCCACCCTAACCCTCCCCCCTCCAGGGGGAGGGGATAGAGGCGGTGCAGCCCTTCTCCCTCCCCCCTTGCGGG
>NZ_LPXN01000062.1 GCF_001618175.1 Oceanibaculum pacificum | reverse complement strand
GCGCGCCTCCTCAGCATGAGGGTCGCCAGGCGGCACCGGCGGTGTGTCCTAAAACAACCTCGTCCTGAGGAGGCGCGCAGCGCCGTCTCGAAGGACAGGGCGGTAGGCTGCGCGATCGAACCAACCGGTTGCGGTTCGGGGCGAGCGCAGGCATGAATGGAGCGAATGCTGATGGGAGGGGCTTTATGCGGTTTCTGGCGCGCTGGCTCGGCCAATCGATCCTGATGGCGGCGGCCCTGTGCGGGTTTTTCCTGGCGGTGCAGGCACCGGCCTGGACCGAGCATTACATCGCGGCCTTGCAGCAGCGGGCGCAGGAATTGCAGCTCGATATCGATGGCCGGATCGAGACGGTGCGGCGCTATTACGCCCTGGATGCCGCCTTGAATACCGAGGAGGTGCGCCGCCTGCTGGCGGAGCGGGAGCCGGCCAACGCCGCCGCCCTGCGCGCGGCCGAGCTGCGTCGCGCGACCTATGAGAGCGCGCATACCCGCCTGACCGACAGTTCCGCCATGCTGCGCCCGCTGCTTGCCGCCCGGCTGGTGGCGACCGATGCCGGCGCGCTCTCCGCCGTCGCCGACAGCGCCTTCGCCAACTATACGCCGCGCCTGCCGCTGACCCTGGACGCGCTGGCCTATGGCGTGCTGGGTCTGGTGCTGGCGCTGTTCCTGGTCGAGCTGTTGTTCAGCCTTCTGCGCGGCCTTGCTGGCGACCGGGCCGGCGACCGGGCGCGCGATCAGAGCTGGCGCAGCCGCATCGGTTAGGATTCCCCATGCGATTTTCCGTCATATCCTCGGCCCTGGTGGCCGTGCTGGTCGGATTCGGCGGCACGCTGGCGCTGATCGTCGCCTCGGCGCAAGCCGCCGGGGCCGATGCGGCGCAGACCGCCTCCTGGGTGACCGGCCTGTGCCTGGCCATGGCGGCGACCAGCTTTTATCTCTCGATCCGTCATCGCATTCCCATCGTCACCGCGTGGTCGACGCCGGGGGCGGCGCTGATCGCCGCATCCGCCGTGCCGATGGGCATGGAGGCGGCCGTCGGCGCGTTCCTGTTCGCCGCCGCCCTGATCCTGCTGACCGCCGCGTTCCGGCCGATCGGCGCGCTGATCGAGCGTATTCCGGTTTCGGTCGCCGCCGCCATGCTGGCCGGCGTGCTGCTGCGCTTCGTGCTGGCGGTGTTCGAAACCGCGGGGGCCGAGCCCTGGCTGGTGCTGCCGCTGGTCGCGCTGTTCCTGCTGCTGCGCCTGGCCAGTCCGCCCTTCGCCGTGCTGGCGGTGCTGGCCGCCGGCGTGCCGCTTGCCTGGGGGCTGGGCATGCTGTCCCCGGTCGCGCTGGAGGGCGGTTTCGCCACGCTGCGGCTGATTGTCCCCAGCTTCGATCTGTCGGTGCTGATCGGCCTGGGGCTGCCGCTCTATATCGTCACCATGGCGTCGCAGAATCTGCCCGGATTCGCGGTGCTGCGGGCGGCCGGCTATCCGGTGCCGTCGCGCTCCATCCTCGCCGTGACCGGGCTGGCCTCGCTGCTGACCGCGCCGTTCGGCGCGCATACCAGCAACCTGGCCGCCATCACCGCCTCGCTCTGCACCGGGCCGGACGCGCATCCGGACAAGGACAAGCGCTGGCTGACCGGCCCGGTCTATGCGCTGGGCTATCTGACGCTGGCCGGCTTCGGCGCATCGCTGGTCGGGCTGTTCGCGGCCCTGCCGCCGGCGCTGGTGGTCACGATTGCCGGCCTCGCGCTGATCGGCCCGCTGATGGGGGCGCTGGGCGCGGCGCTGACGGTGGAGGCCGACCGCTTCGCCGCCGTGCTGACGCTGGCGGTCACCGCGTCGGGCCTATCGCTGTTCGGCATCGGCTCGGCTTTCTGGGGATTGCTGGCGGGGCTGACGGCTCTCGGACTCGATGCCGGATGGCGCCACTGGCGAGGCCGGGCGGCCTTGCGATAGACTTGCCGCAAAACCGTAAACCGAAGGTGGGGCACATGCGATATACGCCGGGTCCATGGCGCATGAAATCCAACGGGGAGCTATGGTCCTACCCGAGGGGCGGCGCGCCGTCGCAGATCGGCCAGATGTATTGGAGCGGCAAGAACGAGGATCGCGCCGGCAACGCCCGGCTGGTCTCCTTCTCGGCCGATCTCAGCGAAGGGCTGGAGGAACTTTATCAGCTGGTCTCGCAGCCGAACGTCGCGGCGGCGATCAAGGCCGACCAGAAGATTTTCGGCAAGGCCCGGCTGATTATCGAGAATGCCCGCGCCACGCTGGAGCAGGTGACCGGCGAGAAGCTGCCGGACTGGCCGCATCTCGACCCGACCAAGAAGCTGAGCGGCTAGGCGATGGCCGAGAACGCGCCCTTTGTGCTGAGCCTGGGCGACAGCCCGCTCTCCCTCGTGCGCTATATGGAGATCGTCGGCGGCAGCGCGCCGGAAGAATGGACGATGATCCACCGGCCGACCCTGCGTCACCGCTTCACCCCGATGCTGGACGATAAGGACCGGCTGGTCCGCCAGCAGATCGACGAGCCGCTGGTCGCTTTCAGCTACAAGCCTGATATCGAGATTTCGCTGCTGTTCGGCCTGATCGAGGAGGCCGCCTACAACCTGCCCGCCGGTACGCCCTTCGCCGAGGAGAATGCCCGCACCGTGCTGCTGGACTGCTTCCATTGCGGCCAGTTGGTGCATCGCCAGACCCTGCTGAAGATCGACCGTCAGCGCTGCGTGCTGCCGCTGCCGGATGATTGGCTGCCAGCCCCGACGCCGATCCCGCGCCGGCTGTACGATCTGGCCCGCCTGATCCACCGGCTCGCGGGACCGTTTACCGACTTCGACGCGTATTTCCAGCGCGCCGGCCTCACGGTTGCCGACAAGCCCTGGCCTTAGGCGTTCAGTAATCCCCGACCAGGGCCGCGCCAAGCTGAAGGGCGAGGCAGTGATAGCCCAGGTCGTTATGGTGCAGCCCGTCCTCGATGAGATAATCCTTCATCAGGCCCTTGCCGCCATCCAGCGCCTTGGTGATCTCGTAGCGCCGGAATACCGCGACATTGTGCAGGACGGCGGCGGTGTTGATCGCCACCAGATACTCGTCGACATTGTTCGCCTGCTCGACCATCGGCGCATATTGCGGCGGCATCAGCACGGTCTCGACGCCGGCTTCGTTCAGCATATTCAGCCCGGCATCCAGGGCGGCCTCGAACTCGCGGATCGGCACCTTGCGCATGGCGTCGTTGGCGCCGACCTGCCAGATCACCAGATGCGGCCCCCAGGCCGGCAATTGCAGGCGGAACTGGTCGACCGCGTCGCGCGCCACCGTGCCGCCGACGCCGATATTGTTCACCGCCACGGGAAGCTGCGGGTAGCGACGCTCCAGATCCTTCTGGAGCTGGGCGGGATAGGCCAGCTCCGGTTTGCTGGCGCCATGCCCTTGGGTTGAGGATGAGCCGGCGGCCAGGATGCGCAGCTCCTCGTGCCCCTTCAGCCGCAGGGCGAGGCCGGGCAGCGGGGAATCGAGCTTCAGATACTCGTTCTGGGTCCGGCACTTATCCTCGGCGATGCCCGCCTTGGCCGGGGCGGGCAGCGTAAGGGCCAGCGCAATGGCCAGCCCTCCGCAAACGATGCTCTTTGTGTCGATATACCGCAGCAGCATGCCTTACCTTGTTCTCAGCCCTCCCATCGGCAGGGAGATATTCTTCGCCATAATGGCTTTCTTCTGGCCACGGCGATAGGCGGCATGTTGGCGCAGCGCGTAGGCCAGCCCGATTTGCAGGCCGATGCCGATGACGCTGATCGCGAACTGGGTAGGCAGCGAGGCGTCATACTCCGTCAGTATCCAATAGCCGGTGAAGGACATCAGGATGCCGACGGCGAAGATCGGCAGGCTCTGCTGGCCGGTCACCGTGATCGGCCGTGCCCAGCGCGAGGTCAGCCAGCCGGCGGCCGGCTCGATCCAGCGGCTGGCCAGATAGGCGGCGGCCAGGAAATGCAGCACGCGCAGCACGTCGAGGTCGGTCTTGTCGATCGGGTGGATCAGATCGTGCAGCATCGGCGGCAGGGCCGGCACCGTCTCCGGCCACTGGAAGGTGGCGGCGAGATACAGGCCGAACAGCAGGTAGAGGGTCGCGACCGTCTGTACCGTGCGCTCATGTTGGTGCACCCGGAACAGCACCTGCGGATACAGGCTGATGAACGCTCCCAGCATGAACAGGAACTGCCAGGCCAGCGGGTTGAAATACCAGTCGCCCGTCGGGTAGCGCATCAGGTTGATGTCGAACGCGCCGGCGGCCAGCCACAGGCCGGCGGACAGGGCGATGGTCTTCATCGGATGCCGGATCAGCCCCCACAGGCCCAGCGGGAAGGACAGCAGGATGAGGACATACATCGGCAGCACGTCCATGTTCAGCGGACGGTAGCCCAGCAGCATTGTCTCCCACAGCGCCATCGGCGGGTCGACCAGGAAGGTCAGGATGTTGGTGTGCGCCAGGAAGTCAATGTTCTGGTGGCACTTGAACACCCAGATCGCCATCACCGCCAGGCTGAGGAACAGGAGGATGTGGGCGATATAGATTTCCCAGGCGCGGTGCAGCATGCGCTTGGTGGAAGCCCACATGCCCTTGTCGAAGGCATGCTTCGAATAGGCGATGGCGGCGGCATAGCCGGACACGAAGACAAAAATCTCGGTCGCGTCGCTGATGCCGAAATGCTTGTTGGTGATCCAGGAGAAATCGTTGCCCGGAATATGGTTCAGGAAGATAAACAGCAAGGCGAGGCCGCGGAAGAAATCCAGACGGTAATCGCGCTGTGTGGGCAGCGAAGCCGGAGTCGCGATCATGCGGCTTCTCCTTTGTTCCAGGTCATTGCCCCGGTGGACATCCCCGTGGCCATCGAAAGCCTGGGGTGCCCGGGGCGGGAGAGCTTGGCGCTCATTTGGCGTCTCCAATCGAGGTGGCGCACGGCCACTGAGGTTGGAGTGCAGATGGGACGGCCGAGGGTGGAGCGGAAGTGCGGTTTGCGTGCATAAGCCGTGTAGTTTCTCTCACCAATCGGTCGGTCGACGACGATGTGAAATGGCGACGAAGCATGGCAAAAGACGTCCGCAAATAAGGAAAAGTCGTGGCTCAAACACAGCGTTGCACGCATCTTGCGTCCCTCCGCCCATGACGATGCGGCCGGTATAAGCTTTTGCTCGAACACGGCCCATTCACCTTGGTGTGAGATACCCCGTGAACGGCCGTTTGGATGACTTGCTCTCGACTTTGTGAACGGGCTCCCCAGGTTTAGGCAGCCGCTCTTTTCTTTTCAGACGAGGATCATCTTGGCCAAGACGCTTCCCTTCACCGCCCAGACCGCTGGCGGCGCGACCATCGATTTCCGTTTCCCGCTGCACAAGGACACCGCCTCGCCGATGCGGGTGTCGCAGCTGGTGACGACGCTGCTGGGCGCGCTCGACCGCGATGTGCGCACGCTGGGCGAAACCGCGAACGGCGATATATTGCAGGCCCTCGCCATGACTCTGGCGGTGCGCGCGGCGATGATCCCGGCCCCGGCTCTGACCACCGCCACCATGGCGCAACAGCTTGTCGACGAGGCGCTGGGCGCCATAGGGACCGCCGAGCACGGCGCGCCGGATGGCGGCAAGGCCTGATCTTGCTCTAGAATGGCGGCCTGGAAACGACATAGGGGAGGTATCCATGGCCGATATCGACAGAAGGCCCGCCGACGATTTTGTCATCACCCATGCCGACGAAGCCGGCTTCGATGGCGGCTTGCGCGAATTTTTCGATTATCGTGACCTGGCGATGGCCAGGGTGACCGGCGGCAAGATCCAGGCGCATGTGATCCGCGCCAAGGACGGCCACAAGGCGACCGGCGGCTGGCATTATCATCATCTCGATTTCCAGATGGTCTATGTGCTGAAGGGCTGGGTGCGCTTCGAGTATGATGGCGTGGGCGAGGTGCTGCTGAAGCCCGGCTCCTGCGTCTACCAGCCACCCGGCATCAAGCATCGCGAGATCGAGCATTCCGCCGATATGGAGCTGATCGAGATCGTCAGCCCGGCCGATTTCGAGACCATCGCCATTGAGGCCCCATGACCCCTGAACAATTGTGACCCCGGAGCAATTGCAGGCCCGCGTGCTGCACCGCGACGGGCTGATGCTGATCCTCGACAAGCCAGCCGGCCTGCCCTGCCATGCCGGGCCGAAGGGCGGGCCGAATCTGGAGGCTCTGTTCGACGGTCTGCGCTATGGCCTGCCGAAGCCGCCGTCGCTTGCCCACCGGCTCGACCGCGACACCAGCGGCTGCCTGGTGCTGGGCCGGCACCGCAAGGCGCTGGCGAAGCTGGGGCGGCTCTTCTCCTCCGGCGGCATCGACAAGACCTACTGGGCGATCGTCGAGGGCGGCCCGGCGGAGGATAGCGGCCGCATCGACAAGCCGCTCTCAAAGCTGAACAAGAAGAGCGGCTGGAAGATGGTGGTCGATCTGGAAGGCCAGCCGTCACAGACCGATTTCCGCGTGCTCGGTCGCGCGGAGGGCTGTACCTGGCTGGAACTGAAGCCGCTGACCGGCCGCACCCACCAGCTGCGCATCCATTGCGCCTCGATGGGCTGGCCGATTCTCGGCGACCCGGTCTATGGCCCGGTCGCCGGCGAGACGGGGGGCATCCCCCTGCATCTCCACGCCCGCGCGATTTCCGTGCCCCTCTACCCCAAGCGCGACCCCATCGCCGCCACCGCCACCCCGCCCGCCCACATGCTGGCGGCGCTCAAGGCATGCGGATTTGGCGGATAGCCGGATCGCCCGCCGCCCCCTTCGAGACGCCCCCAAGTCCCTTGGGGGCTCCTCAAGGTGAGGGAGGATGGAACGTTCTGCCGGTTCCCCTTGGTGACCTCATGCTG
>NZ_LPXN01000061.1 GCF_001618175.1 Oceanibaculum pacificum | reverse complement strand
CCTCATGCTGAGGAGCCCTCGGCAGAGGGCGTCTCGAAGCATCGTGCGGCTGGCTCGGCGATCCTTCCCCCTACATCAGATAGGGGCTTGCAGGGCAGGGATAAGTTCACATATTTCAGCCACCCTTTTCCACCCAACACGAAGAAGAACCGGACACATCATGTCGGCAGAAAAGCTCTCCTTTCAGGCGGAAGTAAGCCGCCTTCTCGATATCGTGGTGAACTCGCTCTACAGCGAGAAGGAAATCTTCCTGCGCGAGCTGATCTCGAACGCGTCGGACGCGTGCGACAAGCTGCGCTACCTGGCGCTGACCGAGCCGGCGCTGCTGGGCGAGGATGCGGAGCTCGCCATCACCATTTCGCTCGACAAGGCCGCGCGCACCATCACCGTGGCCGATAACGGCATCGGCATGAACCGCGACGAGCTGGTGGCCAATCTGGGCACCATCGCGCGTTCTGGCACGGCCGCCTTCGTCGGCGAGATGAGCGGCGACGCGAAGAAGGACAGCAACCTGATCGGCCAGTTCGGCGTCGGCTTCTATTCCGCCTTCATGGTGGCCCGCGAGGTCGAGGTGCTGACCCGCAAGGCCGGCGAGGATGCCGCCTGGCTGTGGACCTCCGACGGGCAGGGCGACTACACGGTGGCGGCCAGCGAGAAGGCGGCGCGCGGCACCATCATCACCCTGCGCCTGCGCGACGGCATGGACGACTATCTGGAAGCCGACCGGCTGAAGCAGATCGTGCGCCGCTATTCCGACCATATCGCCATCCCGATCAAGTTCCTGGAAGACGGCAAGCTGGAGACGGCGAACCGCGCCTCGGCGCTGTGGACCCGATCCAAGAGCGAGATCAAGCCGGAGGACTACAAGGAGTTCTACCACCACGTCTCGCACGCCTTCGACGATCCGGCGGAGACCATCCATTGGCGGGCCGAGGGCATCATCGAATATACCGGCCTGCTGTTCATCCCCGGCTCGCGGCCGTTCGACCTGTTCCATCCGGAGCGCAAGAACCGGGTGAAGCTCTATGTCCGCCGGGTCTTCATCACCGACGATTGCCAGGAGCTGGTGCCGGAATATCTGCGCTTCCTGCGCGGGGTGATCGATTCCGAGGATCTGCCGCTGAATGTCAGCCGCGAGATGCTGCAATCCAGCCCGGTGGTGCAGAAGATGCGCCAGGGCATCGTGAAGCGCGTGCTGGGCGACCTGGAGAAAAAGGCCGAGAAGGATGCCGAGGGCTATGCCGCCTTCTGGGAGAATTTCGGCCCGGTGCTGAAGGAAGGCCTCTATAGCGAGCATGGCAACGAGCGCGACAGCCTGCTGAAGCTGGCCCGCTTCCGCTCCACCCATGGGGACGGGCAGGGCGACGGGCTGGTCAGCCTGGCGGATTATGTCGGCCGGATGAAGGAAGGCCAGGACACCATCTTCTACATCACCGGCGAGGATGCGTCGGCGCTGCTCGCCAGCCCGCAGCTCGAAGGCTTCAAGGCCAAGGGCGTGGAGGTGCTGCTGCTGACCGACCCGATCGACGAGTTCTGGGTGCCGGCCATCGGCCAGTTCGACGGCAAGAACTTCAAGTCGGTGACGCGCGGCGGTTCCGACCTGTCCAAGGTGAAGGTCGAGGACAAGCCGGAGGACGAGAAGCAGGACGAAGCGGCCGACAAGGATGGCGATATCGGCAGCCTGGTCGCTTTGCTGAAGCTGGCGCTGAAGGACGAGGTAAAGGATGTCCGCGCCTCGGAGCGGCTGACCGACAGCGCCGTCTGCCTGGTGGCCGACGATGGCGACATGGACATGCATCTGGAACGGCTGCTGCGCCAGCACAAGCAGCTCGACAGCGCCTTCAAGCGCATCCTGGAGGTGAATGCCGGCCACCCGGTGATCCGCCGCCTGGCTTCCCATGTGGCGGCCAAGGGGGCGGAAGCCGAGATTGACGACGCGGCCTACCTGCTGCTCGACCAGGCCCGCATCGTCGAGGGCGAGGCGGTGCCCGACCCGCGCGCCTTCGCCCGCCGCCTGTCCGGCTTTCTGGAGAAGGGGCTGGCCTAGCCCCTACTCTTCGCCCGCCAGCTTTTTCAGCGCCTCGCCGTTCAGCCGGAAGAACAGCTTCTCCTCCCGGCGCTGCGCGCCCAGCGTGTCGTAGAAGCGCAGCGTGGCCGGATTGTTGGTCTCCGCCGTCCAGTCCAGGCGGGTATAGCCGCGCTCCACGGTCAGGGCGGCGATGCGCTGCATCAGCTGCTTGCCCAGACCCAGGCTGCGATACGCCTCCAGCACGAACAGATCTTTCAGGAAGAAGGCCGGGCTGGAGGCGGTGGTGGGGAACAGCGTCGCCAGCGTCGCCATGCCGGCCGGCCGCCACGCATCGCCGTCCCGCACCTCGGCCAGCAGCATCTCGAAGCGGGCGGTCCCGCCGAAATCCAGCGCCTCCAGCTTGGCGATGGTGGCCTCGACCGTCTGGGTGTGCGGCGAGCGGTAATACAGATCCGTCTCGCGGATGACGATGGCGAGCGCCGGGATATCCGCGCGCCCGGCCAGGCGGATGCGGCTGTCCATGGCCATGCCTCAGAAGCCGAACATATGGTCCAGGCTGAAGGCGCCCTTCGGCCCGTTCTCGCGGATCAGGCCGTGGAAGCCGAACAGCCGGCAGGTCTGGTCGCGGATCAGGATATAGGCGTCCTCGCCGGCCTTTTCGCGCGTTTCGGCGTCGAACACTTCCGAATATCGGAAGAAAAAACTACCGGAACATGGAATTGCAACCGCGTGAGTCGCGATCTCCCGGCCCTCGGCGGAGGTCAGGATCAGCTCCGTCTCCGACAATGCGTGCCACGGGCTGGAAGCGGCGTAGATCAAATGGCAGATCGTGTCCATCGGCTGCGGGCCCAGGCGCAGGAACAGCCGGGTCGACAGGCCCGGCGCGCGGCCGGCATAGCTCTGCGGCTCGTTCTTGTAGGTCAGCACGGTGTTGAAGATATGCGCGCCGAAGCTGGAATCGGCGGCATGCCCGGTCTGCCGGTCCTCATAGCGGAACAGCCCGTGCAGCCAGCCGTCGCCGCTGCCGCCCTCGGCGAAATCGTACAGCAGCTCGACATGGCCGTAGCCGCCCTTCAGATGGCCGTCGACCAGCTCCTTCAGCTCGACCGCCACGCTGTCGCGGCGCGGCAGCCGGCCCAGGCGCTTCTGCGCCACCTCGCGGCCCTGCGGGTCGTAGATCGCCACCGCCACCGGCAGATCCTCCTGCCCGGTCGCCATCGGCGTCGGCAGCAGGATGCTGTCGAACCGGTCAGTGGGCAGGATCGGCGCGGGCAGGATGAAGCCCTTGCCCATCAGGTTGGACAGCTCCGGCAGGCGCGGGTCGGGCTTCAGATCGGTGCGCTCCACATTGGCGTGGGCGATGCGGCGGCGGCCATCGGCCTGCACCACCTCATAGCGTGGCCGCACGACGTATTTGCCGGCCTGGATTTCGATCTGCTGCGGCCAGCGCGCATCCGGCAGCAGCTCGGCGATATCCAGCGCATGGGTGCCGAAGCCGGGAATCTCGCGGTCGAGCCAGACGATCTCCCGCCGGCCCATCAGATTGAGGCCGATGCCTCCGGCCGGGATCGGCGCGGGATGCGCGTTCTGCAGCCACAGCAGCACCCGGTCGCCGGGGCGCGGGGCGGGCAGGCCGGCATAGAAATCGGCCGGCCAGGCATTGGCGTCATGCGTGCAGGACAGCACGGCGGCATCGTCGCCATAGGTGTCCATGGCGTATTTCACCACATCGTGCCCGCGCGCGCCGATCACATGGATGAACAGGCTGCCGCAGAAATCCCCCAGGCCGAAGCGGGCGCGAATCTCCTTGCTGTCGAACACCAGGCTGGCGGTGGCGTTCGGTAAATCCTGCCGCCAATCCACCAGCGTCTTGCCATTGGCGTCGAACAGCCGGCACCAGACGGAAACGTCCTTGGCGCCATAGCCGGCCCAGTAATTGGCGGTGGTGAGGCGGGTATGGTGCCCGTCGGCATCGCGGAACAGCGCCATGTTGGTGGCGAAGTTCAACGGGTCGAGATAATTGCGCGGGTTGCCCAGCATCTCGGCCGGCAGGCGGGCATCGTCCAGCGAGACGACCGCGGCGTCGGCGGGCAGCAAATGGCGGATATGGGCGATCAGCCGGCCGGCATCGTAGGCGACGACGAACACCGTCTCGGCCCCGCTTTCCTGCAGCGCGGTTACGGGCTGCGCCGGCTGGCCGAGCAGCAGGCGGCCGATCCAGTCGATGTTCTGCACGTAAATCCCGGCCAGGGTCAGCGCCTCGCAGCCATGGATTTCCGCGAACGGCTGCAGGAAGCCCAGCGGGTCGTAGACCGCGACCTTGCCGCCCTTGCCGAGGCGCGCCAGCAGGGCTGCGATCGGCCCGGCGGAGAGCGGATGGCCGATGGCCTTGAAGAAGCTCTGCCCGCCGGTGAGGTTGCTGAAGGTCTCGATCTGGAGCGCCATGTCTCGCCGTTTCTTGTTCTGGGATATCGCGCGCCGGTCAGGCCGGCAGCAGCTTCTTGAAGAAGGAGGAGAGGCGGTGCCGGCTGCGACTGGCCGCGACGGCGCTCTCATCCACCACCCAGTTCAGCTGGATGGACCGGCGGCGGCCGACGAAGGGCTTATGGCCGTGCCAGGCATTCTCCTGGCATTTGAAGGCGACCAGCGTGCCGAAGGTGGGCGGCACCTCGGCCACGTAATTCTCCAGGTCGCCATCGGTGCGCAGCATGCGCAGCCGGCCGCCCTCGGCCGCCGGCTCCCAATCCGGGTTCAGATAGATCAGCGCGGTGATCAGCTTGGTCTTGCTGTCGGTATGGATGCGCCCATCCTTCTCCCGGCTCATGCCGCGCAGGGTGAAGGTGGTGGGGCGGCCTTCCAGATCGATGCCGAACTTCTCGGCGAAGGCGTCGCGCACCGGGGCGCTGTTCAACTCGTCGATCAGCGCCTGTACGGCGGGGCCGACCGTAACGGTCGACAGATCGAAGCTGCCGCCCTTATCGATATCCGGGAAGTCGCGGTCCACGCCGGCCGATGCCTCGGCGCGGACGAAATTCTCCATCACCAGATAGGGGTACGGATCGGATTCCACCGGCGTCGCGCGGAAGCCGGCAATATCGATGAAGTTCATGATACTGCACCTTTTGCCATCGACCGATTATGTACGGCCCGGCGGCGTTAATTACAACGCCGTAGCGTGTCGCAGGCTGGCAGGCGCAGGGGTCTCGGCATCATCTCTCCCGAAGTTCCAGCCGCCGCCTTACCTCGCCGGCGGCGCGCGCGGTTTCGTCCAGCGGCGTGTAGGACCAGGCCTCCAGCGCGCCGTCGAACGGGCGGGTGTAGCCGGCGGCGCGCATCGCGGCGTGGAAACGCTCGAACTTGGCGCTGCCGCCGGGCAGCATGACGACATGCACCGGCTTGCCGGTGGCGCAGGCCTCGGAGACCATGTTCACCGAATCGCAGGTGACGACGATATGGTCGGCCAGGCCCAGATAGCCGAAATAAGGATTATCGCCGCTGCCGTCCCACACCACCGCCGGCGCGCCGGCCAGCCGCTCGCGCAGGCGCTGCTCGTTCTGCGCCCCGGTGCGGCGCGACGGCGTGACGGCTAGGCCGACGCCATGGCTTTGCGTCAGCGCCAGCAGCTTGTCGCACAAAGCGTCAATGGCGGCGCGGTCCAGCGTGTAGCGGTCATTGCTGCCGCCGATGGAGATTGTCACCAGCGGGCGCGGCAGATGCGCCAGGGCCGGCGCGAACCTGGCCGCCTCCGCATCCAGCCGGGCGCGGGTCACCCGGTTCAGCGAGCCGAAGGTGCGGAACACATTGTCGCCGCGCACCGTGTCGTGCTCCGGCACGATCATCAGGTCGAAATTGGACGGGGCCGTCTTCGGATCCTGGATCTGCACCGTGAAGGTCTTGCCGGCGCTGGCCTTGCGCATGGCGATGGCGGGGCCGGCGGATTGCCGGCCGCTGGCGATCAGCAGATCGGGGAAGGGCGGCTCCAGCCGGTCGCCGCCCGGCCCGGCGGCGGCCAGCGTGGCCCAAAGCGGCGAGGGCGGCAGCCAGCGCCACGGCGCTGCCGGCGCGATGCGCTTTACGACGGGCGACAATCCCAGCGCCTCGGCCAGGCCGATGCACTGGATTTCCATGCCGACTTTGCCATCGGTCACAACCCAGCAGGTGAGGCCGGAAACATCCATGGAACGCGCCGCTTTCTTGCCGTCGAAAACGGCGGAACCCTGTCATGCCTGGGTGGCGACGGCAAGTCATCGGCGATATAGTCGGCGCGCAAAAAAGTTGCGCAATATAATTGCGGTTTCTAAAGAACCTTATTATATAGTTGCGCAAAACAGGCAGTTCCTGACGATCCCCTTCATTTTGTCCAGTTCCAAGGAAACAGCATGCCGACCCGGCGCGTAAAACTCGACCGCATCGATCGACGCATCCTCGACGATCTCCAGGAAAATGGCCGCATGACCAATGTGGACCTGGCCCGGCGCGCCGGCATTTCGGCGCCGCCCTGCCTGCGCCGCGTGCGCGCGCTGGAGGAGGCCGGCTTCATCCGCGGCTACCATGCCGATATCGCGCCGGAGCTGCTGGGCTACGAGCTGACGGTGTTTGCGCTGATCGGCCTGTCCAGCCAGGCGAAGGCCGATCTGCAGAAATTCGAGCAGCTGGTCGAGAGCTGGCCGGAAGTCCGCGAGTGCCACATGCTGGCCGGCGAGGCCGATTTCCTGCTGAAAGTGGTGGCGGAGAATTGGGACGCCTACAAGACCTTCGTGGATGAGCGCCTGACCGCGGCACCCAATGTGAACCATGTCAAGACGATGCAGGTGCTGCAAACCACCAAGCACCGCCCCGGCGTGCCCATCGACGTCGACGCCGTGGACGAGGAATAGGATGACGGAGCCGGTCTCCCCCTCACCCGGCTCCGGCTAATTCGCTTTGCTCATAAGCC
>NZ_LPXN01000060.1 GCF_001618175.1 Oceanibaculum pacificum | reverse complement strand
CTGCAGGCCGACCGGCAGGCCGTCCCTGGTGAAGCCGCAGGGCACCGACACGGCGGGGCAGCCGGTCAGGGTGATGGCGGAGCAGATCAGCACCCATTCGATGTAATTATCGAATTTGTGGCCGTCGACCTCCTCCACATAGCGCTGCTCGACCGGATAGGGCGGGACGATGGTGGTCGGGCAGACCAGCACGTCGTAGGTCTCGAAGAATTTGGCGGTGCGGTGGAACATCTCGCCGCGCCACAGCTCGGCCTTGCCGATCTCCTCGGCGGTCAGCTTCAGGCCCTTCTCGATGTTCCAGATCACCTCCGGCTTCAGATGCTCCCGGTGGCTCGCCAGCAGCGGGGCCTTGGAGGCGGCGAATTGCGCGGCGCGCAGAATCTGGAAGGTCTCAGACGCTTCCCTCAGGTCCGGTGCGGCCTCCTCCACAATGGCCCCGACGGTCTCGAACAGACGGGCGGCCTTGGCGACGGTCGCCCGCACTTCCGGATCGACCGGCGTGATGCCGCCCAGATCGGCCGAAAAGGCGACGCGGGCGAGCTTGCCGGGATTGGCCACGGCGGCGCGGTAGGAGGTCGCCGGCGCCTCCAGCGAGATCGGGTCGCGCGGATGGCGGCCGACCATGGCGTCCAGGAACAGCGCCACATCGTCGACATTGCGCGCCATCGGCCCATCGACCGACAGGTTGGCGAACGGCATCACGCCCGGCCCGTGCGCCACCCGGCCGGGACTGGGGCGCATGCCGACGATGCCGCAGAAGCTGGCCGGGCTGCGCAGGGAGCCGCCCAGGTCGGAGCCGGTGGCCAGCCACACCTCGCCGGTCGCCAGCGCCACGGCGGCGCCGCCGGAGGAACCGGCGCAGCTCTTGCGCGTATCCCAGGGGTTCACCGTGGTGCCCAGCACCTCGTTGAAGGTATTGGCGCCGGCGCCGAATTCCGGCGTGTTCGACTTGCCGATGGTGATGGCCCCGCGCGCATCCAGCATCTCGACCATCAGGTCGGAATGATCCGGCACGAAATCCTTGTAGATCGGCGAGCCATAGGTGGTGCGCACGCCCTTCACCGGGTTCAGATCCTTCACCGCGATGGGCAGCCCGGCGAGATAGCCGGCATAATCCGTATCGCCGGGATTGGCGTCGAGCCGCTTTGCCTGGTCGCGCGCCCGGTCCAGGCACAGGGTCGGCACCGCATTCACCACGGGGTCGACGGCGGCGATGCGCGCGGCGGCCGCGTCGATCAGCTCGACCGGGGAGATTTTGCGCTGCTTCAGCAGGGAGACGGCCTCGACGGCGGTCAGCTTCACCAGATCGGTGGCACTCATGCGGGGGCGTTTCCTTCTTTTCTTTGTCGTTAAGTTGTCAGGGCGGGATACGTCTGACATACATCGAAACCTCGCCCCTCGCCAGCATAGGGATAGTCATGCCCACGCTCGTCAGCCTTGCCGATCTCGAACGCCTGATGCGCGACGCCTTCGCCAACAGCAAGGTAGCACCCGACACCGCCGCCATCGTCGCCGCCGCCCTGGCGAAGGCGGAGGCGGACGGCATCTCCTCGCATGGCGCTGCGCGCGTACCGGCCTATGCCGAGCAGGCGCTGCACGGCAAGGCGGACGGCTTCGCCGTGCCGACCATCGAGCGCACGGCGGCGGCGACCCTGCGGGTGGACGCCAGGACCGGCTTCGCCTTCCCGGCGATCCGCAAGGGGCTGGACGCGGCATACGACATTATCGGCGAGACCGGCATCGTGGCGCTGGGCATCGCCAATTCGCACCATTTCGGCGTCGCCGGCCATCCGGTGGAGGAAGCCGCCGAGCGCGGGCTGATGGCCATCGCCTTCTCCAACACGCCGCACGCCATCGCGCCGTGGGGCGGCAAGATCGGGCTGTTCGGCACCAATCCGGTCGCTTATGCCTGCCCCCGGCCGGGCAAGCCGCCGCTGGTAATGGATCTGTCGCTCAGCGTTGCGGCACGCGGCAAGGTCGTGCTGGCGGCGAAGGAAGGCAAGCCGATCCCGGAAGGCTGGGCGCTCGACAGCGACGGCAACCCGACCACCGATTCCAAAGCGGCCCTGGATGGCACCATGCTGCCCATAGGCGGGCCCAAGGGCGCCGCCCTGGCCCTGATGGTCGAATTGCTGTGCGGGGCGCTGACGGGCTCCCATTTCGGTTATGAGGGCACATCCTTCTTCGAGCCGACCGGCGCGCCGCCAAAGGTGGGGCATCTGATCCTGCTGATCGACCCGCGGCGCTTCGGCGGCGGCGACACGGCTGCGCGGACCGAGGCGATGCTGCAAGCGATACTGGGCCAGCCCGGCACCCGCCTGCCCGGCGAACGCCGCTTGGCCCTGCGCGCCAAGGCGCAGGCCGAGGGCGTGACGCTGCCCGACGCGCTCCATGCCGAAATCGCGCGGCGCGCGGCCAACAACCCCGCATAAACAAAAACCCCGGCGCAAGCCGGGGTTCTCGTTGCATCGGAAAAAGAGGCGGGCGATCAGGCCGCGCCGCTTTCCTCCTTGATCGGCAACGTCTCCTGGTCCGCGGCATCGCTGCGCGCACGCACGGTGCGGCGGCGGCGCGGCGCGACGGGAGCTGCTTCGGGAGCAGCCGCGCCAGCCTCGGCGGCCGGTGCGGCGGCGGCTTCCGGCGGAGTCTCGCCATCGACCGTCTCGGTGCGCGGGCGGCGGCCCCGGCGGGGACGCGGCGCCTCTTCCTCCTGCGGCGCGGTGGGCGCGGCGCGGGCCGGCTCGCCCGCCCCCAGACCCATCATGCGCTGCAGGCCATCGGCATCATCATCCGCCTCGTCGCGGCGGCGCGGCTCGCGGTCCCGGTCGCGATTGCCGCGACGCCCGGCCTGGCGATCCTCGCCCTGCTGCGCGCGGCCGTCGCCCCGGCCTTCATTGCGGCCCTCATTGCGGCCTTCGTTGTTGCGGCCCTCGCGATTGTCGCCCCGGCTGTCGTTGCGCGCATCGCCACGGCCGTCGCCGCGCATGTCGCCCCGATTATCGCCCCGATTATCGCCACGGGTTTCACGGCCCTCATTGCGACCGTCGTTCCGGCTGTCGCCCCGGCCGTCATTCCGGCTGTCGCCGAGCATCGCCTCCTGGCCGTCCGAATCGTCATCCGACTCGTCATTGCCGGCGAAGCGATCATCCTGGCCGCGATTGCGGTTGTCGCGGTTATCGTAGCCGCGATCCTGGCGAGGCTCGCCCTGCGGCCGCTCTCGACCGCCATTATTGTTGCGGTACTGATTTTCCTCGAACTCTGCCTGCGCGGCCTCCTCGGCCTGAATGATGCGCAGGTAATGCTCGGCGTGCTGGAACAGGTTTTCCGCCCGGATGCGATCTCCCGCCGCCGAGGCATCGCGCGCCAGACCCATGTATTTCTCATGAATCTGGTAGGCGGTGCCGCGGATGCGGACTTCCGGACCATTACTGTCAAAATTATGAATACGAGGCGATGAATGCGGTTTACGTCCATTGCCGCGCCCACGCGAGCGCTTCTGATGAGGACCTTGTCTCATGGCACCGTTCTACACGTTGTAAATGGGCGTTATACGCCGTTCCGGCAGCACCTCGGGTGCGTCTGACAGACGAACCACCGATATTCTGGGGAGCGTGGCGCGACGTTCTTGCAACGCTAAGCCGCCGGGCGTTCAGCCGCGTTCAACCTAATCGGTAATTCGGTCATGTCCAACACTTTTTATCGATTTCCCCGCGAAGACTTGTCAGAAAGCCTGACGACCGAGCCGCAGGCAGCGCACGATCCCACCCAGGTCGGCCCGCCGCCCCAGCACCGCAAGCCCCTGGCTCTGCGCCAGCGCCGCCACCGCATCGGCCTGCCCGGCCCCCAGCTCAAGGAATGCCTGGCCCCCGGGGGCCAGCAGGCGGGCCAGGTGCGGCATGAGCGCGCGGTACGCCTCCAGCCCGTCCGGGCCGGCGGTGAGCGCGCCCCGCGGGTCATAGCGCGCCACCTCCGGCGCCAGGGTCGGCACGGTGCCGGCCTCGATATAGGGCGGGTTGGACAGGATGATGTCGAATTCCCCCCCGATCCCCTGCCCCCAATCGCCCGCGCGCATTTCGGCCCGGTCCGCCAGCGCCAGATCCTCGGCATTGTCGCGCGCTGTCTCGACCGCCTCCACCGATGTGTCGATGCCCAGCCCCCGCGACGCCGGATATTCCGACAGCACCGCCAGCAACAGGCAGCCGGTGCCGGTGCCGAAATCCAGCACCCGCAGGCCGGCCTGGCGGTCTGGGAAGGCATCCAGCACGGCTTCCACCAGCGTCTCACTGTCCGGTCGCGGGTCCAGCGTCGCCGGGGTGACGCGGAAGTTCAGGCTCCAGAATTCCCGGCGGCCCAGGATGCGCGACACCGGCTCCCGCGCCACCCGGCGGGCCAGGGCGCGCTCGAAGGCCTCGGCCGCCATATCGGGCACCGGCGCGTTCGGCTCCAGGATCAGCCGGTGCGCCGGCACGCCCAGCGCGTCGGCCAGCAGCAGGCGGGCATCCAGCCGGGGCTGCTCCACCCCGGTCTGCTTCAGCCGGGCGGTGGCGGCGCAGAGGGCCAGGCCGACCGTCCGGGTCACGAAATCTCCGCCAGCCGTTCCGCCTGGTCCTCGGCGATCAGCGCGTCGATCACCTCGTCCAGCGCCTCGCCGATCATCACCTTCTCGATCTTGTGCAGGGTGAGGCCGATGCGGTGGTCGGTGACGCGCCCTTGCGGGAAATTATAGGTTCGGATGCGTTCCGACCGGTCGCCGGAGCCGACCTGGCTCTTGCGCGCCGCCGAACGCTCAGCATCCAGCTTGCCGCGCTCCAGGTCATAGAGACGGGAGAGCAGAATCTTCATCGCCTTCTGCTTGTTGCGATGCTGCGACTTCTCGTCCTGCTGGCTGACCACCAGGCCGGTGGGCAGATGCGTGATGCGCACCGCGCTGTCGGTGGTGTTCACCGACTGACCGCCCGGGCCGCTGGCGCGGAACACGTCGATGCGCAGATCCTTGTCCTCGACATGGACGTCCACCTCCTCCGCCTCCGGCAGGACGGCGACGGTGGCGGCCGAGGTGTGGATGCGGCCCTGATTCTCGGTTGCCGGCACACGCTGCACGCGATGCACGCCGCTCTCGAACTTCAGGCGGGCGAAGACGTTCGCCCCGGTGATCATGGCGATGCCTTCCTTCATGCCGCCGACATCGTTCTCGGAGACCTCCATCGCCTCGAAGCGCCAGCCATGCAGGGCGGCGTAACGGCGATACATCTCGAACAGCTCGGCGGCGAACAGGCCGGCCTCGTCGCCGCCGGTGCCGGCGCGCACTTCCAGGATGGCGTTCTTCTCGTCCGCCTCGTCCTTCGGCAGCAGCGCCAGCTTCACCGCCTGCTCCAGCTTCTCCAGGCTGTCGGCCAGCGCCTCCAGCTCGTCCTCGGCCAGCGCCTTCATCTCCGGGTCGGTCGCGGGGTCGGCCAGCATCTGGGTCAGGCCATCGCGCTCCGCCTCGCCGGCGCGCAGCTCGTTGATCCGCGCCACCACCGCTTCCAGATCGGCATATTCCTTCGACATGCGGGCAAAGCTCTGCGTGTCCAGCGGCTTGTCGGAGGACAGCAGCGCGCGCAGCTCGTCATGCCGGGCGACCACACGGTCCAGCTTATGCGACAGTTCCATCTTCTACTCCTCGTCCTTCGTATCCATGAACAGCCGGCGCAACAGCGCCTCGATGGCCGCCTGATCCTGCCCCGCCGCCGCCAATTCCCGCAGCGCCAGCGTCGGGCGGTGCAGCAGCCGGTTGGCCAGCAGCCGCGTGGCCCGGTCCACCGCCTCGCGCGCCGGATCGTGTGGCGGCAAGTCGGCCAGCACCGCCAGCCTCGCCGCCTCGAAACTCTCGCGCAGCGCGGTCAGCGCCGGCACCGCCTCCCGCTCCGCCGCCTGCCGCCGGAAGGCGGCCAGCTCGGCCTCCAGGATCGCCCAGGCGGCTCCGGCCTCGGCCTCGCGGCGGGCGCGGCCTTGCAGGGCGACCTGCTCCAGCTCCTCCAGATCGTAGAGGAAGGCGTCGTCCAGCCGGTTCACCGCCGGCTCGATATCGCCCGGCACGCCCAGATCGACCAGGAACACCGGCCGCCGCTTGCGCCGCCGCAGCGCCCCTTCGACCATGTCGGCGCTGAGCGTATAGCGCCCTTCGCCGTGACACGCCACGACGATATCGGCTTCCGGCAGCGCCTGCGGCAATTCCTCCAGCGTCGCGAAGTGCCCGCCCAGCCGCCGGGCCACCGCCTCCGCCCGGCGCGCGGTGCGGCCGATGACGCTGACCCGGTCCAGCCCGGCGGCCAGGAGCTGGCCGGCCAGGAACTCCCCCATCTCCCCGGTGCCCAGCAGCAGGGCGCCGCAGCGCGACAGGTCGCCCTGCACGTCGCGGGCAAGCTGACAGGCGGCGGCGGCCAGGCTGACCGGCCGTTCGCCGATGGCGGTTTCGCTGCGCACCCGCTTGGCGGCCTGGTAGGCGGCCTGGAGCACCGGCTCCAGCACCGGGCCTATCATGCCGGCGTCGCGCGCCAGCCGGTGCGTGGCCTTCACCTGGCCCAGCACCTGCGGCTCGCCGATCACATGGCTTTCCAGCGCCGAGGCCACCGCGAAGACGTGCCGCAGCGCCGCCTCCTCGGCCAGCGCGAAACGATAGCCGGCCAGCGACGCGGGATCGAGGCGGGCGGCCTCGGCCAGGATATCGAGCGCCGCGACATCGCCCTCGGCCATCCACAGCTCGACCCGGTCGCAGGTCGACAGGATCATCGCCTCCGCCACCCCGGCGGCCCTCAGCCGCGCCAGCAGCGCCGGCTGGTCGACATCCTCGACATAGAGCTGCTCGCGCAGCCCCGCCGGACACAGGCGGTGGTTGAAGCCGGCGACGCTGAAGACGGCGGCGTTCATGGCGCGGTCCAGATTGCGGCCCCACCCCCACCCCAGCCCTCCCCCCTCAAGGGGGAGG
>NZ_LPXN01000059.1 GCF_001618175.1 Oceanibaculum pacificum | reverse complement strand
TGTCCTTCGAGACGCCGCTCGTGCGGCTCCTCAGGACGAGGCGGAGTTAAGGCCGGTATACCAATCTTCCCTCGCCCTGAGGAGGCCCGTCAGGACCGTCTCGAAGGGCAGGGGGTAAGGACTACGCCTTCTCCGGCAGCTTCCGGCGCTTCGATGAGATGACGCCGGAGTTGAAGCCGTGCCAGCCGAGCTCGCCGTTCAGCCGGCCATATTCGATCTTCGGGCAGCGGTTCATGATGACGGTCAGACCGGCGGCCTCGGCGCGGGCGGCGGCCTCGTCGTTGCGCACGCCGAGCTGCATCCACACGACCGACGCGCCGAGGGCGATGGCCTCGTCGGTGATCGGGCCGGCGGCATCCGAATTGCGGAACACATCGACCATGTCGATCTTGTCGGGAATATCCGCGAGCTTGGCGTAGACCGTCTCGCCCAGGATTTCCTGGCCGGCCACCTTCGGGTTCACCGGGGTCACCCGATAGCCCTTCGATTGCAGGTACTTCATGGCGAAATAGGAAGGCCGGTTCCAGTCGGGGCTGGCCCCGACCATGGCGATGGTTTTCACCTCGCGCAGGATCTTGCGGATCAGCGCGTCGGGGTAAGTGTCGTGCCCGGCCTTCTCGAAGGACGGCTTCACCGTATTGGCGAACATGGATGGTTTCCTATTCAGCGGCCCTGCCAGACCGGGGCGCGCTTCTGCAGGAAGGCGTCGATGCCTTCCTCGGCGTCCCGGGCCAGCATGTTCTCGGTCATTACGCGGCTGGCATAGTCGTAGGCCTGGTCGAGGTCGAGTTCAACCTGGCGGTAGAAGGCCTCCTTGCCGATCTTCAGCGTCAGCGGCGATTTGGCGGCGATGGCGCGGGCCATCGCCTCGGTCGCCGGGTCGAGCTGCGCTTCCGGCACGGCGCGGTTGATCAGGCCGAAATCCATCGCGCGGGCGGCGTCGATCATCTCGCCCAGCAGCAGCATCTCCATCGCCTGCTTGCGGTTCACATTGCGCGACAGCGCGACCATCGGGGTCGAGCAGAACAGGCCGATATTCACTCCTGGCGTGGCGAAGCGCGTGCTGTCCGCCGCCACCGCCAGATCGCAGGAGGCGACGAGCTGGCAGCCCGCCGCCGTGGCGATGCCATGCACGCGGGCGATGACCGGCTGCGGCAGCCGCACGATGGCCTGCATCAGCGCGCTGCATTGCCGGAACAGGGTTTCATAGAAAGGACGGCCCGGATGGGCGCGCATCTCCTTCAAATCGTGCCCGGCGCAGAAGGCGGTGCCGTTCGCCGCGAGCACCACCACTTTTACCGATGGGTCGGCGGCGATGGCCGCCAGCTCATCGATCAGCGCGGCCATAAGGGCGACCGACAGGGCGTTGCGCTGCTGTGGGCGATTCAGCGTCAGGCGGGCGATGCCGTTCGTGTCCTGGCGCAGCAGGATCGGTTCTTCCGGGGCGGGGGCGGCGCTGGCCATCATCATTCCTCCCATGGCTTTGCCCTTGAGTCTGGCGTTCCGCGCCGCCGCGCGCAAGTATCCGGGAAACAGGGGAGGGGGAGGATTACCGCATGGCGCTCGTGACCGCCCAGGAGCTGGACCGTATCGCGCGCGAGGAGGTGCCCTATGTCGGCCAGCTCGGCGTGCGCTTCGAGAGCGTGGGCGACGGGGTGGTGACCGCCCGCCTGCCGTTCCGCGACGATCTGCTGCGCCCCGGCGGCACCATCACCGGGCCGGCGATGATGGGGCTGGCGGACATCGTCATGTATGGCTGCGTGCTGAGCCGCATCGGCGTGGTGAAGCTGGCCGTCACCACGAACCTCACCGCCAATTTCCTGAAGCGGCCGAAGCCCGGCGACCTGATCGCGCAGGGCCGTCTGCTGAAATGCGGCAAGCGGCTGGCCTATGGCGAAGTGTCGATCTTTTCCGAAGGCGATGGCGAGCCGGTATGCCATGTGACCTCCACCTACTCGATTCCGCCCCGCGAATCAGGGTCTTAAATGGCGGTATTATAATACCTATTTTACAAGTAATTGAAATTGCTATGTTTTTTGCCGTATGAGCGCTTTCTTTTCGATTGACGGGGAAATCGCGTTTCTGTAGATATGCGGCCTCCACGGGCTTCCGAGCTGTCGGGCGCTTCCGTGACCGCGTTTAATAGCCAATTGGGGCAGATATGAAGACCTACTCCGCCAAGCCGTCGGAGATCGAGAAGAAGTGGGTCCTGATCGACGCCGAGGGCGTCGTTCTGGGCCGGCTCGCCACGATCGTCGCGATGCGTCTGCGTGGCAAGCACAAGCCGACCTTCACTCCGCATATCGACACCGGTGACAACGTCATCATCGTCAATGCCGAGAAGGTGAAGCTGACCGGCAACAAGCTGCAGGACAAGAAGTTCTACTGGCACACCGGCCATCCGGGCGGCATCAAGGAGCGGACCATGGGTCAGATCCTGGGCGGCCGCTTCCCGGAGCGCGCGATCATGAAGGCGGTCGAGCGGATGATGACCCGCGGCCCGCTGCGCAGCAAGCTGATGGGCAATCTGAAGGTCTATGCCGGCGCCGAGCACCCGCATGAGGCCCAGCAGCCGGAGGTTCTCGACCTCGCGGCGATGAATTCCAAGAATAAGAGGAGCAACTAATCCATGGCCAGTGTTGAAAGCCAGGGCATGGACGCTCTGAAGGATCTGGTTGCCGGCAACGCCGCCGAGGCCGCCGCTCCGGTCGAGCCGAAGATCGACGCGCAGGGCCGTTCCTACGGCACCGGTCGTCGCAAGGACGCCATCGCCCGCGTGTGGGTGAAGCCGGGTAACGGCAAGGTGACCGTCAACGGCCGTGACCAGCAGGAATATTTCGCGCGTCCGGTGCTGCGTCTGATCATCAACCAGCCGTTCAAGGCGGCCGGTCGCGAAGATGCGTATGACGTGATCTGCACTGTCACCGGCGGTGGCCTGTCCGGCCAGGCGGGTGCGGTTCGCCACGGCATCAGCCGCGCGCTGATCGCCTACGAGCCGGAGCTGCGGGGCGCCCTGAAGAAGGGTGGCTTCCTGACCCGCGACAGCCGCGTCGTCGAGCGTAAGAAGTACGGCCGCGCCAAGGCGCGACGTAGCTTCCAGTTCTCGAAGCGTTAAGTCCCTCGGGGCATACGTCTACCGGAAACGGGGCGTCCCACCAGGGGCGCCCCGTTTTTCATTGTGTCCACACGCTTTCGCTGGTTTGGTTTCACGCCCTTCCTACATGGAGGGGACACTTGATGGAGGAAGATATGACTGCGTCGAACGAGCTTCGGGTCGGTATTTTGGGGGCAAGCGGCTATACGGGCGCCGAGCTCATCCGTCTGTTGGCGCAGCACCCCTCCACCCGCGTGACGATGCTGACCGGCGACCGCGCCGCCGGCAAGCCGCTGGGCGACGTCTTCCCGCATCTGGCCTATCTCGACCTGCCGATCCTCACCAAGATCGAGGACGCAAAGGTGGATGAGTGCGACCTGATCTTCTGCGCCCTGCCGCACGGCACCACGCAGGAGGTGATCGCCGGCCTGCCGAAGCAGGTGAAGGTGGTCGACCTGTCGGCCGACTTCCGGCTGCATAATGTCGACACCTACGCCGAATGGTACGGCCACGCGCACCAGGCGCCGGAATTGCAGAAGGAGGCGGTCTACGGCATTACCGAGCTGGCGCGCGAGGCGGTGGCCAAGGCGCGGCTGGTGGCCAATCCCGGCTGCTACCCGACCGCCGCCCAGCTGCCGCTGGTGCCGCTGGTCGAAGCCGGCCTGATCGACAGCGACGACATCATCATCGATGCCAAGTCCGGCGTGTCGGGCGCTGGCCGGGCGGCCAAGGAAGGTTCGCTGTTCACCGAGGTAGCGGAGGGCATCCACGCCTATGGCGTCGCCAGCCATCGCCACGCGCCGGAGATTGAGCAGGGGCTGACGGCGGCGGCCGGCCGCGAGATCCGGGTGAATTTCACCCCGCATCTGATGCCGATGAGCCGGGGCATCCTGTCCACCGCCTATGTGAAGCTGGAGAAGGGCGCCAGCGCCGCCGACCTGCGCGACGCCATCGCCAAGCGCTATGAGGGCGAGCCCTTCGTGCGGGTGCTGCCGCTGGGCCAGGTGCCGGCCACGCGCCATGTGCGCGGCTCCAACCATACGCTGATCGGCGTCGTGGCCGACCGGCTGAAGGGCCGGGCCATCGTGATCTCGGTCATCGACAATCTGGTGAAGGGCGCGTCCGGCCAGGCGGTGCAGAATATGAACGTCATGGCCGGCCTGCCGGAAACCACGGCTCTCATGCAGCCGCCGATGTTCCCGTAAGAAGAGGAAACGCTCCGAGATGACTGCTCTGATCCTGCCCCATCACGGCATCATGCCCAAGATCGACGACAGCGCCTTCATCGCGCCGAACGCCGCCATCATCGGCGATGTCGAGATCGGGGCGGGGGCGAGCATCTGGTTCTCCTGCACGCTGCGCGGCGATGTGAACGTCATCCGCGTCGGCGCGCGCACCAATATCCAGGACGGCACCATCCTGCATGTGCAGAGCTATGGCCATGGCTGCTTCGTCGGCGAGGATGTGACGGTCGGCCATGCCGCCCTGCTGCATGCCTGCACGCTGGAGGATCGCAGCTTCGTCGGCATGCAGGCCTGCGTGATGGACGGGGCGGTGGTGGAGACCCACGCCATGGTCGCCGCCGGTTCGCTGGTCACGCCCGGCAAGCGCGTGCCGGCGGGCCAGCTTTGGGCCGGCCGGCCGGCGCGCTATGTGCGCGACCTGTCGGCGGAGGATATCGCCGAGATATCCGCCTCCGCCGCGCGCTATGTGCAGAACGCCGACAGCCACAAGCAGGCTTACGGCTGATCCTCTCCCAGCCTTAACTGTTCGCCAGCTCGACCATCGCCTCGGCCAGCACGCGGGTGCCGGCGGCGAGGTCGGCGGCGCTGGCGCGCTCCAGCTCATTATGGCTGATGCCCTTCACGCAGGGCACGAACACCATGCCGACCGGCGCTACGGCGCTGATCAGCCCGGCATCGTGGCCGGCGCCGGAAGGCATGTCCATCGACGGCAGCTCAAGCCGCGCCGCGCCGCGCCGCACCGTGTCCACGATATCGGTCGGGAAATGCACCGGCGGGTTGGTGCCGAAGCCCTTCACGGTAACCGGGCAGGGCGCGCCTTTCTCCACCGCGATCCGTTCCACGGCGTCGCCGCGTTCCTTCAGCACCTTGGTGTCCGGGTGGCGGAAGTCGATGCTGAAATGCACATGGCCGGGCACCACGTTGGGCGAGCCGGGGGAGACCTCCAGCCGCCCGACGGTGAAGCGCACGACGTCGTCCGGATCGTGCATCAGCTCCTCCAGCGCGGCGATGATGCGCACGGCGGCCGATAGCGCGTCCTTGCGGCTCTTGCGCGGCGTGGTGCCGGCATGCGCCTCCTCGCCCTCAATGTCGATCTCGAACCGGCGCATGCCCTGGATCGAGGTGACGATTCCGATCTGCAGGCCTTCGGCCTCCAGGCGCGGGCCCTGCTCGATATGGGCTTCGAGATAGGCGTGAATGGGCGTGTTCAGCGGCCGCTGCGTGGCCTCCGGCGTCGCCTCCAGCACCGGCACCAGCGCCTCGCGGACCGAGATGCCGGCGCGGTCCTGCATGTCCAGCATCGGCTCCAGCTCCTTCTTGCCGACGAACACGCCGGAGCCGACGCAGCCCGGCTGGAAGCGGCTGCCTTCCTCATTCATCCAGATCGCGGCCTCTAGCGGCCGGCGGGTCTTCACCCCGGCGCGCTCCAGCGACTCCAGCACCTCGAAGGCAGCCAGCACGCCATAGGCGCCGTCATACTTGCCGCCGGTCGGCTGGGTGTCGATATGCGAACCGGAGACGACCGGCGTGGCGGTCGGGTCGGTGCCCTCGCGGCGGATGAACATGTTGCCGATGGGGTCGGTGGCGATGCCGAAGCCCAGCTCCTTCGCCCAGCCGGCGATCAGCTTGCGGGCGACCGCTTCCTCGGCCGTCAGCGCCTGCCGGTTCACGCCGCCCTTAGGCGTGCCGCCGATCGCGCCCAACGCCTCGTGCCGCTGCCACAGGCGATCCTCGTCGATCAGCGTGCCGACAAGGTTGGGGCGTGCGGTGGGCTGGGAAGCGGCGTCGGTCATGGGGTATGCTCCTGCAAACTATTCGGTGCGCCCACCTTACCACCCAGCTTGCGAGGTTTGAATGCTCCCCAGCCATGGCCGCTATGCCTATTCGCCGATTATCGGCCGCCCCGACTATAGCTGGCCGGGCGGCAAGCGCCTGGCGGTCTATATCGCCTTGAATCTGGAGCATTTCGCCTTTGGCGAGGGGCTGGGGGCGGAGCTGGCCCCCGGCGGCCCGCAGCCCGATGTGCTGAATTTCGCCTGGCGCGACTATGGCAACCGGGTCGGGGCCTGGCGCATGCTGGAAGTCTTCGATGCCTTGAAGCTGCCGGTCAGCGTGCTGGTGAACAGCGAAATCTACAGCTATTGCCCGCAGCTGATGGACGCCTTCCGCGCGCGAGGCGACGAGGTGGTCGGCCATGGCCGCACCAACGCCGAGCGCCAGGGCGTGCTGCCGGAGGCGGAGGAGCGCGCGCTGATCGAGGAGGCCACGGCGGTCATCGCCCGGCACGAGGGCAAGCGCCCGGATGGCTGGCTCGGTCCCTGGATATCGGAAAGCCGGGTTACGCCCGACCTGCTGCAGGAAGCCGGCTATCGCTATGTGCTGGACTGGTGCGCCGACGATCAGCCGATCTGGCTGAAAACGCGGGCCGGCCGCATCCTCGCCATGCCTTATCCGCAGGAGATCAACGACATTCCGGCCATCGTCGCGCGCAAGATCGAGGGCGATGCCTTTGCCGACATGATCGTCGATGCGTTCGACGAGATGCGCCAGCAATCGCAGGCCCAGCCGCTGGTCTTCGGCATTGCGCTGCACGCCTATCTGGTCGGCCATCCCCACCGCCTGCGCCATCTGCGCCGCGCCCTGACCCACATCGCCCAGAGCCGCGACGCCATCTGGCTCACCCATGCCGGCGCCATCGCCGACCACGCGCTGAGCCTGCCTGAAGGGGTGGTGGTGTAGGGGCAGTTTCCCTCGCCCCGGAAGGGGAG
>NZ_LPXN01000058.1 GCF_001618175.1 Oceanibaculum pacificum | reverse complement strand
CTCAGCATGAGGTCACCAGGCGTTTGTCCAAGGGCCCCCTTACCCTGAGGAGCCCCACAAGGGGCGTCTCGAAGGGTCAGGCGGCTGCGAAGAACGCCCCCATGCGCCCCCTCGCCTGCTGCCCTGCCGCACCGCCGCTTGACAGGGCACCGCGCGCCATTAGAGTTGCAGCCCTTTTCGCGCTTGTGCGAACGCAAATATATCGGTGAAAGACGAATATGGTTGCCATCACGCTCCCCGACGGCAGCGTCAAGAGCTTCGAGGGTCCCGTCAGGGGCTCCGAAGTCGCTGCGTCGATCGGCGCTGGCCTCGCGAAGGCCGCGCTCGCCATCAAGATCAACGGCGACGTGAAGGACCTCGCGACCACTATCGCGACCGATGCCAAAATCGAGATCGTCACCACCAAGCATCCCGACGCGCTGGAGCTGCTGCGCCACGACGCCGCCCATGTGCTGGCCGAGGCGGCGAAGGAACTGTATCCCGACGTGCAGGTCACCTTCGGCCCGGCAACGGAAACCGGCTTCTATTACGATTTCGCCCGCGCCGAGCCGTTCACGCCGGAGGATCTGGAAGTCCTCGAAGCCAAGATGCGCGAGATCGTCGAGCGCGACGAGCCGATCAGCCGCGATGTCTGGAGCCGCGACCAGGCGGTGGAATACTTCAAATCCATCGGCGAGAAATACAAGGCCGAGCATATCGGCAACATTCCGGCGGACGAGGATATCTCGGTCTATACCCAGGGCGTCTTCACCGACCTCTGCACCGGGCCGCATCTGCCCTCCACCGGCAAGCTGGGCAAGGCCTTCAAGCTGCTGAAAGTGTCCGGTGCCTATTGGCGCGGCGACGCGAATAACGACCAGTTGCAGCGCGTCTACGGCACCGCCTTCGCCACGAAGGAGGAGCTGGAAGCCTATCTCACGCAGCTCGAAGAGGCGGAGAAGCGCGATCATCGCCGCATCGGCCGCGAGATGGATTTGTTCCACATCCAGGAAGAGGCGGTCGGCAGCGTCTTCTGGCACCCCAAGGGCTGGAGGCTCTACCGCACGGTCGAGGGCTATATGCGCCGCCGGCTGGAGCAGGCCGCCTATGTCGAGGTGAAGACGCCGCAGCTGATCGACCGGGCGCTGTGGGAGGCCTCCGGCCATTGGGAGAAGTTCCGCGAGAACATGTTCACGGTCGCGACCGAGGACAACAAGGTGCTCGCGCTGAAGCCGATGAACTGCCCCGGCCATGTGCAGATCTTCCGCCAGGGCCTGACCAGCTACCGCCAGCTGCCGCTGCGCATGGCGGAGTTCGGCTCCTGCCATCGCTACGAACCGTCGGGCGCGCTGCACGGCATCATGCGGGTGCGCGCCTTCACCCAGGATGACGCGCACATCTTCTGCACCGAGGATCAGATCACCTCGGAAACCATCAAATTTTGTGACCTGCTGCAGAGCGTGTACAAGGATTTCGGCTTCACCGACGTGAAGGTGAAATTCTCCGACCGGCCGGAAACCCGCGCCGGCGACGATTCGATCTGGGACCAGGCCGAGGGCGCGCTGAAGGAGGCGGTCGAGGCCGCCGGCCTGCCCTACACGCTGAATCCCGGCGAGGGCGCGTTCTACGGCCCGAAGCTGGAATTCGTGCTGCGCGACGCCATCGGCCGCGACTGGCAGTGCGGCACGCTGCAGGTCGATTTCGTGCTGCCGCAGCGCCTCGACGCCTCCTATGTCGGCGAGGACAGTCAGAAGCATCGCCCGGTCATGCTGCACCGGGCGATCCTGGGGTCGTTCGAGCGGTTCCTCGGCATCCTGATCGAGCAGTTCGCCGGCAAGTTCCCGCTGTGGCTGGCGCCGACGCAGGTGGTGGTCGCCACCATCACCAACGAGGCGGATTCCTACGCCGAAGAAGTCAGCGAGACGCTGAAGGCCGCCGGCCTCAGGGTTGAAACCGACCTTCGGAATGAAAAGATCAATTATAAGGTCCGCGAGCATAGCCTGGCGAAAGTGCCCGCTCTCCTTGTGGTGGGCAAGCGCGAGGCGACGGAACGGACCGTCGCGATGCGACGCCTCGGCGGCGACAAGCAAGAAGTGCTTGCGCTCGATGAGGTCCTTAATAGACTTAAGGAAGAAGCCCAGGCGCCGGCATAAGGCGCATGGCGTTTTTTCTATGGGTGTTGCCGTGCGGGGAGACGGCGATGCCCCGCATCTTATCTTCCCGATTTGACGGAGGTGTTAAATAGCCCGCTTTCAGCCCGATGCCGCGCCCTCGAAGGATGGACCGCGCGTCAATGACGAGATTTTCGCCGATACGCTGCGCGTGATCGGCGAGGATGGTGAGAATATCGGCGTCATTTCCCGGCGCGACGCCTTGCGTGCCGCCGAGGATGCGGGACTCGACCTTGTCGAGATTTCCCCCAACGCCGTGCCGCCTGTCTGCAAGATCCTCGACTATGGCAAGTTCAAGTACGAGGCGCAGAAGAAGCGCAACGAGGCGCGCAAGAACCAGAAGATCATCGACGTCAAGGAAATCAAGATGCGTCCGAATATCGACGATCATGATTACGACGTGAAGATGCGCAGCGTGCACAAATTCCTCAACGAAGGCGACAAGGTGAAGGTCACCATGCGCTTTCGGGGCCGCGAGATGGCCCACCAGGATATCGGCATGAATGTGCTGATGCGCGTGAAGGACGATGTGGATGAGCTGGCCAAGGTCGAGCAGCATCCGAAGCTCGAAGGCCGCCAGATGGTTATGGTGATCGCCCCGCGCTAAGGCGCGACGCGCCCTTGCCTTTCGGGAAGGCACTCTGTATAACGCGCGCTCCGCCGGACGAGAGTCCGCGCGGGCGCAGCCGCGCCGTGGCTTGTAGGGCATGCCCGGCCGGCTCTTGATAAACCGGTAACCAGTGAGGTTGAAATGCCCAAGATGAAGACCCGGAGCGGGGCGAAGAAGCGCTTCCGTCTCACGGGCAGCGGCAAAGTGAAGATGGCCGTTGCCTTCAAGCGTCACGGCATGCGCAAGCGGCCGAACAAGATGCTCCGCCAGCATGTCGGCACCAAGATCATGAGTGCCCAGGATGCTGCGCGGGTCAAAAAATATTTCATGCCGAACGGGTAAGGAGAAGCATAGATGGCACGCGTCAAGCGGGGCGTCACTTCCCACGCCCGTCACAAGAAGGTCCTGGACCTCGCCAAGGGGTATCGCGGCCGGTCCAACAGCAGCTACCGCATTGCGCTGGAGCGCGTCGAGAAAGGCCTGCAATACGCCTATCGCGACCGCCGCAACAAGAAGCGCGATTTCCGCGCGCTCTGGATTCAGCGCATCAATGCGGCCACGCGCATGCATGGCCTGCCCTATTCCAAATTCATGGACGGCATCAAGAAGGCCGGCATCGAGATCGACCGCAAGGTTCTCTCCGATATCGCCATCCACGAGCCGGACGTCTTTAAGTCGCTGGTCGAGCAGGCCCAGGCCGCCCTCGACAGCAACGGCTGAACAACCGTTGTGTCGCCCGCGGTTCCCTTAGCGGAGCCGCATCGGTGATCCAGTGAACAGAGGGGCGGTCCTCCGGGGCCGGCCCTCTTTTCGTGTCAAGAAGACGGAACAGACGATGGAAGACCTCAACCGACTGCGCGACACGCTGCTGGCCGAAATCGCCCAGGCTGGCGATCTGGAGGCGCTCGACCGCGCGCGTGTCTCGGCCCTGGGCAAGAAAGGCCGCCTGACCGAACTGATGAAGCAGCTCGGCAGTCTCGATCCCGATGCCCGCCGCCAGGCCGGGCAGGATTTGAACCAGGTGAAGGACGCGGTTGCCGCCGCCATTGAGCAGCGCAAGACCGGCCTTGCCGATGCAGCATTGAACGCCCGCCTCGCCGCCGAGCGGATCGACGTGTCGCTGCCGCCCCGGCCGGAGGGCCGCGGCTTCATCCACCCGATCAGCCAGGTGATGGACGAGCTGGTGGCGATCTTCGGCGAGATGGGCTTCGCCGTCGCCGAGGGGCCGGATATCGAGGATGATTTCTACAATTTCGGCGCGCTGAACATTCCGCCCGAGCATCCCGCCCGGCAGGAGCATGACACCTTCTACCTGCCGGACCGTGCGGACGGGGCGAAGATGGTGCTGCGCACCCACACCTCGCCGGTGCAAATCCGCACCATGCAGAAGACCACGCCGCCGATCCGCATCATCGCGCCCGGCCGCACCTACCGCAGCGACCATGACGCCACCCATTCCCCGATGTTCCATCAGGTCGAGGGGCTGGTGATCGACGAGAAGACCCATATGGGCCATCTGAAGGGCTGCCTGATCGAATTCTGCCGCGCCTTCTTCGGCGTCGACGACCTGCCGGTGCGCTTCCGCCCCAGCTATTTCCCCTTCACCGAACCGTCGGCGGAGGTCGATATCGGCTGTTCGCGCAAGGGCGGCGAACTGACCATCGGCGCCGGCGACGACTGGCTGGAAATCCTGGGGTCCGGCATGGTGCATCCGCGCGTGCTGGAGAATTGCGGCATCGATTCCACCAAGTATCAGGGCTTCGCCTTCGGCATGGGGATCGAGCGCATCGCGATGCTGAAATACGGCATCCCCGACCTGCGCACCTTCTATGACAGCGATCTGCGCTGGCTGAAACATTACGGCTTCGTGCCGCTGGACGTACCGACGCTGACCGGGGGGCTGGCCCGATGAAATTCACCCTGTCCTGGCTGAAGGAGCATCTGGAGACCGATGCGCCGCTGGACGAGATCGTCCGCATGCTCTCCATGATCGGCCTGGAGGTCGAGGGCGTGGTCGACCGCTCCGCCGCCCTCGCCCCCTTCACCATCGCCCATGTCGTCTCCGCCGAGCAGCATCCCGACGCCGACCGGCTGCGCGTGTGCAAGGTGGATACCGGCAGCGAGATCGTGCAGGTGGTCTGCGGCGCGCCGAACGCGCGCACCGGCATGAAGGGCGTGTTCGCGCCTGCCGGCAGCCATGTGCCGGGCACCGGCATCGATTTGAAGAAGGGCGTCATTCGCGGCCAGGAATCCAACGGCATGCTGGTTTCCGAGCGCGAGCTTGGCCTGTCGGACGAGCATGACGGCATCATCGAGCTGCCGGAAGACGCGCCGCTGGGTCAGCCTTTCGCCGCCTATGCCGGGCTGGCCGATCCGCTGATCGACATCGCCATCACGCCGAACCGCGCCGACTGCCTGGGCGTGCGCGGCGTCGCCCGCGACCTGGCCGCCGCTGGTCTCGGCACGCTGAAGCCGCTGGACAGCGCGCCGCGCCCCGGCGGCTATAAGAGCCCGATCGTCTGGAAGCGCGACCTCCCGGCCGACGCCATGGATGCCTGCCCGATCGTGGTCGGCCGGCATTTCCGCGGCGTGAAGAACGGGGTTTCGCCGAAATGGATGCAGGAGCGGCTGAAGGCCGTCGGCCTGCGCCCGATCAGCGCCCTGGTCGACATCACCAACTATGTGATGATGGATCTGGGCCGCCCGCTGCACGCCTATGACGCTCAGAAGATCGAGGGCGGCGCGCTGATCATCCGCCTGGCGCGCGATGGCGAGACATTCCACGCCCTGAACGGCAAGGAATACACGCTGGACAGCGAGATCATCGCCATCGGCGACGCGCAGGGCGTGGACGATCTGGCCGGCGTTATGGGCGGCGAGCGCACCGGCGTGTCCGAGGGCACGACCGAGATGTTCCTGGAGACCGCGATCTTCGACCCGATCCGCATCGCCATGGCCGGCCGCAAGCTGGGCCTGCTGTCCGACGCGCGCTATCGTTTCGAGCGCGGGCTGGACCAGACCTCGCCCTTCTGGGGCACCGAGATCGCCACCCGCCTGATCCTGGAGATTTGCGGCGGCGAATGCAGCGAGATCGTGGTCGAGGGGCAAGAGCCGGAATGGCGCCGCCGCTATGATCTGCGCATCGCCCGCATCGCCGAGCTGGGCGGCGTCGCCGTGCCAGAGGCCGAGGCGCTGCGCATTCTCGATATTCTGGGCTTCGAGGCGAAGCCGGCCGGCCCGGGCGTCTATTCCGTCGCCCCGCCGCCCTGGCGCGGCGATATCATCGGCGAGGCCGATCTGGTGGAAGAGGTGCTGCGCATCAACGGCTACGACAAGATACCGGTCGAGCCGCTGCCGCGCGAAACCTCCATGCCGCAGCCGGCCCTGACCCCGGCACAGCGCCGGGTGTCGCTGGCCAAGCGCACGCTGGCGGCGCGCGGCATGGTGGAGGCGGTCACCTTCTCCTTCATGCCATCCGGCCAGGCCGCCTTGTTCGGCGGCCCGGTGAAACCGGAGCTGATGCTGGCCAACCCGATCTCCAGCGACCTCGACGCCATGCGGCCGTCGATCCTGGGCAATCTGCTGGCCGCCGCCGGCCGCAACGCCAATCAGGGCTATCCCGACCTGGCGCTGTTCGAGGTCGGCCCGCAATTCGCCGACGCGACGCCGAAGGGCCAGTCCGCCATGGCGACCGGCATCCGCGCCGGCCGCACCAGCCCGCGCGACTGGAGCAAGCAGCAGCGCCCGGTGGACGCTTTCGACGCCAAGGGCGACGTGATCGCCCTGCTGGAACTGCTGGGCGCGCCGACCGCCAATCTGCAGGTCTCGACCGATGCGCCGGACTGGTACCATCCGGGTCGCTCCGGCTGCCTGCGGCTGGGACCGAATGTGCTGGCCAGCTTCGGCGAGCTGCATCCGCGGCTGTTGCAGGCCTATGATTTGAAGGGCCCGGTGGTCGGTTTCGAGCTGTTCCTGGACCGGGTGCCGATGCCGAAAGCCAAGAAGGGCGCGACCAAGCCGTTCCTGAAATTGTCGCCCTTCCAGCCGGTCGAGCGCGACTTCGCCTTCGTGGTCGAGGATGGCGTCGCCGCCGAGCAGATCGTGCGCGCCGCCAAGGGGGCGGACAAGGTGCTGGTCAGCGATGTCGGCGTGTTCGACATCTATGCCGGCGCCAATCTGGGCGAAGGCAGGAAGTCGGTGGCGATCAGCGTGACGCTGCAACCCACCGACCGCACGCTGACCGAGGAGGATATCGAGGCGGTCAGCGCCAAGATCGTCGCCCAGGTGGAAAAAGCCACCGGCGGCAGCCTCAGGAGGTAATTGAAAGCGGCCCTATGCTTCGAGACGGCC
>NZ_LPXN01000057.1 GCF_001618175.1 Oceanibaculum pacificum | reverse complement strand
GGCGTCTCGAAGCATAGGGCGGCTTATGCCCGAAAAGAGGCATCGTTTCCATGACGACGGAAAAATATCCCTCTATCCTGCCGTCATCTTCCCGCCATTCGGCCGCATCCGGCCGTGATCAATTGCGAGGCCTGATATGACGATGCGTCCGCCCGCCACCGTGGGCATGAAGCTGGCCGAGGTCGATACACCGGCGCTTATCCTGGACCTCGATGCGTTCGAGGCGAATTTGCAGCGGATGGCCCGGTCGGTCGCCGGCACGCCGGTCCGGCTGCGGCCGCACGCCAAGTCGCACAAATGCGCCGAGATCGCCAAGCGGCAGATGGCGCTGGGCGCCGTCGGCGTGTGCTGCCAGAAAGTCTCCGAGGCCGAGGCGATGGTCGAGGCCGGCATTCCCAACGTGCTGGTCAGCAACCAGGTCGCCGGCCGGCAGAAGCTGGACCGGCTGGCGGCGCTGGCGAAACAGGCCGAGTGGATCGGCGTATGCGCCGACGATGCCGGCAATGTCGACGCCATCGACGAGGCCGCCGGCCGCGCCGGGGTGATCCTGCCGGTGCTGGTGGAGATCGATGTCGGGGCCGGGCGCTGCGGCGTCCAGCCGGGCGAGCCGGCCGTCGCCCTGGCGAAGCACATCGCCGCCAAGCCGAACCTCTCCTTCGCCGGCGTACAGGCTTATCAGGGCCGCGCCCAGCATCTCCGCACGTTGGAGGAACGCCGCGCCGCCATCGACACTGCCATCGCGCTCACCCGCAAAACGGTGACGGCGCTGGAAGCCGCCGGTCTCGACTGCCCGATTATCGGCGGCGCCGGCACCGGCACGCATGCGTTGGAGGCCGCGTCGGGCATCTATAACGAATTGCAGGTCGGCTCCTACGTCTTCATGGACGCCGATTACGGGCGCAACCTGAAGGCCGACGGCAAGCCGGTGGACGAATTCCGCCACAGCCTGTTCATCTACGCCACGATCATGAGCCACCCGGCCCCAGAACGCGCCTATGTCGATGCCGGGCTGAAGGCGTTCAGCGTCGATTCCGGCCTGCCGCTGGTCTTCGACATCGAGGCGACGCTGGAGCGCGCATCGGACGAGCATGGCAATTTGGCGCTGGCCAAGCCGGCCAACCGCTCGCTGGTCGGCGAGAAGCTGCGGCTGATCCCCGGCCATTGCGACCCGACGGTCAATCTGTACGACTGGATCGTGTGCGTGCGCGGCGGAATTGTCGAAGACGTATGGCAGGTAACCGCCCGCGGGGCGCTGCTGTAGCTGGTCGCGGGGGCGGTAAGCGGCTAGGGTCGCGCTCATGCTGACCCCAAGCCAAATCCAGACGCGCTGGTCCACCGTTCCCGCCAATGTGCGCGGCATGTTCTGGATGGCGCTGTGCGGGCTTATCTTCGCCAGCTTCATGGCCATCGTGCGCCTGTTGAGCCACCAGATGCATCCGGTGCAGGTTTCCTTCCTGCGCTACTCGCTGGGGCTGGCCTTCATGGTGCCGCTGATCCTGCGGATGCGCGCGCAGGATTTCCGCGCCGCGAACCTGCCGCTGCACGCCATGCGCGGCATCGGCCACGGCGTCGGCGTCATGCTGTGGTTCTACGCCATGAGCCGCATCCCCATCGCCGAAGTCTCGGCCATCGGCTTCACTGCGCCGGTCTTCGCCACCCTGGGCGCGGCGCTGCTGCTGGGCGAGAAAATCCGGCTGCGGCGCATCCTGGCCATCGTGATGGGGCTGTTCGGCGCTTTCGTGGTGATCCGCCCCGGCTTCGCCGTGGTCGATCCCGGCGCCATCGCTATGCTGATCACAGCACCCTTGTTCGGCTTCTCCGACGTGTTCGCCAAGATGCTGATGCGCAAAGAGAGCGGGCCGGCGGTGGTCGGCTTCCTGTCGCTGTTCGTCACGCTGGTGACGCTGGGGCCGGCGATCTATGTCTGGCAGACCCCGACGCTGGAGCAATGGGGGCTGGCCTGCCTGATCGCCTTCCTGGCCAATCTGGGCCATCTGTCGATGATGCACGCCTTCAAGATCGCCGAGATGTCGGCGGTGCAGCCGGTGAAGTTCCTGCAGCTCCTCTGGGCGGCGCTGATCGGCTTCATGGTGTTCGGCGAGCTGCCCTCGGTCTGGACCTGGGTGGGCTCGGCCATCATCGTGCTCAGCGCCTATTACATCGCCCGGCGCGAAGCGGCGGCGCGGCGCGGCTTGTAGAGAGCGGCCGCAATCCCTATCCTGTCGGTTCCGCAGCCATTTCGCCAAAGAACGATGCCCGACGATATTGCCGACAGTTGCTCCGCCCGACCTAGCGCGCGCCAGTGCGGCGATAGCGACGAGGAAGGGCCACGACGAACGCCCCGACCCGCTAAGAGCAATCGATCGAAGGCCCCGGCGGCATGTTGATCTGGGAAATTCTGATCGTCGTCGGCCTAGTGCTGCTGAACGGCTTCTTCGCCATGTCGGAAATGGCGCTGGTGTCCTCCCGCCGCGCCCGATTGCAGCAGATGGCCGACGAAGGCAGCCGCCAGGCCGCCGCGGCGCTGCGGCTGCTGGACGACCCCACCCGCTTCCTATCCACCGTGCAGATCGGCATCACGCTGGTCGGCGTCTTCGCCGGCGCCTATTCCGGCGTGACGCTGGCCCAGCCGCTGTCGCTGGCCCTGGCGGATACGCCGCTGCCGGCGCAATACGCCTATCCCGTCGCATTGACGCTGGTGGTGGTGGGCATCACCTACCTGTCGCTGATCATCGGCGAGCTGGTGCCCAAGCGCCTGGCGCTGGTCCATGCCGAGAGCATCGCCGCCTTCGTCGCCCGGCCGATGGGGCTTCTGGCGACGGCGGCGGCGCCGCTGGTCTGGCTGTTGCGCGTGTCGACCGAGACGGTGCTGCGGCTGCTCGGCATGCATGACGCCAAGGGCAGCCCGATCACCACCGAGGAAATCCGCACCCTGATCGCCGAGGGCCGCGAGGCCGGAGCGATAGAGCAGGCCGAGCGCGAGATGATCGACAGCGTGCTCGGCCTGGGCGACCTGCAAGTCCGCGGCGTCATGACGCCGCGTTACGAGGTGGTCTGGCTCAATCTGGACGACGACGCCACCGAGATCCGCGCCAAGCTGGAGCAAAGCGGCCATTCCCGCTTTCCGGTCGCCAAGGGCGGGCTGGACGATTTCGAGGGCGTGGTCCAGTCCAAGGACATGCTGGAGCATCTGCTGAAGGGAGAGGCGCTGGCGCTGAAACCGCTGCTGCGCCAGCCGCTTGTGGTGCATGAGCGCACCTCGGTGCTGAAAGTGCTGGAGATGTTCCGCAACAGCCCGGTGCACATGGCCATCGTGGTCGACGAGTATGGCGGCTTCGAGGGGCTGGTGACGCCGACCGATATCCTGATCGCCATCGCCGGCGACCTGCCGGAGCACGGCGCGATGCAGGGCGACGACGCGGTGCGCCGCGCCGACGGCTCCTGGCTGATCGACGGGGCGATGCATGTGCAGGATGTCGAGCGGGTGCTCGGCCGGGGCGTCATCCCGGTCTCCGAATCCTATCAGACCCTGGCCGGCTTCATCCTGTGGGAGCTGGGCCGCCTGCCGGAAGTGGGCGAGACGCTGGAATATAATGGCTGGCGCTTCGAGGTGATGGACATGGACGGCCGCCGGATCGACCGGCTGCTGGCCAGTCTGGCCGATCCCACGGCCGGGGAAAACTGACGCTCACCAGAAACCGATGACGATGGCCAGCGTCAGCAGGGCGACGCCGATCACCTGGGTGCGATAGTCGGCCAGCACGCTATGCCGGCGGTCCGGCGCGACCAGCCCGCGATGCCACATCAGGCCGGCGGGGTCGCGCGCATTCTCGCCCGGCAGCGCCAGGCTGACCACGATGCAGACCAGCGCGCACAGGCCGGTGGCGATGCCGGCGGTGATGGTGAAATGCAGCGTCAGCCAGCCGGTCTGCGCCGCCGTCAGCGAGGCCAGGCCCAGCACATGGCCGAAGATCAGCGTCGCCAGCGCCGCATCGGCCGTCACCCGCCGCCAGACCATGCCGATGACGAAGATCGCCACCACCGGCGGCACGGCGTAGGAGAAGATTTCCTGCAGATAGGCGAAGATGCCAGGGAAATTGCCGATCATCGGCGCCCATAGCGCGGCCACCGCCATGAAGCCCAGCGTCAGCATCCGGCCCAGCCGCAGCGCGCCCTTCATGCCGAGATTCTCGCGCCTCTCTTCGCTGAGGAAATCGAAGAAAACCAAGGTGGAGGCGGCGTTCAGCGTGCTGTCGATGGTCGACATGATGGCCGCGATCAGCGCCGCCAGCACCAGCCCGCGCAGGCCCACCGGCAGCAGTTCGGTCACCAGCGTGGGGAACACTTCGTCCGGCCGCTCGATGCCGGGCAGGATGGCGACCGCCATCGCGCCGGGCAGCACCATGACGAACAGCGGCGTAAGCTTCAGAAGCCCGGCCAGCGTGAGGCCCCAGCGGGCATGGTCCAGGCTGCGCGCGGCCAGCGCGCGCTGCACGATGTACTGGTTGGTCGACCAGTAATAGAAGCCCAGGACTGGCACGCCGATCAGCGTTCCCAGCCAGGGCAGGTGCTCGTCCTCCAGCGGCCGGATCAGCGACAAATGCCCCTCCGGCAGGCCGCCGGTCGCCGCCTGCCAGGACCAGCCATTGTCGGCGAAGATGATCAGCGTCAACGCCGTGGAACCGGCCAGCAGCACGATGGCCTGGATCACGTCGGTATAGACCACGGCCCGCAGGCCGCCGGCCACCGTATAGAGCCCGGCGAACAGCGCCAGCCCCAGGCAGGTCGGCCAGAAGGGCAGCCCCGGCACAAACACCTGCAGGATCAGCGCGCCGGCATAGATGCTGCCGGCGGTATCGACGAAGATCGACAGGAAGATGGTCATCGCCGAGATGTAGCGCCGCACCCGGCCGTCATAGCGCTTCTCGAAATATTCCGGGATGGTGGACAGCCGGTTGCGATAGAAGATCGGCACGGTCACGAAAGCCATGACCAGGAACAGCAGGCCCGCCATCCATTCGTAATTCGCGACCGAAATGCCGGCGCTATAGGCCTGACCCGACAATCCCACCAGGGTCGTACCCGAGATGTTCGAGGCAAACAGCGAGAACCCGATGGTCGCGAATCCCAAGCCGCGCCCGGCCAGGAAGAAATCGTCGGTATCCTTGATATGGCGCGACGCCAGAAAGCCGATGACGAAGACCGCAATCGCATAAACGGCAACGATGAATGCATCGATGGCCGGAAATTCCGCCATGCCCCTGTCCGATCGTTATTTTCGATTTCTTATCAGGGATTAGCCCAAGCCACCCGCCCGGATCAACCTTTAGGGCCGATCCTCGATCAAAAAGCCAGCCAGCCTGACGTAACAACTGCTTCAGCGGGCTGCTGAAATTATTCATCAGCCCGCGGCGCGAATCCGTTCCAGGCGCTCGGCATGCACATGGATCGGAACATCGGTTCCGTGGCGCAGCGCTGCCGGATGATCATTCAGTTCCAGCAGCTCCGGCACCATCATGCGGACCTTCTCGACCAGTGCCTCCAGCGTATCCGCTTCGGTCGCCAGTCCCGGCACGCCGCTGTCGGTGACATACCACACCCGGGCTTCGGCATCCCACTCAACGAAAATGTCAAAAGGCTGTGTCATTGCGGCGGCCTTCGGCTGTTGCGACTGGCGTCTTAGCAGCAAATTCTCATTTCACCGCCGTGATCTCGATTTCCACCTGCCAGTCCGGCTTGGCCAGCGCGGGAACGTAGACCAGGGTGGAGGCGCAGACATGGCCGGCCATCACGCGGTCGCGGATCGGCCGCAGCAGGGCGATGTCGGCGGCCCCGTAGACCAAGTATATCTGCATCTTCACCACATCGCTCCAGGCCATCTGCGCCTCGGCCAGGATTTCCGACAGATTGTGGAACACCGCCTCGACCTGCCCGGCGAAATCGGCGGGGGTGGTGCCGTCCGGCCGTTCGCCGACCTGGCCGGAGGTCATCAGAATCGTGGCGTCGGCCGGCAGCGAGACGGCGTGCATATAACGGTTGCCGGTCGGCACGGCGATGCTCTTTGGGTTGAAGAAGCGGGCTTTCATCGGCGTCCTCCGTTTTGCCTGCGGTCTATTTTCCTGGCCGAGCTGCCATGATAGAGCATGCCGGCCATAACCCGTCAGCCCTCTTGGAATTGCCTGTCCGCATCCCTAACATCCGGTCAGGCGATTTTTAACGACCTTATCCGAAAAGCATTAGGAGCCACCGCCATGTATCCCGAGGTTTCCCTCTATATCGACGGCAAATGGTGCAAGGGTGCCACCGGCCGCAGCGAGCCGATCCTGAACCCGGCCACCGAGGAGGAAATCGGCACCGTTCCGCATGCCGACAAGGCGGACCTCGACCGCGCGCTGGCCGCCGCCGAAAAGGGCTTCGAGCAGTGGCGGAAGGTCTCCGCCTATGATCGCTCGAAGATCATGCGCAAGGCCGCCGACCTGCTGCGCAGCCGCGCCGACGCCATCGCCAAGGTGATGACGCTGGAGCAGGGCAAGCCGGTCGCCCAGTCCAAGGGCGAGACCCTGGCCGGCGCCGACGTTATCGACTGGTTCGCCGAGGAAGCGCGCCGCACCTATGGCCGCGTCATCCCCGCCCGCGCCGACGGCATCTATCAGCTGGTGATCAAGGAGCCGGTCGGCGTCGTCGCCGCCTTCACGCCGTGGAACTTCCCGATCAACCAGGCGGTGCGCAAGATTTCCGCCGCCCTGGCCGCCGGCTGCTCGATCATCATCAAGGGCCCGGAGGAAACCCCGGCCTCCTGCATGGAACTGATCAAGGCCTATATCGATGCCGGCGTGCCGGCGGGCGTGATCAACCTGGTCTATGGCGTGCCGTCGGAAGTCTCCGAATATCTGATCCCGCACCCGATCGTCAAAAAGGTCACCTTCACCGGCTCCACCGCCGTCGGCAAGCAGCTGGCCGCCCTGGCCGGCCTGCACATGAAGCGGGTCACCATGGAGCTGGGCGGCCACGCTCCGGCCATCGTGTTCGAGGATGCCGACCTCGACACCGCCGTGAAGATCCTGGGCGTGAACAAGTTCCGCAATGGCGGCCAGGTCTGCGTCTCGCCGACCCGCTTCCTGGTGCATGAATCGTTGTATGGCAAGTTCGTCGACGCCTTCACCGACATCGCCAAGAACACCAAGGTCGGCAATGGCCTGGAGGACGGCATGGATATGGGCCCGCTGGCCAATGGCCGCCGCGTCACCGCCATGGAGGCGCTGGTCGCCGACGCCGTGACCAAGGGGGCCACCGTGAAGACCGGCGGCAAGCGCATCGGCAATAAGGGCTATTTCTTCGAGCCGACGGTGCTGACCGATGTATCGGACGATGCCCGCATCCTGCATGAGGAGCCGTTCGGCCCGGTCGCCCCGATCATGCCGTTCACCAGCTTCGACGAGGTGGTGAAGGAAGCCAACCGCCTGCCCTACGGCCTGGCGGCCTATGCCTACACCAACTCCGCCAAGACCGCGAACGCCATCGGCGCGGCGGTCGAGAGCGGCATGGTGTCGATCAACCATCACGGCCTGGCCCTGCCGGAAGTGCCGTTCGGCGGCATCAAGGACAGCGGCTATGGCAGCGAGGGCGGCTCGGAGGCCATCGAAGCGTACCTCAACACCAAGTTCGTCACCCAAGCCGGGCTGTAAGCCTCGCTTACCCGGAAAGGCCGGCGCGGCAACGCGCCGGCCTTTTTGCTTTTGCCCCGCTTGCCAAGCCCGCCCGGCGCGCCTATGCATGGACGCCATCGCGAACGCCATTAACGGGTAAATCCTTGTCCATCGCCTTGAGCCGGTCGCGGCTGCTGCGCTCGCCCTTCCTGGTCTTCTACAGCCTGTTGCGGCATCGGCATCTGATTGTGCAAATGTCGATGCAGGAGGTCCGTGCCCGCTATAGCGGCTCGGTGCTCGGCATCGTCTGGTCGTTCTTCAACCCGCTGCTGCAGCTCACCGTCTATACCTTCGTGTTCGGCTATATCTTCCAGGCCCGCTGGGGCATGGCGACAGGCGATGGCGGTTTCGCCTCGAAGCTGGAATTCGCCGTGATCCTGTTCACCGGGCTGATCCTGCACAGCTTCTTCGCCGAATGCATCAACCGCGCGCCCGGCCTGATGCAGGAAAACGCCAATCTGGTGAAGCGCGTCGTCTTCCCGCTGGAAGTGCTGCCCTGGGTTGCCGTCGGCTCGGCGCTGTTTCATCTGGCGGTCGGGTTCTGCGTGCTGGCCATCGGCATCGTGGTGGTGTTCGGCACCGTGCATTGGACGGCGATCCTGGTCGTGCTGCCGATTCTGTCGCTGCTGCTGATCGCGGTCGGCGCAACCTGGTTCCTGGCCTCCATCGGCGTGTTCTTCCGCGATATCGGGCAGGCGATGGGGCCGGTCACCATGATCCTGCTGTTCGTCAGCCCGATCCTGTTCCCGGTCGACCGGCTGCCGGAAACCTTCCGCTTCCTGCTGCTGCTGAACCCGTTGACCATTCCGGTCGAGCAGGCGCGCGCCGTGCTGCTGTGGGGCGAATTGCCGAACTGGCTGCTGCTGGGCCAGCATTTCGCCGTCGGCCTTGTTATTGCCTGGATCGGCTATTACTGGTTCGCGCGCACCCACAAGGCCTTCGCCGACGTCATCTGAGCTTCGAGCCCGCCCATGCGTCCATCCGTCGTCATCATTCTCGGCATGCATAATAGCGGCACCTCGCTGCTGGCCCGCTTGGCCGCCCTGCTCGGCCTGCGGTTGGGCGAGCAGGTGCTGACCCGCGCCGATTTCGCGGTCGCCCCCGCCTATGATTATTGGGAGCATGCCCGCATCACCGCCCTGCAGGACGAGTTGCTGAGCGTGCTCGACCGGCATTGGAGCCAGCCCAGCAGCCATTGGCCGATTCCGCCCGCCCTTTGGGACCGGCCGGAAGTGCGGCGCATCGAGCAGGCGCTGCGCGACGTGGTGGCGGTGGAATTGGCGCAGGCCGGCGGCGCGCCCTGGGGCTTCAAGGATCCCCGCACCGTGCGGCTGATGCCGCTGTGGCGGCGTATCCTGGCCCGGTTGGACGCCGAAACGCGCTATCTGATCAGCCTGCGCGACCCGGCGACGGTGACCGCCTCCTTCGCCAGCAAGGGCCAGGTCGCCCCCGCCGATGCCGAAGCGTTGTGGCGTCGCCATTATGTCGAGGCGCTGGCGGCGACGCAGGGCCAGCCGCGCCTGGTGGTGGATTACGATGGCTGGCTGGAACGGCCGGAAGTGCAGATCGACGCGCTGGCCGGCTTTCTGGGAGCGTCGGCACGCGGGCCACAGGCGCTGGAGGCCGTGCGCGCGGCCATCGACCCCACGCTGCGCACCATGCGCGCGCAGCAATTTCAGCTCTCGCCCCTGACGCTGCAAACCGCCGAATGCCTGCGCGCCATGGTTGGCGGCGTGGAACCGGCGGCGCGGATCGACGCGCTGCTCGCCGCCGCCGGCGCGGCCGACCGGCGACCGGCCGCCTGATGGAATTTCCGCCGCTCGTCGCGCCAGACGGCCCCGCCGCGCAGGGTGCCGCCGTGAAGCGCCGCATCGCCATCGTCACCGCCGAGATATTGGGTCCGGTACGCAATGGCGGCATAGCCACCGCGCTGACCGGCCTGGCCGAGGCGCTGGCGCTCGACGGTCACAAGGTGGATATCCTGTTCGTCGATCTAGCGAACAGCGCCGTCGACAGCATGCAGGGCTGGGTTGCCCATTACGCCGCCAAGGGCATCAGCCTGTCGCGGCTGCCCGGCGGCGCCGACCTGCCCACCCTGTCGCACGCCGCCGCCGACTGGCTGGCCACCCGCACGCCGGAGATCGCGCATTTCCATGAGTGGCTTGGCCTGGGCGCGGCCGCCCTGGCGCAGAAGAAGAGCCGCCGGCGTTTCCGTGGCACGCTGATGGTGGTCGGCGCGCACGGCCCCAGCGCCTGGGCTGCGGAAGGCAACGGAACGCCGCTCGATCCCGAGATCGACGCGCGGGAGCGCCAGAGCGTGGCGCTGGCCGATATTCTGATCAGCCCCAGCGCCTATCTGCTCGGCTGGTACCGGGATCGCGGCTGGACATTGCCGGCGCGTTGCCATGTGCAGCAGAATCTGCTGCCGCTGCGCCCCGATCCCCCTGCCCCGCGCCACCGCCTGCCGGTGCGCGAGCTGGTGTTTTTCGGCCGGCTGGAACAGCGCAAGGGCGTGGTGCTGTTCTGCGACGCGCTCGACCGGCTGAAGCTCCCGCCCGGCCAGCGCGCCGGCCTGACCGTCACGCTGCTGGGCAAGACCGCGCCGGTCGATGGCCAGGACGGGCTGGCCTACACGCTGGCCCGCGCCCAAGGCTGGGGCCTGCCGGTGCAGCATATCGGCGATAAGGATACCGAAGCGGCGCTGGCCTATCTGCGCCAGGATGGCCGGCTGGCGATCATCCCCTCGCTGATCGAGAATTCGCCCTGCACCGTACTGGAATGCCTGCTGGAGGGAATTCCCCTGCTGGCCGCCAATGTCGGCGGCGTGGCCGAGCTGATCGCCCCGCAGGACCAGGCGCTGCTGTTCCCCGCCACCGCCGACGCCCTGGCCGCCCGGCTGGAGGCGGTGCTGGCGACGGGGGCCGCGACCGGCAGCCCCGCCATTCCGCAATCCCTGGTGCGGACGCAATGGCTTACCTGGCACGGCGCGCAGCGAACCGAGACGCCCGGGCTGCGGGGCTGGCTTATGCGGTTCTTTACGAAGCGTTAACGCATTCCCCCTCATTGTTTACGGGCATTTGGTGCAATTTTTCGTAAATAGGGAGGGGCTGTGTTACTTGCCGGCAAACCGGTTTCAAGCTTCGCGGTCGCCTCGCTTGCGGGCGATGCGCTGCCGGACGAACGGCTGCGCGGCCTGTTTCTGTATTGGCGCGACAAGCATAACCCCGACAGGGCCGAAGCCTTCCTGCCCGGCCGCGCCGCGATAGACCCGCTGGATTTCCCCCGCCTGCTGCCGAACATCATGCTGCAGGATGTCGAACCGCCCGGCCCCAGGCGCTTCCGCTTCCGGGTCTTCGGCACCGAGATCGCCCGCACCATCGGCCTCGACGGCACCGGGCGCTATACCGAGGATCTGTTGCCCAGCCCCTATCTCGATTATGTGCTGTTCATCAACCAGCAGGTCATCGACACCCGCCGCGCGCTCTATTCCGAGACGCCCTACCATGAGGAGGGCAAGGCCTCGCACAGCCTGACCTATCGGCTGCTGCTGCCGCTGGCCGCCAATGGGCGCGATGTCGACATGATCCTGGCCTGCCAGTATTTCGCCTTTCGCGGCAATCTGGGCGACTGGGAGGGCGACTGGCTGAATCTGGAGCCGCGAACCCTGCTGCTGGACTGATCTACAGCCCCTTATAGCCGCGATACCATTCGACGAAGCGCGGCAGGCCGACATCGATGGGCGTTGCCGGATCATAGCCGAAATCGCGCCTGGCTTCGTCGATATCCGCATGGGTCGCCCGCACGTCGCCCTGCTGCATCGGGGCTTCCTCAATGATCGCCGCCCGCCCCGCCGCCTGCTCGATCACCGAGACGAAGCGGCGCAGCGGTTCCAGCCGGTTATTGCCGAGGTTATAGATTTTATGCGCCACGCCGGCCTCGTCCGGTGCCGGCGGACGGTTGAGCGCGCCCATCAGCCCCGCCGTGATATCGTCGATATAGGTGAAATCGCGCGCCATCTCGCCCTTGTTGAACAGCCGGATCGGCCGCCCCTCCAGGATCGCGCTGGCGAACAGATAAGGCGCCATGTCCGGCCGGCCCCACGGCCCGTAGACGGTGAAGAAGCGGAAGCCCGTGGAGGGAATGCCGTACAGGCTGGCGTAGGAATAGGCCATCGCCTCGTTGGCCTTCTTGGTCGCGCCATAGAGGGAGACCGGCCGGTCGGTCCTGTCGCCGACCGCGAAGGGCAGCTTGCGATTCGCGCCATAGACCGAGGAGGAGCTGGCATAGAGAAAATGCTTCAGCCCGCGCTGCCGCCGCGCCAGCTCCAGCACCGTCAGGAAGCCCTGGATATTGGCCCGCACATAGGCCTCCGGATTCTCCACCGAATAGCGCACGCCGGCCTGGGCGGCGAGGTTGATGATGATGTCGAACGCCTCGCCTGTCAGCGCCTCCCGCACCGCCGCGCCATCCGCCAAATCGAGCCGGTGGAACGTGAAATCGCCCGGCGGCAGCGCGTCCAGCCGCGCCTGCTTCAAGGCGACCTCGTAATAATCGTTCATATTATCCAGGCCGACGACGCGGTGCCCGGCGCGCAGCAGGGCGGCGGCCAGATGATGGCCGATGAAACCGGCCGCGCCGGTGACCAGAATGTTCATCTTTCCGCCTCGTGCGCTTCGTGGAGCGACACAACGCCATATTTCGCCAGCCATGCCAAGCCGCGGAACAGGAAGGGATGCCGCGCCGCCGGCATCCGCAGGATCAGGTCGGCGGCGCGCCATGCCGGCGCTTCGGCCAGCAGGCGGCACAATTCTTCCGCTTCCGCCGGCGTAGGCAGCATTTTCAACGCATATGAATTGACCGGGGAGGCGTAGGCGGCGGCCAGCGCGGCCGCGGCATCGGGGGCAATCCGCACCGACATGTCGGGCGCGATCGCGCGGCTGGCATAGCCGGCGAAATGCAGAAAGGGGTCGGGCCGCCAGGGATCGGCCGGCGCATCGGCGCGCGGCGGCGCGATTTCGACGCCGCTGGCCCGCCGCCTTTCCGCCAGTTCGCCCCACAGCGCCTGATAAGCCGGCACGATGGTCGCCCAATCGAACATCTCGCGCGCCCGGCGGCGGCCGCTCTCGCCCATCCTGGCGCGCAATTCCGCATCCTCGATAAGGCGCAGAAAGGCATCGGCGCAAGCCTCCACATCAATGGCAACGAACTGGCTGGCCTGGCCGATATAGAGGTCGTATCGATCCAGCTCCAGGGCGTGGCGCAGGGCCAGGTCGCCACCGGTGCCGGGCGACGCGGCAATCGTCGGGATGCGGAAGCCGTCAATGCCGTCGCGCACCGTGTCCCGATAGCCGTTCCAGTCGCTGACCACGGCCGGCAGGCCGGCGGCCATCGCCTCCACCGGCGTCAGGCCGAACGTCTCCTGGATATTGTCGCTGAGCGACACGAAGAAATCGGCCGCCGACCAGATCTCCCGATGCGCCGCCCCCTCCAGCGGCGTTACGAAATGCGTGACCACCGACGGTGCGAACGCGGCGGCCCCGGCGCGGAAAGCCTTTTCTATCGCGGCATTGTAGAACCAGCCGGCCTGGATGAGATGCAGTTTTCGCCCGCTGCGGCGCGCCGCGCGCTCCAGCGCCAGATACATCGGATCGGGGTTGGCCTTGGCGTGGGCGCTCAACCGGCCGACGAACAGCGCCGCGACATCGCCCTCGCCGATCCCGAGCCGGGCGCGCCAGGCCGCGCGGTGCCGCGGATCGCGGGTAAAGGCGGCGCTGTCGACGCCCAGCGGAATTGTCGGCAGATACGGCAGAGCCGGCGGTCGCCCGCCGGTCCGCTCCGCCAGATAATCGCCAACCGCCTGCAATTGCCGTTCAACCGCCGCCCGCCCCGCATTGGAAGTACAGATCAGCGCATCCCAGGGCTGAATCGGGGCGACCAGCAACGACGCCAGGGCATCCATCGCCTGGGCGGAGGCGATGGTGTGAATAATCCCGCACAGGCTGAAGCCGCGCTGATCGAAAGCGCGGCGCATGAACGCGAAATTTCGCAGATTGGGACCGGGCGTGAACAGGCAGCCCACCGCCGCCAGCCCCTCGGCTCCGCCCATAGGCACCCAATGCACGGGGCGCTTGGGCCCGTCGGCCACCTCGACCTGGCAGAAAAAACTCTCAGCGTGATTCTGGCTGATGGCATGGCAATAGAGCGCCTCGGCGCGGGCGTGCCGGACGAAGCCGGTCAGGAAACCCTCCCCGGCGGCATGCCGGCCCATCGGCTTGCCACTGTCGGTAGAGAAATCCTGCGGCCAGTAATGGATCGCGGCATTGCCGTCCTGCGCTCGATCGTCAACCACGCCGCACTCGCCTTCCACCTCGGGGCCGCCATACTGCCACGGCACGGCGGCCGGAAACCACCCGTCTCGACGAGTCTCTTGAATCCGAGAATGCACGCTGGAATTGAAATAAAGAGAAAAGAATAATTCAATTAAAATTGGCTAATTAACCATATTATCTATTCTTAATTATAACAATTTTGGATGAAGAACCCGCTAATCGCTAAAAATTAACCGATAATTAACAAAAGATAACCGACTATTTAGGAAATAATGGAACGAACGTTCCTTTACTTACACTCTTTCAAAGGACCGTAGAATGGATTTAGGTAAATTCTCCATCGGATCCAAAGTATCCGCGATAATAATCACTCTCGGCCTGGTAATCGTCGGCGTCGCCGGCGCGGGCATCTATGCGATGAACGAGATGCAGCGTCTTTCCAAGGCCGTCGAGACCGCGGCGGGCGACGCGGCCGAAGGCAACCGGATGACGCAGCTCGTCACCTCGCTGAACCGCGCTGAGTTCCGTATCGCCGCCGACCCTTCCCCGGAAAATCTAGCAGAGCTGAAAGGCACGATCGAACACGAGCGCAACGCCCTGGCGGAGCGGTTGCGGCAGGCGGCGGAAACCGCCGGACCGCGGCGCAAGGCGCAATTGGCGACGGTGAGCCAGGCCTACGAGAATTACCTTCGCGGCCTCCAGGTCACGGTCGAGACGGCGGAACGCAACGGCGCCGGCGTCACGCTGGGCATGCTGCAGGCCGGCATTCTCGAAAAAGTACAGGAGAATCGGGAAGAAGCCGGGACACTGAACGATACGATCCGCGACTATGTTGTCCTGGCCGACAGCATCGCCGCCGAAAATGTCGCACAATCGGAGGAAACCTTCGTCCAGATCAGCACCCTGCTGATCGCCGTCTCCCTTATCGGCCTGCTGGTCGGTGCGACGCTGGGCTTCGTCATTGCCCGCTACGGGGTGATCGCGCCGATCCGCAAGATCGTCTCGGCCCTCCAGGAACTGGCCAAGGGCAACCTCTCCGTCACCATCTTCGGCGTCGAGCGCAAGGACGAAATTGGCGCCATCGCGGAGAGCATGCAGGTGTTCAAGGACAATATGATCCGCACCAAGGAGATGGAGCGCGAGGCCGAGGCGGCCGAACTGCGTGCCGAGGAGGAGCAGAAGCGCGCGATGAATGCGCTGGCCGACCAGTTCGAGCAAAGCGTCGGCGCCATTGTCGGTCTCGTCTCCTCCGCCGCGACCGAGCTGGAGGCCGCCGCCCAGACGCTGAACGCCACGCTGGAGGAAACCAACGCGCAGGCCAGCACGGTGGCCGCCGCCGCCACCCAGGCGACGACCAATGTCGAGACCGTGGCCACCGCCTGCGAGGAACTGGCCGCCTCGGTGCGCGAGATCGGCCAGCAGGTGCACCAATCCTCGGAAATCTCCGGCCGCGCCGTGATCAATGCCGAAAGCACCAAGACCACGGTGGAGGGGCTGGTGGTCTCGACCCAGAAGATCGGCGAGGTGATCAATCTTATCAACGACATCGCCGAACAGACGAATCTGCTGGCCCTGAACGCCACGATCGAGGCGGCGCGCGCCGGCGAAGCCGGCAAGGGCTTCGCCGTGGTGGCCTCGGAGGTGAAGAATCTGGCCAACCAGACCGCCAAGGCGACCGACGACATCACCCAGCAGATCGCCGATGTGCAGAGCGTCACCCACCGCACCGTCTCCGCCATCAAGGACATCGCGGAGGTGATTTCCGAAAGCAACGAGATCGCCTCCTCCATCGCCTCGGCGGTGGAACAGCAGGACGCCGCGACGCAGGAGATCGCGCGCAACGTGCAGCAGGCCTCGGCCGGCACCAGCGAGGTGTCGGGCGCCATCGTGCAGGTCAGCCAGGCGGCGTCCGAGGGCGGCTCGGCGGCCAGCCAGGTGCTGTCCAGCGCGCAGGAACTCTCGCGCTCGGCCGCCAACCTGCGCGACGAGGTGACGAACTTCGTCGCCAAGGTCCGAGCGGCCTAGCTGACATGACGCAACGGCGGGGGCAGGGTTCCCGCCGTTGCATTTCCTGGCGAAACCATTACATGCAATAGTGAACTGGGGTGCCGAAAGCGGGTCCGTTCGCCTCGGCTGAGAACATACCCATAGAACCTGATCTGGATCATGCCAGCGAAGGGAGAGTCACCATCGCGCGCTCACATTCCATAGCCATTATCGGCGCCGGCGTTTCCGGTCTCGGCATCGGCTGGCGGCTGGCCCAGGCCGGCTGCCACGTTTGCGTGTTCGACCGCGGCCAGGCCGGGCGCGGCGCCAGTTGGGCGGCGGCCGGCATGCTGGCCGCCAATGCCGAGGCGGAGCCCGGCGAGGAGGCGCTGCTGGGGCTCACCCTCGCCAGCCAGAAGATGTGGCCCGGCTTCACGCGGGAACTGGAACAGGCCAGCGGCCAGGATATCGGCTATCTGGAAAGCGGCACGCTGGTCGCCGCCACCAACCGCGACGAGCTGGAGCAACTGCGCTTCACCTTCGAGTATCAGCGCGGTCTCGGCCTTGCCGTGGAATGGCTGAACGGTGTCGAGGCGCGGCGGCGCGAGCCGTATCTGCGCAGCGGCATTCCCGGCGCGATCTGGGCGCCCACCGATCATCAGGTCGACAACCGCAAGCTGGCCGAGGCGCTGAAGGCGGCTTATCTGGCCGCCGGCGGCGGCCTTTACGAGGGGTGCGCCGTCACCGGCCTGGATCTGACCGGCGGCCGCGTGACCGGCGTGCAGACCGGCGACAAAACCCATAAAGCGGACAGCGTTGTGCTGGCCGCCGGCTCCTGGTCGCGCGACCTGCCCGGCCTGCCGCCGCTGGCGCTGCCGCCGGTGCGCCCGGTGAAGGGCCAGATGCTCAGCCTGCGGATGAACCAGGCCGATCCGGTGGTGAAGGGCGTGCTGTGGGCCCCGAAAATCTATCTGGTGCCGCGCGCCGATGGCCGCCTGATCGTGGGTGCCACGGTCGAGGAGAAGGGCTATGACCCGCACCTGACCGCCGGCGGCGTGCTGGCCCTGCTGGATGCCGCCTGGCGCGCCATACCGGCCATCGAGGAGCTGCCGATCGAGGAAATGTGGGTCGGCTACCGGCCGACCAGCCGCGACGACGCGCCGATCCTGGGGACCAGCGGCGTCGACGGGCTGCTGGTCGCCACCGGCCATCACCGCAACGGCATCCTGCTGGCCCCGATCACCGCGGAGGCCATCGCCCGCGAAATCCTGACCGGGCAGCCTTTGCCCGAAGCAACCCCCTTTACCCTGGAGCGTTTCCGGCAGGCGCTGCCCGCCGCCGGATAGTGGATACATGACCGAGAACAAAACCCTTCTGGCGATCCGCGTGAACGGCAAAGCGGCCGAAACGCAGGCCGTCACCATATCCGACCTGCTGGCCGAGCGCGGGCTGGACATTACCCGCCCCGGCATCGCCGTCGCCGTGAACCGCAAGGTCGTGCCGCGCGCGGCCTGGCCCAACACGCCCCTCGCGCCCCAGGACGAGATCGAAATCGTACAGCCCTTTTCGGGCGGTTGAGTTTTATGATGAACGCCATGACAGACAGCGCCAAAGACCCGCTGACCATCGCCGGCAAGAGCTTCGGCTCGCGCCTGCTGATCGGCACCGCCGGCTACCCGAACCGGCAGGTGATGCTGAACGCCATCGAAACCAGCAAGGCGGAGATCGTCACCGTCTCGATCCGCCGGGTCAGCATCGACTCTCATGCCGAGAATCTGTGGGATCTGCTGAAGGACCGCTATCATCTGCTGCCCAACACGGCGGGCTGCGAAAGCGTGCGCGACGCCGTGCTGACCGCGCAGCTCGGCCGCGAGGCGGTCGGCACCGACTGGGTGAAGTTGGAGCTGATCGGCGACCGCGAGACGCTGTATCCCGACGTCACCCAGCTGATCGAGGCGGCGGAGGAGCTGGTGAAGGACGGCTTCATCGTGCTGCCCTACTGCACCGACGACCCGGTGGTGTGCCAGAAGCTGGCCGATGTCGGCTGCGCCGCGGTCATGCCACTGGCCGCGCCCATCGGCTCGGGTGCTGGCATCTGCAACCCGTATAATCTGGAGATGATCTGCAACCGGGCCGGCGTGCCGGTTATCGTCGATGCCGGCATCGGCACCGCGTCGGACGCCGCCCTGGCGCTGGAGATCGGCGCGGATGCGGTGCTGCTTAACACCGCCGTGTCCAAGGCCCGCAACCCGGTGCTGATGGCCGCCGCCATGCGCGACGCCATCGCCGCCGGCCGCGCCGCGCGCCGCGCCGGGCGCATCCCGAAGAAAGCCTATGCCGAGGCCTCCAGCCCGCAACTCGGCATGATCGGGTCGTAGGCCGATCATGCCCCTCCCCGCCCCGCTGCTGCTGATCACGGACCGGGCCCTGAACGATCGGCCGGTGGTGGAGACGGTGGAGGCGGCACTGGAAGGCGGCTGCCGCTGGGTGATGCTGCGCGAGAAGGATCTGCCGCCGGAATCGCTGCTGAACATGGCCTGGGAGCTGGCGGCGCTGGCCAAGCGCCATCATGCGGCGCTGTCGATCAACTCCGACCTGGAGGCCGCCAAGGCGGTCGGCGCCGGGCTGCATCTGCCGGCCGGGGGCGATATCGCGACGGCCCGCGTGGCGCTGGGCGACGCGGCGTTGATCGGCGCTTCCGCCCATAGCCTGGAAGAGGCCGAGGCGGCGCAGCAGGCCGGGGCCGATTATGTGACCCTGAGCCCCATCTTCGCCACCGCCAGCAAGCCCGGCTACGGCCCCGCCCTGGGGCTGGAAGGGCTGCGGCATGCGGTCGCGCGGCTGCATCTTCCCGTTGTGGCGCTGGCCGGCATCGATGCGACGAACGCGGCGGCGTGCCGGGCCGCCGGCGCGGCGGCCGTGGCCGTCATGGGCGGACTCATGCGCGCTGGCGACCCCCAAGGCGAAACCGCCGCCCTGCTGCACGCCCTGCGGGAGGCTTGACGCCACCGCCCCGCTTTGCCCATCTTGTGGGTCTCGGCACAGGACGACACCGTCGCCCGCTGCCGTCTGTGAGGATGATGCCAGGGTGTCCGCCCTTTCCGCCCTAGAAAGCCCGAGCCCACGGCACTGGCAGCGCTGCCTTGTCAGCCTGCTGTTGCTGGCGGCCTTGCTTATCGGCCTGCCGCAGCCCCCTGCCCTGGCGCTGCACGGCCAGGGGCAGCCGGTTCAGGGCCATCCGGTTCAGGGGGAAGCCAGCCTGTCCGGGCCGGCCATGGCCCCCGACCACCACATCCTGCCCGATAGCGGACCGGACCGGCATCTGCGCAAGGCGGCGGAGACGATCCGCCAGCCATCGCGCCAGAATGTGGCCGATACCCTCATCCTGCCACACCCGACCGATGCCGGCCTGCCGACATCCTGGCAGATGGCCGCGGATTCCGGCCCTGCCGCGCAGGCCGCGCCGACCGCCGCGCCCAGCCTGCGCCCCTGCCTCCTCTCCAGCCTCCGGAAGACCGGGCCGCCCGCCAGCGCCGCCTGATCGGGCCTATCGCGCCCGATTCTTCCGTTCATCCAAGGTTTGACGACCGACGCGCGAGACGCGGCCGGTCCTCCCGATCTGGAGGCTTGATCCCATGCGACCGCTCCGATTGTTTCCGGAGACCACCAAATTCGATTTCGTCCGGCTGCGCTTCGCGGCCTTCGGCTTCACCCTGCTGCTGCTGACGGCCACCGCCCTTTCGCTGGCCGTCAATGGCTTGAATTTCGGCATCGATTTCAAGGGCGGCATCCTGGTCGAGCTGCAAGCACAGCAGCCGATCCAGGTGGCCGATCTGCGCAACCACCTCAGCAACGCCGACCTCGGCGAGGTGGAGGTGCAGCAATTCGGCAATCCCCGCGAAGCGCTGATCCGCGTCGAGGCCGGCGCGCTGCGCAGCCAGGAAGCCAGCCAGATCGTTCCGCGCCTGCGCCAGGCGCTGGGCGATCAGTACGAATTCCGCCGCACCGAGGTGGTCGGCCCGCGCGTCAGCGGCGAATTGCTGCGCGACGGCGCGATGGCGACGGTGCTGGCGATCCTCGCCATCGGCGTCTATGTCTGGTTCCGCTTCGAATGGCAGTTCGGCGTGTCCGCCCTGGCCGCCACCGCGCACGACGTGATCGTGACGGTCGGCCTGCTGTCCGTCACCCAGCTGGAATTCAACCTGACCGCCATCGCCGCCCTGCTGACGCTGGCCGGCTATTCCATCAACGACACGGTGGTGGTGTTCGACCGCATCCGCGAATTGCTGCGCACGCACAAGCGGGCGGCCCTGGGCGAGATCATCAATCTGGCCGTCAACCAGACCCTGTCGCGCACGATCCTCACCTCCGCCACCACGCTGGTGGCGATCCTGCCGCTGTTGTTCTTCAACACCAGCACCTTGCTGAATTTCACCGTCTCGCTGGTGTGGGGAATTCTGATCGGCACTTTTTCCTCGGTGTTCGTCGCCGCCTCGCTGCTGCTCTACATGCCGCCGGTCGGGCGCAGCCAGGAACCGGACAAGACCGGGGAAAAGCAAGCCGCCGCCACTTTGGAAAACGAAGGGAGATAGAGATGGGAAGTTTCAGCGCATGGCATTGGATCATCGTCCTGGTGGTGATCCTGATCGTTTTCGGCGCCGGCAAGCTGCCCAAGGTGATGGGCGACGTCGCGCAAGGGGTGAAGAATTTCAAGAAAGGCATGGCCGAGGACGATACCCAGCCGGAGAAACCGGCCCCGCTCGCCGAGGCCCCGAAGCCCGACCCTCAGCCTGAAAGGCGGCAATCATGACCAGCGTCCTGCTGCTGATGGCCGGGCTTCTTCTTATCGGCGGCGGGCTGGCGACCATGCCCGCCCTGCGCCGCGCCTTCGCCGCGACCCCACCGCCGCGATGGGCGCGCGGCGAGGATTGGCGGGAAATTCTTCTGTTACTCCACTTCACCGCAACCGTAACGGGCGCTTGCCTGCTAATTGCCACCGCTACCGGCTAACAACTGGGCCGCGTTAACACTTTCACGCTTCGAATTACCGCCGAAAAATCGTTCTAATCGACTGAGCCGCAATTCCTGCGGTTCAGTCGATAGGAGAACGAAAATGCGCGGACTTACTGCCTCTGACTACCAGAATATACAACGCGTTATTTCAGTTTATCTTGAAGAGCTAGACCGTCTTGGTCTGGCTCTAACCGTAGAAACAGACATGTCGGGTTGGGCCACAGTGATGCGGTCAGCCCCCCAAATGTCAGCGGTAAACCCAACTTTCGACCCCTCCCAAAGCCACCTTCATCCCGGAAATAGCTTTTGGCTGAGAGTGACATACGGAAGCGAGACAATTGCTTGCATCGCCAACCGTCTGTTTATCACGGAAGATTATCTGAATCTGAAGCGCTCCCTCCGGCTATGGTATGATCTAAAGCCTGTGCTGATTCGGGAACCCCTAAATGTCGTGATCGGTGATCACGTTCCTCATATCAGTGGCCGAGTTGGACATCATGGCGGGCTATGGGTGCATCCTAGTTGGCGGGGCAATGGCCTTGCTGGATTCCTTCCTCGTCTGACACGCGCATTATCCATGCGTCATTTTGATGTGGATTGGCATTGCGGTATCGCTTTGAAAGCCATTGCAGATCGTGGCTTGCCGCTTAAAGCCTACGGCTATCCGCACATGGATTTGTGTGTCCAAGGGTTCTTCCCGGTCACTGGTAAGCACGAGGATATTTATATGGGTTGGATCACCCGACCCGAAATGCTGATGCAAATGGAAGAAACGGCTTTGGAGCCGCTGGTTGCTGCCGCTTCCGCAGCTTAACTGGGAAGAGATGCCACATGGCAGGCCCACTAGCCTGCCATGGAGGCTCTTCTTGCATGGCTCGGTTGTGCCTTATCGTATGCAATTGGGGCTTGATGGCTCGCTTTTGAGGCGTAATGTAATATTTACGATTGCGTGCCACCATATGCGTCCGTTTGCCTTAGGAGGCCACGTGTCTACATCGCAACTCTATATTGATCGTGATCTGCAACGATGCCACGACCTGCTTAACTTGGCCAATCTGCTTTTGGCGCAGAACGAATTTGATCGGGCATCCGCAACCATCACCGAGTTGCGGGAAGCATGCCAAGCTATTCCTGCATGGCACGCTCACTACTTTCAGAGACGTCTCATTCGTTTCAATCTTGAGCACGCACGACGCCAGCAGGCTTTATCAGAAGATGGAACAGTTGTTGATTTAGCTAAATACCGCCGCCATCTACAGAAAAAAGAATCTAATAATTCTCAAGAAAAGGAAAACTTCTCAACGAACATATCGGTAGGGCGACGCGCCATTCCGGCCATCAGCGAGGATGAGAGAGGAAACTTTATATACCGAATGCCAATGGCACTCGATGACGTAAATTATTCTGATAGTTACGGCATGGAGTTTCTTCTTAGCATGTGGAAAGAAACAAAATTAAAAAAGAAAAATGCCCTTCCACTTCTTTCTGATATTAATCCAATCGTTTTTGCTGATATTGGAATGTTGGGATACGTCCATGTCATCGACGTATCGCACGCCGATCCATCGCATTTTAGCGTTCAGGTCTATGGCAGCCGGGTAACTCTACATAATGGGCAAAATCTTTCGGGCTTATCCGTGGGAGACTTGCCGATCTCGATCTATCGGCAAGCCATAGGAACCGACTACAACACCGCGCGGATGACCGGCATGCCGGCCTATCATCGCATCGTCGCCACGATCGATGATTCGCGGCGGCATTACACGCGGCTGATCCTGCCCTTCTCGACCGACGGGATGCGACCGGACCGGTTGCTGGTGGGCGTGCGGGTGGATAATTGGCTGGTCGAATAGTCCGCTCGCTTTTCTCATGAGATCGGCTTAAGCGGCGTTCGGGATTTCAATATCAGCTTATGTATTGAGCCTCGGCGCTTGCTTCTGGCGTGTCAAATAATCGAAATAAGCCGCGCCCGCTTTACCCGTACACGAACAATCGCAATTCGGCGCTGATCAGGCGCGGCATCGTCTTGCCCAAGTCGTTGCGGGCCTCTATATTTGCGCACGGCGGCGGGCTTAAGAAGCCGCTACCACCCAACGGCAGGATGAGGCTTAGCCGGGGTGGGAACAGCGGGCCTCTTTCGAGAGTTGCAGCATCGGTCGGCAGAAAGCCGGACGATGGCACGGATAACGAGGTGGGATGACCGCATGCCCTGCGGTCGCCCCATTTTTGCGTATTCTCGTGCGAGCATGCGCCTCTTGTTAAACTGAAGAAGCCGGAAAAAATGCGCCTGTCTAACCTTCTGATCCTCGCCGCCGTGGTTTTGGCGAATATCGCCGTCTGGGGCTACATCTACCGGCCGCAGGAGGCGGTGACCGCCGGCGGGCTGCTGCCCGGCCTGTCCTACAGCCCCTATCAGCGCGACCAGAGCCCGCTGACCAACCCGCCGACGACGGAGCAGATTCGCCGCGACTTGGCCATCATCGCCAAGGAAGCCGGCGGCATCCGCACCTATACGACCGGGCATAATCACGGCCAGATCGCAGCGCTCGCGCGCGAGGCCGGCCTGCGCATCATGCCCGGCGCCTGGATCGGCAGCGACGATGCGCGCAACAAGAAGGAAGTCGGGGAAGTTATTGAGATCGCGCGGCAAAACCGCAATGTCTCGCGCGTGATCGTTGGCAACGAGGCCCTGCTGCGCGCCGAGATCGAGGTGCCGGAACTGATCGACTATATCCGCCAGGTGCAGCTTGCCGCCTCGGTGCGGGTGTCCACCGCCGAGCCGTGGCACGTCTGGCACAAGCATCCCGAGCTGGTCGAGGCGGTCGACTTCATCGCCGTGCAGCTGCTGCCCTACTGGGAAGGCGTGCCGGTCGAGGATGGCGTGGCCGATTCGCTGCGCCGCTATGCCGAACTGCGCCAGCTCTACCCGAACAAGCCGATCGTCATCACCGAGGTGGGCTGGCCCAGCCAAGGCCGCAAGACGGGGGCGGCGGAGGCTTCGCTGGTCAACCAGGCGCGTTTCATTCGCGAATGGGTGAATGTCGCCCGTGCCCACCGGTTCGACTATTACATCATCGAGGCGTTCGACCAGCCCTGGAAAGTTGGCGAGGAAGGCATCGCCGGCGCCTATTGGGGTCTGTTCAGCGCCGACCGGCAGCCCAAATTCCCCTGGAACGAGCCGATCTCCGAGCTGCCGAACTGGCCGCTCTGGGCCAGCATCGCCGCCATTCTGGGGCTGATTCCGGCGGTCATATACCTGCGCGCCCGCACGCAGCTTCGCCTGCCCGGCCGGATCGCCTTCGCCGTCGTGTTCCAGGCCGCTGGCACGGCCTTGACCGTCTCCATGCTGCTGCCCGCCATCCGCTATCTGGGCGCCGGCGAGATCGCCGCCTGGGCGGTTCTGATGGGCCTGCAGATGCTGCTGTTCACCGCCGTCGCCGGCGACATGGTCGAGCTGATCGACGTGCTGTGGCGCAAGAGCAAGCGGCGCGAGCTGGAAACGCCGGCCATCGCGTCCGACGCCGAGCTGCCCAAGGTCTCCATCCATGTGCCGTGCTACAACGAGCCGCCGGAGATGCTGAAGGCGACGCTGGATGCGCTGGCGAAGCTGGATTATCCGAATTTCGAAGTCCTGGTGATCGACAACAACACCAAGGACGAGGCGGTCTGGCGGCCGGTGGAAATCCATTGCCAGACGCTGGGCGAGCGCTTCCGCTTCTTCCATCTGAATCCCTGGCCGGGCTTCAAGGCCGGCGCGCTGAACTTCGCCTTGAAGCAGACCGCGCCGGACGCCGAAGTGGTCGCCGTGATCGACAGCGACTATGTGGTGGAGCCGAACTGGCTGCGCGCCCTGGTGCCGCACTTCCAGAATCCGGAAGTCGGCCTCGTCCAGGCGCCGCAGGATTATAGCGACCAGCACGAGAACGCGTTCAAGAAGGCGTGCTACTGGGAATATGCCGGCTTCTTCAAGATCGGCATGGTCCAGCGCAACGACGACAACGCCATCATCCAGCATGGCACGATGACGATGGTCCGGCGCGCCGCCCTGGATGAGGCCGGCGGCTGGGCGGAATGGAACATCACCGAGGATGCCGAGCTTGGCCTGCGCCTGTTCCAGGCCGGCTGGCAGTCGGTCTACGACCATCGCTCCTATGGCCGCGGCGTCATGCCGGATTCGCTGGATGCCTACAAGAAGCAGCGCTTCCGCTGGGCCTATGGCGCGGTGCAGATCATCAAGCATCACTGGCGCAGCCTGGTCATCCCCGGCGAGACCAAGCTGACCAACGCGCAGCGCTATCATTTCATCAGCGGCTGGCTGCCCTGGTTCGCCGACGCGCTGGGCCTGGTCTTCACCGTAGCGGCGATCTTCTGGACGGCGATGCTGATCGCCTTCCCGAAAGTGCTGGAATTCCCCAGCGCGGCCTTCGTGGTGCCGGCGCTGTCGGTGTTCGTTTTCAAGGTCTTGCGGTCGCTGTGGCTGTACTGGATTCGCGTGCCCTGCTCCTTCGCCGAGAATCTGGGCGCCGCCCTGGGCGGCCTGGCACTGGGTCACATGGTTGCCAAAGCCATCCTGATCGGTATCTTTACCTCTGGCCGTCCGTTCCTGCGCACGCCCAAGCTGGAGAATCGTCCGGCCTGGGTGCAGGTGGTGGGCCAGGTACGGGAAGAAGCGGCGATCCTCGCCGGCCTGATGATTGCGGTGGCGACGATGATTCTGACCAACCATTTCAGCCAATTGGAAGAAACCTTGTGGCTCGCGATGCTGTGCGTGCTGTCGCTGCCCTATTGGGCGGCGCTGGTCATGTCCTTCATCAATGTGGCCCCCTATCGGGCGATGCTGCGGATGCTGCCCAGCAGCACCCCGGCCCGGACCGCTGATCAACAGGCCAAATGACCGATATAGAGTCGCACTTCCTCGCCGGCGGTCGGCCCCGACCGCCGGCGTCGCTTTTCCGCCGTATGCTCGTTCTGCTGGTGCTGGTCGCCGGCACGCTGGCGGGGCTGTTTTCCTGGTATGCGCAGTCGCGGCCGGTCGGCCTGCCCGACGTGTCGGGCGGCAAGTTCGCCTGCGTCTCCTACGCGCCGTTCCGCGAGGGCCAGTCGCCGTTCCAGGAGGATATCGAGATTCCGCCGGAACAGATCGCCGAGGATATGGAGGCGCTCAGCCAGAATACCCGCTGCGTGCGCACCTACGCGGTCGACCAGGGCCTGGACATGGTGCCGGAGATCGCCCAGAAATTCGGCCTGCGCGTGCTGCTGGGCGCTTGGATCGGGGCGCAGCCGGCGAAGAACAAGCTGCAGCTCGACAGAGCCATCGAGCTGGCCAACGCCTTCCCCGGCACGGTGCGGGCCATCGTGGTCGGCAATGAGGTGATGCTGCGCGGCGAGCTGCCGCGCGATCGGCTGATCGAGGCGATCCGCTATGTGAAGGCGCGCACCGAGATCGCGGTCACCTATGCCGATGTCTGGGAATTCTGGCTGCGCCACAAGCAGATCGCGGCGGAGGTGAATTTCGCCACCATCCACATCCTGCCCTATTGGGAAGACGATCCCATCGGCATCGAGCAGGCCGTCCCGCATATCATGGACATCTACCGCCATGTCGAGACGCAGATGCCCGGCATACCGCTGCTGATCGGCGAGACCGGCTGGCCCAGCGCCGGGCGCCAGCGCGAGGGCGCGGTGCCGAGCCGGGTGAACCAGGCCGCCTTCCACCGCTATTTCGTCTCCGCCGCCGATCAGGCCGGCATCGACTACAATCTGATCGAGGCGTTCGACCAGCCCTGGAAGCGCTATAACGAGGGCACGGTGGGCGGCGAATGGGGCATCTACGATGTGAAGCGCAAGCCGAAATTCCCGTTGATCGGCACGGTCCAGGAACTGCCGGGCTGGCGCGTCTATCTGCTGGCCTCGGTGGCGCTGGGGTTGCTGCCGCTGGCCTGGGCCGCGGTGCGCCGCCGGGAGATGGGCGGCGCGCTGGGCTGGGTCGCCCTGGCGATCGGCGGGCTGGGCAGCGGCACCTTGCTCACCCTGTTCGGCCGCTATCTTATGGAATCCAGCCGCAGCACCCTCGAATGGGCGGCCGGCGGGGCGATCTGGCTGCTGCTGGTCTGCACCGCCATTTCCCTCAGCATCGCCCTGGGGCAGGCGATTGCCGGCCGGGGCACCGAGGGCCCGGCCCCGCTGGAACGCATTCGTGCCCATGTCGCCGGCGAGTTCGACCTGACTGGCCGCGCCCATGCGCTGGGCCTGATGCGCCTGCTGGCGCTGGCGCTGGCGCTGGCGATGAGCCTGGGGCTGGTGTTCGACGGGCGATATCGCGACTTCCCGGCCTCGGCCGCCCTGCTGCCGGCGATGGGGTTCCTGCTGCTGGCCTTCCTGGACCGGCGGTCGAGCGAAACCGGCGATGAGGAAAGCGTGCTGGCCGTGCTGCTGGGCCTATCTGCCGTCGCCATCGTGGCGCTGGAGCATTTTGCCAATCTGCAAGCCGTCGCCTGGTCGGCAACGACCTTGCTGCTCTCGGCGGGCGTGCTGGCGGCGCGCCGGCTGCCCGCGCTCCAGCGCCGCCGGATGCCGCCGCTGGAGCAGCCGCAACCCCGAGCGGCGGATTAAGCGCGGCCGATCAAGCCTTCAACTTCTCCACCAGCACCGGCAGCGACTTGATGTCGAACCCCTTGGAGGCCGCTTCCGCGACCAGGGAATCGGCATCGGCGCCGTGCTTCAGCACCTGCGTGGCGGCATAGAGCAGATAGACCCGGGTGCCGGTGCGGCAATGCGCCAGAACCGGCTTCTGCGCGCCGGCCAGCAACCGGTCGAAGGCTTCCACGTCCGGCCGGCTGATGGTCGAACTGGTGACCGGCAGGAAGATGTAGTCCAGCCCCAGCGCCTCTGCCTCCGCCTTGGCGGCGGCCATCGGCATCTGGCCGGGCTCTTCCTCATCCGGGCGATTATTGATCAGTGTCTTGTAGCCGCGCTTGGCGATCTCGCGGATCGAGGCGCTGTCGATCTGGGCGGCGGTATCGATGCCGGGCGCCATCGGCGTGGGGGCGATCATGACGGTGTTTCCTTCCGGTCAGCTTGTCGGTTCGGCGGTTTCCGTCGGCTGCGCCTCCGGATTGGGTTCGTCGCGATGCTCCGGCTCGTCGGTCGGCTGGTCGCGGCGAAGCGCGGCGATCAGCCCCAAGACGAAGCCGATGCCCGCCGTCTCCGCATTATACAGCACCAGCCCGGCCCCGCCGGCGAACAAAGCCAGCATGGTCATCGACCGATAACGCAGGAACAGCGCCACCAGCCCGGCGATCAGCGCCACGATGCCGAAGCCGCTGGATTGGAAGAACAGAATGATCGCCTGGCGCGCATGGCACCACCACGGGCCGCCGCCGGCATCGCAGATGTGACCGATCCAGTGCTGCTGCACCACCAGGTAGCGATAGGCGATCCCGAAGGCGATGCCGGCGACGGCCCAGGCAAGGGCGCGCCAGCGCAAGGGGGTCATCGTGAACAAATCGGCGATCCTGGTCAGCGAACGGGATTTGCAGAAAACCGGGACATTGTGGCGCGGTCAAGAGCGCGCATGCAATCGGCGGCGGATAAGCGTGCCGCCTGGGCGGGAAATCGTCGCGGTATTCCCTGCGGTCAGTCTCGATTATGCTGCGCCTCGCGGCTTCTTACGATGGATTGGAGACGAATGAATGCGCCAGGCCGAGAAAGGCTTCGCCGATATTATCCCGGTCATCCTGTCGGGCGGAACCGGATCCCGGCTCTGGCCGGTCTCGCGGCTCAGCTATCCCAAGCAGTTCCTGCCGCTGATTTCGGAACGCAGCCTGATCCAGGAAACCGCGCTGCGCATCGCCCCCTCCTACGGCTTCGCCCCGCCCATCGTGGTGTGCAGCGAGGATCACCGCTTCATCGTGGCCGAGCAGATGCGGCAGATCGATATCGAGCCGGCCGCCATCCTGCTGGAGCCGCAAGGGCGCAACACCGCCCCGGCGCTGACCGCCGCCGCCCTGGTGGCCCAGGCGGCGCAGCCCGATGCGGTGCTGCTGGTGCTGCCGGCCGATCATTTCATCGGCGACGAGGACGGGTTGCGCCAGGCGGTTCTTTCCGCGCTGGAGGCCGCGCGGGAGGGCTATCTCGGCACCTTCGGCATGAAGCCGACGGAACCGGCGACCGGCTATGGCTATGTGAAGCCGGGCGCGGCCATCGCCGGCCACTGCCACCGGGTCGAGCGCTTCGTCGAAAAGCCGGACCGGGCCACGGCCGAGCGTTTCGTGGCGGAGGGCTATCTGTGGAATTCCGGCATGTTTCTGCTGCCGGTCGCGGCCTATCTGCGCGAGGTGGAACAGCACGCGCCGGAGGTGCTGGCGACGACGCGGCAAAGCGTGACGGAGGCCAAGCAGGACCTCACCTTCCTGCGGCTCGGACCGAGCTTCCGCCAGGCGCCCTCGATCTCCGTCGATTACGCGGTGATGGAGCGCACCGACAAGGCCGCCGTTACCCCGGCCTCGGTCGGCTGGGCCGATCTCGGCTCCTGGTCCTCGCTGTGGGAAGTCGGCGATAAGGATGCCGACGGCAATGTCGTGCAGGGCGACGGTTTCGTGATCGGCGCGACCAACTCCTTCGTACGCGCCAGCGGCATCCCCACCGTCGCCATCGGCGTCGACAATATCGTCGTGGTGGCGATGGAGGATGCGGTGCTGGTCGTCGCCAAGGACCATGTGCAGCAAGTGAAGGACGCCGTCACCCTGCTGAAGCAGGACGGCCGCAGCGAGGCCGATACCCACCGCCGCATCTACCGGCCCTGGGGCTATTACCAGACGCTGCATATGGGCGAGCGTTTCCAGGTGAAGCGCCTCACCGTCAATCCCGGCGGCAAGCTGTCGTTGCAGAAGCACTTCCACCGCGCCGAGCATTGGGTGGTGGTGAACGGCACCGCCCTGGTCACCCGCGACAGTGAGCAGACGCTGCTGCGCGAGAACGAATCGATCTATCTGCCGCTCGGCTCCGTCCACCGGCTGGAAAATCCGGGCCGGGTGGAACTGAACCTGATCGAGGTGCAGTCCGGCTCCTATCTCGGCGAGGACGATATCGTGCGCATCGAGGATGTGTTCGGCCGCGTATGATCGACCATGTCTCCATCGGCGTCCGCTCGCTGGAGAAAGCCACGCGCTTCTACGATGCCGTGCTCGGCGCGCTGGGGCTGGAGAGGCTGGTCGAGCGTGAGGACAGCATCGGCTATGGCGGACGCTATCCGGTTTTCTGGCTGAATGCGCGGCCGGACAGGGCGGCCGATCCCGGCACCGGCGCGCATGTCTGCCTGCGGGCGAGAACGACGGAGCAGGTCGACGCCTTTCACGCCGCCGCCCTGGCCTGGGGCGGCATAGACGATGGCCCGCCCGGCCCGCGGCATTACAGCCGCGCCACCGTCTATGCCGCCTTCGCGCGCGACCCCGACGGCAACCGGCTGGAAGCCGCCACAATTCTGGAAAGCCGCGCCTGACGCTTGCGCGCGTTCCTAATCTGAGATAATTTCCCGTATATGGGAAATGAAATCACCGACAATTCCATCGACCAGCGCATCGCGCAGCGGCTGAAGGGCCTGCGGGCCGAACGGGGCTGGTCGCTGGACGAGCTGGCCGGCCGCAGCGCGGTCAGCCGCGCCACCCTCTCCCGCCTGGAGAATGCGGAGGTCAGCCCGACCGCCAGCGTACTCGGCCGGCTGTGCGCCGCCTATGGCCTCACCCTGTCCCGGCTGATGCACATGGTGGAGGGCGATTTCGTCCCGCTGGTGCGCCGTGACGCCCAGCCGCTCTGGACCGACCGCAGCATCGGCTTCCGCCGCCGCTCGGTCTCCCCGCCGGCGCAGACGCTGGCCGGCGAGGCGCTGGAATGCACGCTGGAGGCCGGCATCCGCATCGACTATCCAGCACCGCCGCGCCAGGGGCTGGAGCATCATGTGCTGCTGCTGGAAGGCGCGCTGGAGATCGCCGTCGGCGGCCAGACGCATGCGCTTCAGCCGGGCGACTGCCTGCGCTACCAGCTTTTCGGCCCCAGCGCCTTCGCAACCCCGCCGGACACCGGCGCGCGCTACATCCTGTTCATGGTGTGACCCCGATGACTGTCATCTCGATCCTGACCGCCGACGATTTGGAACGCCGTCTCGACGCCTTCGCGGCGCTAATGCTGGCCTGCGTGGAGGATGGGGCCAGCGTCGGCTTCGTGCTGCCCTTCACGCTGGCCGAGAGCGCCGCCTTCTGGACCAACAGGGTGCTGCCCGGCGTGCGCAGCGGCAAGGTGCTGCTGCTGGCGGCCGAGCGGGCCGGAAAGCTGGCCGGCACCGTGCAGCTGGATTGCGACACCATGCCGAACCAGCCGCACCGCGCCGAGGTGCGCAAGCTGCTGGTGCATCCGGATTTCCGCCGCCAGGGCGTCGCCCGCGCGCTGATGGCCGAGCTGGAGCGCCAGGCCGCGCTGCGCCACCGCCGGCTGCTGACGCTGGACACCCGCACCGGCGACAGCGCGGAGCCGCTCTACGGCTCCATCGGCTACCGCGTCGCCGGCATCATCCCGGATTTCTGCCGCGACACGATCCAGGACCGACTCGACCCCACCACGATCATGTACAAGGCGCTGTAACATGCAGGCCGCGCTGTTGGTCCTGGCGACGCTGGCGGCCGGCGCACTGCTGGCCGCGCAGGGGCCGATCCTGTCCCGCCTCGCCTTCTATGTCGGCGGGCCGATCCAGGCCGCCATCGTCGCCTTTTCCATCGGCCTGACCGCCCTGCTGGCGGTCTGCCTGCTGTCCGGCGCGGGGCTGCCGAAGGCCGGCGGGCTGGTGCGCATGCCGGCCTGGGTGTGGGCCGGCGGGCTGATCGGCACGGCGCTGCTGGTGCTGACGCTCCATGCCGTGCCGCGCATCGGCGTCAGCCTGTTCGTCGCCGCCGTGGTGTGCGGGCAGCTCGCCGGAGCCATGGCCTACGATCATTTCGGCGCGTTCGGGCTGGCGCTGCGACCCGTCGGCCTGCGCGACATGGCCGGCCTTGGGCTGCTGCTGGGCGGGCTGGCGCTGATCGCCACCGGCCCGCGCGGCTGACGGCTACATCGCCTGGGTGCGCACGAACTGGTTGCGCAGATGGTCGCCCGAGGTGGTGACTGGGTATTTCGCCGCCACGCCATCCGCGACACAGGAGTCGATACAGCGAATCTCCGCATCGTAATTCGGGTTGTGGAAGAACACGATGGATTGCCGCCGGCTGCCGGCCGCCTTGTCCATCGGCGGGTTGATCACCCGGTGCAGGGTGGAGACCCAGCGGTCGTTGGTCCAGCGGGCCATCAGCTCCCCCAGATTGATCACGAAGGTGCTGGGCACGATGGGCACGTCGACCCACGCGCCGGCCTTGTTAATCACTTGCAGCCCGCCGGGATTGGCCTCGGTCTTCAGGATGGTCAGGCTGCCATAGTCCGAATGCGCGCCGACGCGCAGCTGCCCCGGCTTCGGCAGGGTCTCGGGTGCTGGGTAATTGCGCACCCGCAGGCGGCTGATATGCCGGTCCACCTTGTCGTCGAAGAAGCGTTCCGGCATGTCCAGCGCCAGCGCGAAGATGCGCATCAGCACCACCGCCAGGTCGGACATGGCGCGGTAATAGCGGGTATAGACATCGCGCAGCCCGGCCGGCTGGGCCGGCCAGAGGTTGGGGTGGAAATGCCGGCCCGCGGCCTCGGCCGTGTAATAGGGCGCGTCGGTCACGTCGACCGGGCCGATCATCAGCGATTCGTTCAGATCGCCCGGCGCGTTTTCCTCGCCCCGGCTGCGCGCCACGCTTTCGGCCTCCAGCGGGATGTAGCCGCGCGTCACGTCCGGCGCCGGGCGCTTTACCGCCAGCTTCTCCGCCACCGGCAGATCGAAGAACAGCCGGGAGACCGCGTCGATCTCGTCGATCAGCGCCTGCGGCACGCCATGGCCGGAAATCACCAGGAAGCCGATATCCGTGCAGGCCTGGTCGACCAATTGGGTCACCTTACGCTTCTCCGCCGCTCCGCCGGTGCGGAACGGAGCGATGTCAATGACGGGTACCTGCAACAGCGGCTGCATGCGCGCTCTCCGGTTGGGGGGAAGGGTCACGGTCGCGGCCGCCGCCCAGATAGGCCTCGGCCAGGGTGGGGTCGTTACGCAGTTCCTCGGCGCTGCCGGCCTTCACGATGCGGCCATTCTCCAGCACCAGCGCACGGTCGACGACGGTCAGCGCCATGGCCGCCATCTGGTCGACCAGCAGGATCGTCATGCCCTCGTCGCGCAGCGTCGCCAAATCGCGATAGAGCCGTTCGACCAGATTGGGCGCTAGGCCCAGCGACGGCTCGTCCAGCAGCAAGATACGCGGCCGGGCCATCAGCCCGCGACCGATCGCCAGCATCTGCTGTTCGCCGCCGGACAGCAGGCCGGCGCGGCTGCCGGCGCGCTCGCGCAGGCGCGGGAACCGGTCCAGGATCGCCTCCAGCTCCGCCGCGTCGGGCCGGGCGCGGCGCGCGAAGGCGCCCAGCGCCAGATTGTCCATCACCGTCAGCTCGGGGAATACCTGCCGGCCCTCCGGCACCAGGATCAGCCCTTTCCGGGCGATCTCCGCCGCTCCCGCGCCGGCCAGGCTGTCGCCCAGGAATTCCACCGTGCCGCCGCTGGCGGGCAGCAGGCCCGACAGGGCGGCCATCAGCGTCGTCTTGCCGGCGCCGTTCGCCCCCAGAATGGCGACCATCTCGCCGCTATGGACGGCGAAGGAGATATCCTCGATCACCGGGGCGGCGCCGTAGCCGGCGGTCAGCTTCGCCACGTTCAGCAGCGCGTCGCGATCCGCCCGCCAGGCGCTCAGCCGGCCCAGATCGACCGTCGCCCCGGTGCCCAGGTAAGCCTGCTGCACGCGCGGATCGCGCTCGATCGCGGCGGGCGGGCCGGCGGCGATCACCTGTCCGGCGTCCAGCACCACGACGTGATCGGAAATGCCCATGACCAGATCCATGTCATGCTCGACGATCAGCACCGTCACCCCGGCATCGGCGATCTGCCGGATCAGCTGGCCGACCTTGCGGGTGTCGGCATGGCTGAGGCCGGCGGCCGGTTCGTCGAGCAGCAGCATGTCCGGCTTCATCGCCAGCGCGCGGGCGATCTCCACCAGCCTCCGGTCGACATGCGGCAGATCCTGTGTCGCCACATCCAGCCGGCCGCGATAGCCGACATAGGCCAGCAGCGCCCAGGCTTCCGCTATCTGGCGGCTGCCGCTGGGCGTCAGCCGCAGCGGCAGGAAGGGCAGACCCAGCGCGCCGCGCGGAAAGGCGATCAGCAGATTGTCCAAAACTGACAGATTGCCGAAAAGCTGGGTGGTCTGGAAGGTGCGGGCCAGCCGCTGCCGGGCGATGCGGTGGTTGCGCCAGCCGGCGACATTGCGCCCGCCCAGCATCACCTGCCCGGCATTGGGCACATAGAAACCGCAGATCAGGTTCAGCGCCGTGGTCTTGCCCGCCCCGTTCGGCCCGATCAGGCTGGTCACCTGGCCCGGCCTGGCCTCGAAGGACACGTCGGTTACCGCCTTTACCCCGCCGAAGGCGACGGTGAGACCGCGTATCTTCAACCCGCCGCCCGGCTCGCCGGCGAGAAACGCGGCCAGGTCGAGGGCGGTGGCGTTCACCGGCGCGGCGGGTTGGACGCGGCGGAACAGCCGTCCCAGCTCCCCCACCACGCCGCCGGGGGCGATCAGCAGCACGACCAGCAGCAGGAAGCCGACCAGCAGCAGACGGTATTCCGCCAGGTTGGACAGCATCTCCGGGATCAACACCACGATCAGCGAGCCTGCCAGCGGCCCCAGCACCGTGCCGGTGCCGCCGATCATCACCACCAGAACGAAGATGATGGAGGTCAGCAGCGGAAAGGATTCCGGGCTGATGAAGCCGGCCATCGGCGTGAAGAAGCCGCCGGCCATCCCCGCGAACCCCGCCGCCAGCCCGAAGGCGACCGTCTTCACCCACAGCGGGTTCAGGCCGAGCGAGGCGGCCGCCACCTCGGAGCCGCTGACCGCCTGCATGGCGAGGCCCCAGCGGCTGGCCTTCAGCGCCCAGAAACCCAGCAGCGACAGCGCCGTCAGCGTGACGATCAGCACCGCAAGGTGCTGCGGCGTCGCCATGCCGACGACAGGCAGGATCGGCGGCGTGCCGAGCAGCCCGTTGGCCCCGCCGGTCAGGCCGCGCGCCTCGATCAGGCTATGCTCGACCACGAAGGCGAAGGCGATGGTGACCATGGCGAGGTAAGGTCCGCTGAGCCGCATCGCCGGCAGCGCCAGCAGCAGCCCCGCGCCGCCCGCCAGCAGCGCGCCGAGCGGCACGGCAAGGCCGAAGGGCAGGCCGTACTCCATCGCCGTCAATATGCCGACCGCATAGGCGCCGATGGCGTAGAAGGCGATCTGACCGATGGAGATCTGCCCGGCCAGCCCCATCAGGACGTTCAGCCCGACCGCGACGATGGTAGTGAGGCCGATCAGCCCGATCACATAAGCCTGGTAGCCGTCGCTATAGGCGCTGAGCGCCACGGCCAGCGGCCATCCCAGCCCGGCGGCGAGCAGGCCCAGGGGTTTCGACGCCCTCATACCTTGTTCACCCCGGCGCGGCCGAACAGCCCGTGCGGGCGCAGCACCAGCAGGCCGATCACCAGCCCGAAAGTGAGGATGTAGGTGTAGCTGGAGCCGAACAGCGCGATCACCATCGCCTCGATGACGCCGAAGATCAGCCCGGCCGCCACCACGCCCCAGGGATTGTCCATGCCGCCCAGGATGGCGACCGCGAAGGCCTTCACCCCGAACAGGAAGCCCATGGTGGAGGAGACGGTGTAGAGCGGCGCGATCAGAATGCCCGCCACCCCGGCCAGCAGGGCCGACAGCCCGTAGGAGAACATAATCACCGCCGGCACGCTGATGCCCATGAGCTGCGCTGCCCGCGCATTCTGCACCACCGCCAGCATCGCCTTGCCATAGCCGGTATATTTGCTGGCCGCCCAGAAGGCGAGCGCGATGCCGATGCCGACCGCCGGGATGACGAGTTGCAGCGGCATGACGCCGGCGCCGAAGATCATCAGCGGCGCCTCGGCCAGCGCCGACGGCATGCCGCGCGGCTCCTTGCCGAAGGTGAACAGCACGATATTATCGACCAGGATGCCGGCCGCCACCGTGGCCATCAGCCAGGCGTCGGAATTGCGCTGGCGGAACGGCCGCACCGCGACACGCTCCACCAGCAGCCCATACAGCACGCACAGCACCAGCGACGCCGGCACCGCCAGCAGGATCGGCCAGCCGAAGGTGACCGCCAGCGAGTAGCAGAAAACCGCGCCCAGCATCATGCTGCTGCCCAGCGCGAAATTCACCGTCCGCGACACCGCCCAGGTGACGTGATAGCCCAGCGCCAGCAGCCCATACATGGAGCCGATGGCCAGGCCCGAGATCAGGCTGGAGAACAGCAGCACGGCCGGTCCTTCCGGTTACGCCGGGATCAATCGATGGGAACGATCTGGTCGCCCTTGAAGCGGACCATCACATAGTCCTTCTCGTTCAGCGCATCGTGCTCGGTCGCGGTGAAGGCCGGGTTGTAGGTCTTGATCAGCCCCTGGTGGCTGCCCAGCGATTCCAGCGCCTTGCGGATGGCGTCGCCATCGGTGGAGCCGGCCTTGTCGATGGCCTTGGCCAGCAGATGCATGGCGTCGTAGGCGTTGGCGGTGCCGACCGGCGCGATCACGTCGCCCGGGCCCTTCACGTCGCTATATTTCGCCATCAGCGCGTCCAGCACCTTCTTGCCGGTCGGGCTCTGTTCGCCGAAGAAGCTGTAGGTCTGGATGAAGTGCACCTTCTCCGCCGTCGGGCCGGCCAGCTCGGTGAAGCGCCCGCCGGAGATGCCCCAGTGCGACACCACCGGCACGTCCCAGCCCATGCGGTCCATCGACTTGATCATCTGCGCCGCCGGGGCGGCGTTGGACACCAGGATCAGCGACTTGGCGCCAGCCTGCTTCAGCCGGGTCAGCTGCGCCACCATGTCGACGTCGCTGGCCTCGAACTTCTCGATGCCGACGATCTTCACCCCCTGCTCCTCGGCCGCCGCCGTCAGACCGACCTGGTTCGATTCGCCCCAGGGGTTGTTGATCAGCATGAGGCCGACCTGATCGGCCGAGAATTTAGCCTTGGCGTGGGCGATCAGCGCCTTGTCGACCAGCACGTCCATCGCCGAGACGCGGAACACGTAATTCGGCTCCGCCTTGTTGCGGGTGATGCCGGTGCCGGCCGCCCAGACGCCCATGAAGGGCACCTTCTGCTGGTTGGCCAGCGGCACGATGGCGAAGGAGACCGGCGTGTCGATGCCGCCGAAGAAGGCGGCGACCTTCTCGGAGAAGATCAGCTCGCGCGCCGCCGCCACGCCCTTGCCGGGGTTGGATTCGTCGTCGCGGCGGATCAGCGCGATCTTCTTGCCGCCGAGAATGCCGCCGGCGGCGTTGATCTCCTCCATCGCGATGGTGAGGCCGCGGGTGATCGCCTCGCCCGACACGGCCGAGGTGCCGGAGAGGGCGGCGACCAGCCCCAGCTTCACCGTGTCCTGCGCCTGGACCGGCTGGAAGGCGGCGATGGCGGCCAGTGCCAGGCCACCCAGGGCGGCGCTGCGGAACAGCTGCCGGCGAGATGATGTCGGTGCGAAACCCATTGTCCCCTCCTGATGCGGAAAACCCCTCAGGGGCAATTCGCATGCCAAGAGCCCATACCGGGATATTTCAGCCGCAAAGCGCCGGCCCTGCCGCGGCTGCGGGGAAAAGCGCTGCCCAAAAGGGTGGCCGATGATTAATTCAAAGGCAGAAACGCCTGCCGATTGTCTGCGGCAAAACCGGCCTATTTCACGTATGATCGTTTCCGAAAGAAACGCACCGCCATGATTTTGGGAGGGGGCTGTGATGACCGTGAAATATGCATTCTGCGCCATGCTTTTGAGCGCCGTGAGCCTGCCGCTGGCGGCCCAGGCGAATACCGTGAAGGTGACGCCGCTGGGCAGCCATGACGGCGAATTCTGCGCTTTCGACCGGGCGATGGTGTTTGAGGATCCGGACGGCACGCGCATCCTGTACGATGCCGGACGCACCGTCGCCGGGGCAAGCGACCCGCGCCTCGGCAAGATCGACGCCGTGCTGGTCAGCCACATGCATGGCGATCATGTCGGCGACCGGCACACCTCGGCCGTCAATGCCGGGGCCTGCGGCAAGCCGGACATCTCCGTCGTCGCCCTGCCGAACACCGCCTCGGTGAACATCGCGGTGGCGAAGGGCTCGAAGATCGTCACCGGCAGCGAAATGCCCTCCTACTTCGCCAGCAAGCTGAAGGAAGTGGGCGGCAAGCCGGAGGATTCCCTGCTCGTGCGCTTCGGCGCGTCGCGCAAGGTGGGCGGGGTGACCATCACCACAGTGCCGGCCGCGCATTCCAACGGCATCGCGCCGGGCATGATCGGCGGTCCGTTCGCCGAGATGCTGGAGAAGGCCGGCCTGACCGCTTATGCCGGACCGCCGACCGGTTATGTGCTGACCTTCAGCAACGGGCTGGTGGCCTATCTGTCGGGCGACACCGGCGTCACCGCCGAGCAGAAGGTGGTTGTCGGCGAGCAGTACAAGGCAGCGCTGGTGGTGATGAATATCGGCGACACCTTCACCACCGGCCCGACCGAGGCGGCCTATGTGGTGAACGAGCTGATCAAGCCGAAGGCTGTCATCCCGTCGCATGTGAACGAGCCGGCGACCGAGAAGGGCGTGGTGCGGCCCGGCTCGCGCACCGACGTGTTCGCCAAGGCGGTGACGGTGCCGGTGCATCTGCCGCTCTCCGGCCGCACCATGGCCTTCGATGGCAAGGCGAGCTGCGTTTCCGGCTGCTGACGCGCGCCATTATCTCCAAGGCAGGGGCCGGCCATGCGCCGGCCCCTCTTTTTTCATGACTCGTTTCGATATTTTTGCTATTCTCAAAATATGGAAACGATAATCGCCATTCAACGACTGACCGCGCTGGCCCAGGAAACCCGGCTGGCGATCTATCGCCTGCTGGTGCCGGCGGGCGAGGATGGGCTGGCCGCCGGGCTGATCGCGGAGACGCTGGGCGTCTCCCCGGCCACGCTTTCCTTCCACCTGAAGGAGCTGGACCGCGCCGGCCTGATCACCGCGCGGCGCGATGGACGGTCGATTTTCTACGCCGCCGACTATGACGGCATGCGCGACCTGCTGTCCTTCCTGGCCGAGGATTGCTGCCAGGGCAGGCCCGAGCTCTGCGCGCCAATCTCCTGCCTGCCCGCCACCAAGGGAAGCCGCGCATGACCGTCCGCATTGGCATTAACGGCTTCGGCCGCATCGGCCGGCTGGCCCTGCGCGCGCTGACGGAGCGCGCCGCGACGCTGGGCGATCTTGCCGTCGTGCATGTGAACGAGGCCAAGGGCGACAGCGCCACGGCCGCGCACCTGCTGGAATTCGACAGCGTGCATGGCCGCTGGCCGGTGCCGGTGGCGGGCGATGCCGAGGGGTTGCTGGTCGACGGCCGGCGCATCGGCTACAGCAACGCGATAACGCCGGGCGATGCGCCCTGGCAGCGGCGTGGCGTCGATATTGTGCTGGAAGCGACCGGCAAGTTCCGCACCACCGATGCGCTGGCCCCGTATTACGAGATGGGGGTGCGCAAGATCCTCGTCGCCGCCCCGGTAAAGCAAGGCGCGCTGAACATCGTGATGGGCGTGAACGACCATCTGTATGAACCACAGCGCCACCATTTGCTAACGGCGGCGTCCTGCACCACCAATTGCCTCGCCCCGCTGGTGAAGGTGATTCATGAAGCCATCGGCATCCGGCACGGCAGCATCACCACGATTCACGATGTCACCAACACCCAGACCATCGTCGATGCGCCGCACAAGGATTTGCGGCGCGCCCGCTCCGCGCTGAATTCCCTGATCCCGACCTCGACCGGCTCGGCCACCGCCATCGGAGCGATCTTCCCGGAGCTGCAAGGCCGGCTGAACGGCCTTGCCGTGCGCGTGCCGCTACTGAACGCCTCGCTGACCGATGCGGTGTTCGAGGTCGAGCGTCCGACCGACGCGGCCGAGGTCAACGCGCTGTTGAAAGCCGCGGCCGAGGGGCCGCTGGCCGGCATTCTGGGCTATGAGGAACGGCCGCTGGTGTCCGCCGACTATCTGAACGACACACGCTCCGCCATTGTCGACGCGCCCTCGACCATGGTGGTGAACGGCACCCAGGTAAAGATATACGCCTGGTACGACAATGAGATGGGCTATACTCACCGCCTGGTCGAGCTGGCGGCCAAGGTCGCCGCGGCGCTGCCGTCATGAGTGCCGATATCCGCCGCTACGCCATCGTCACCGCCGGCTATTGGGGCTTTACCCTGACCGATGGCGCGCTGCGGATGCTGGTGCTGCTGCATTTCCACACGCTGGGCTATACGCCGTTCGAGCTGGCACTGCTGTTCCTGCTGTACGAGTTGGCCGGCATGGCGACCAACCTGGCCGGCGGCTGGGTCGGCGCGCGTTTCGGGCTGAAGCTGACGCTGCATCTGGGTCTGGCCTTGCAGATCGCAGCGCTGGGCATGCTGGCGCTGCTCGATCCCGCCTGGCCGCTGGCCTGGTCGGTCGCCTATGTGGTCGCGGCGCAGGGGCTGGCCGGGGTAGCCAAGGATTTGACCAAGATGAGCGCGAAGAGCGCCATCAAGCTGGTGGTGCCCAGCGGGCAATCCGGGCGGCTGTTCCGCTGGGTGGCGCTGCTGACCGGCTCGAAGAACGCGCTGAAGGGCGTCGGCTTCTTCATCGGCGGCGCGCTCTTGGCGGCATTCGGCTTCGAGAGCGCGCTGTGGATCATGGCCGGCGGGCTGGGGCTGGTGCTGCTGGCGACGCTGATCTTCCTGACCGGCGATCTCGGCCGGATGAAAAGTAAGCCGGGCATCGGCGCGCTCTTGGCCAAAAGCGCGGCGGTGAACCGGCTTTCGGCGGCGCGCTTCTTCCTGTTCGGCGCGCGCGACACCTGGTTCGTGGTCGGCGTGCCGGTGTTCCTGTACGACGTGCTGGGCTGGAGCTTCGAGCAGGTCGGCGGCTTCCTGGCGCTGTGGATCATCGGCTATGGCGCGGTGCAGGCCGCCGCCCCGGCGCTGGTCCGCCGGTCGGTGGACGGCACCTCCAGCGAGGTCGGCGCGGCGCGGCTGTGGGCCTTCATCCTGGCGCTGCTGCCGGCCGGCCTGGCCTTCCTGCTGACCCGCCCGGATATGCTGGCGCCGGACCTGGCGATCATCCTCGGGCTCGGGCTGTTCGGGCTGGTCTTCGCCATCAACTCCGCGCTGCATTCCTACCTGATCCTGGCCTATGCCGATGCCGAGCGCGTGGCCCTGGATGTCGGCTTCTACTACATGGCCAATGCCGGTGGCCGGCTGCTCGGCACGCTGCTCTCCGGCCTGGCCTATCAGGCGCACGGCATCGCCGGTTGCCTGCTGATCGCCGCCCTTCTGGTCGGCTTTAGCTGGCTGCTGTCGCTGCGATTACCCAGAACCGTCTCGACCTGAGGAGGAAACCATGACTTCCGAGCGTCCCTACAATGTCCTGTTCCTGTGCACCGGCAATTCGGCACGCTCGATCCTGGCCGAGGCCATCCTGAACGTCGACGGCAAAGGCCGGTTCCGCGCCTTTTCCGCCGGCAGCCATCCGAAGGGCTTCGTACATCCGCGCGCGCTGGAGACGCTGGAATCGCTGGGCTACGAGACGGCGCCGCTCCATTCGAAAAGCTGGGATGTGTTCGCCGCCCCGGACGCGCCGCGCATGGATTTCGTCTTCACCGTGTGCGACCGGGCGGCGGGCGAGACATGCCCCGTTTGGCCCGGCACCCCAATGACCGCCGTATGGGGCATCGAGGATCCGGCGGCTGTAGAGGGCGAAGAGGCCCAGGCGCGCGCCTTCTCACAGGCCACCCGCTATATGAAGAACCGGATTTCCGCCTTCCTCAGCCTGCCGCTGGCGTCCATCGACCGGTTGTCGTTGCAGACCCGGCTACGCCATATCGGCACGATGGAAGGCGCGTCCCGCATCGACCCGGACGTCGCCTGACAATACTTCGCGCCCGCGACGGATTTATCCGCCGACAGCGTTCAATCATCAGGTTCGAAGTCCCTATGGAGGCTTCCCATGATGATGAACAAGCGCAGGATTCCGACGACCGGTGACCCACCCGACGATGCCGCGCTTATGCTGCGGCTTCGCCGGCTCTACCCAGTGCCCGACGATACGCCGCCGGAACTGCTTGCCCTGGCGCGCCGGGTCGAGCGATTACTCGCCGAACGCTCGACCGCCCCGAGCCCTGGGCCACAATCGCCCTCCCGTCCGCCCGGCAAGCCGCGCCGGACCGATGAATGACCACGCCCCTGCACGGTTTTTCATCAGACCGGGCTCATTTGCGCTCAAAGCCTGATCAATTTCCCCCGGCACATGCTCCCCGACACAATAGTTGTAGTTGAAACTATTGGCCTTACGGCTTTTGGCATGGGGCTTGCGGTGCATGGCTGCTCCGCACCGTCGAAGAGAGGCGACGGCGCATCGGCTTCACGGCCGCGCGCAACATTCATGGCAGAACTGGGGGTCGCGATATGTTCAAACCATCCACGAAAACCGCCGTCACGACGGCAGCCGCTATCGCCTTCGTCGCGGCGGCCGCCTTGCCGCATGCCGCTTTCGCGGCTGACGTGCTGCGCATCGGCGCGCCGCTGGCGCTGACCGGCGGCCTGGCCGACGAAGGCAAGAAGCAGGAGGCGGTCTGGCAGCTCTGGCTCGACAAGCTGAACGCCGCCGGCGGGGTGAAGGTCGGCGACAAGACCATGAAGGTCGAGATCATCAAGTACGACTACCAGACCGATGGCAAGCGCGCCGGCCAGCTGGCCGAGAAGCTGATCACCGACGACAAGGTGGATTTCCTGACCGCCCCCTTCGGCTCCGGCCACACCAAGATCATCGCCGCCGTGACCGAGCGCTACCAGGTGCCGCTGCTGGCCTGCGTCGCCTCCTCCGAATCGGTGTATGACCAGAGCTTCAAATACCTGTTCGGCACGCTGGCCCCGAACAGCGGCATGACCGACGCGATGGCCGCCCTGTACAAGGAGAAGCTGCCGACTCTGAAGAAGGTCGCGATCTACGGCCGCGACGACGTGTTCCCGAAATCGATGGCGACCTCCATGGCGACCTCCGCCAAGGCGGCGGGCATCGAGGTGGTCTATAATGAGCTGTACGCCGTCGGCACGATGGACCATTCCGCCGCCATCTCGGCGATCAAGTCGACCGGCGCGGACTGGATCTACATGACCGGCTACACCCAGGATCTGATCCTGGGCCGCAAACAGCTGAACGATCTGGGCGTGAAGGCGCCGATCGTCACCATGGTGACCGGCCCGGCCTACCGGGAGTTCACCGACGGGCTTGGCGACCTGGCCGATGGCGTCACCAGCTCCACCTGGTGGCACCATGCCACGGCCTATACCGGCGCCGCCGGGGTGTGGCCGTCAACGGAAGCCTTCTACAAGGATTTCACCGCCGCCTTCAAATCCGACCCGGACTATGTTCACGCCTCCTGCGCGGCGGCGGCCGATGTGCTGGTGAACGCGGTGCAGAAGGCCGGCGGCACCGACAAGGCCAAGGTGCGCGACGCGCTGGAAGCCACCGACATGCTGACCTTCTACGGCCCGATCAAGTTCGGCCCGAACCACATGAATCTCGGCCGCGACATGCCGATCATCCAGGTGCAGGGCAAGGACATCAAGGTGCTGTATCCGGCCAGCATCGCCAATGCCGAGATGAAGCTGATCAAGTAAGCCACGCCTGACTGACGACTGACCGAGCGGCCGGGGGAGAGAACCGCCTGTTCCCTCCCCCGCTTCCGCCTCATCCGCTACGGGTCGCGAAAGGGTATCGGCCGTGGACCTTCTGCAAATCCTCGTCAACGGCATCGTGCTGGGCGCGCTCTACGCCTGCATCGCCGTCGGCTTCTCGCTCGTCTGGGGCGTGTTGAACGTGATCAACATGCTGCATGGCTCCTTCATCATCCTGGGCGGTTATCTCACCTTCTTCGCCTGGTTCCATCTGGGCGTCGACCCGATCCTGGCGCTGCCGGCGGTGGCCCTGCTGCTCTATGCGCTGGGCTATGCGCTGCAATATCTGTTCATCAACAAGGTCGTGACCTCGCCGGTGCTGACCACGCTGACGCTGACCTTCGGCCTGGACATGATCCTCTACAACCTTATGACCGTGTATTTCACCGCCACGCCGCGCCGGGTGACGCTGGACATGGGCAGCGCCGACATATTGGGCGTGGTGATGCCGATGGACCGGGTGCTGGGCATGGGCCTGGCCTTCTTCCTGACCGGGCTGCTCTATCTGGTGATGCGCGGCTCGACCATCGGGCGGGCCATCGTCGCGGTGCGCATGGACCGCCAGGCGGCGGCCCTGATGGGCATCCGGGTGAACAATATCTACGCCATCACCTTCGGCATCGGCGCGCTGATGGCGGGTGCGGCAGGCGCCGTGTTCGCCATGGTGTTCCCGGTGACTACGAATCTGACCGGCACCTTCCTGGGCAAGGCCTTCGTGATCTGCGTCATCGGCGGGCTGGGCAGCGTGCCCGGGGCGCTGGTCGGCGGCATCGCGCTGGGCGTTATCGAAAGCTTCGCCGGCTTCCTGATCGGCCCGCAGCACGCCATCACGCTGGGTTTCGTGCTGATGCTGGTGCTGCTGGTGGTGAAGCCGACCGGCCTGATCGGCGTGAAGGGGTACGAATAATGCCGACACTCTCCCGTCCGCTGCGCTACGCAGCCCTGGCCGGCTGGTTCGCGCTGCTGGCCGTCACCCCGTTCATCGCGGATAATTACACCGTGCGCGTCGCCATCACGGTGGCGATGTATTCGGCGCTGGCGCTGTCCTGGAACTTCATCGGCGGCTTCGCCGGCTATCCCTCCTTCTCCACCGCTGCCTTCTTCGGGCTGGGCTGCTATGTCGGCGCGCTGTCGCAGCGCCACGGCGTGCCGCTGGTGCTGGCCTGGCTGCTGGCGACGCTATTCGTCACCGCCTTCGCCGCGGCGCTGGGGACGATCATCCTGCGCCTGAAGGGGCATTATTTCGCCATCGGCTCCATCGCCATCGTCGAGGTGGTGCGCCTCGTCATCTCCTCCTGGGGCAGCCTGACCGGCGGCGGCGACGGGCTGAACGTGCCGCTGCTCTCGGGCGGGCCGGACCGGGTGGCGTCGACGGTGCTGTACGTCATGCTGGGGATCATGCTGCTGGCCTTCATCGCCACGCTGCTGGTCGACCGCTCGCGCCTTGGCTTCGGGCTGCGCTGCATCAACCAGAACGAGGACGCGGCCGACATGGTCGGTATCGACACCACGCGCTACAAGATCCTCGGCTATGCCCTGTCCGCGCTGTTCTGCGGCACGGTGGGCGCGGTCTACGCCTCCTGGGTCGGCTATATCGACCCGACCGACAGCTTCTCCATCCTGCTCACGGTGAAGGTGCCGGTGATGGTGCTGCTGGGCGGGGCGGGCACGGTGTTCGGGCCGATCGTCGGGGCCGGGCTGTTCGTGCTGCTGGAGGAGTTCTTCTGGGCCAATTTCCTGGAATGGAACCGCGCCATCCTGGGCGGCATCATTGTGTTCCTGATCTTCTTCCTGCCCAGCGGCATCCTGAAGCTGGATTACCGCCGGCTGTTCCGTCGCAAATCCCCTGCTGACCGGGTGGAGGCAGCATGACCGAGATACTGCGCCTGGAGAACGTCAGCAAGGCGTTCGGCGGCATCCGCGCCGTCAACGACGTCTCCTTCACTCTGAGCGAGGGCGAGATTGTCGGGCTGATCGGCCCGAACGGCGCCGGCAAGACCACGCTGGTCAATCTGATCACCGGCGTGCACAAGCTGACCGGCGGCAAGGTGATCTTCGCCGGGCAGGATGTCAGCCGGCAGAAGCCGTTCCAGGCGGCCCGGCGCGGCCTCGCCCGCACCTTCCAGATCGTCCAGCCCTTCCCGGCCATGACGGTGCTGGAGAATGTCGCCGCCGGCTCGCTGTTCGGCGGCGGCCACGCGGCGATGGGCGCGGCGCTGGACGCCGCCCGGCAGGAGCTTGATTTCGTCGGTCTCGGCCCTGTCGCCGACACGCCGGCCGCCCTGCTCAGCCTGCCCAACCGAAAGCGGCTGGAGCTGGCCAAGAGCCTGGCGATGAAGCCCAAGGTGCTGCTGCTGGACGAGGTGAATGCCGGGCTGAACGCCGCCGAGATCGACGGCGCGCTCGACCTCATTCGCAAGATCGCGGCGCGCGGCATCACCATCGTCATCATCGAGCATCTGATGAAGGTCGTGCTCTCGGTCTCGCAGCGCATCCTGGTGCTGCATCATGGCGAATTGATCGCGCAGGGCGACCCCACCGCCGTGGTCAACGATCCGCGCGTCATCGAGGCCTATCTGGGGGCTAAATTCGCCGCCCGCTTCGGTACGGCTGCCAGCACGAGCCAGGGAGCGACCAGCCATGTCTGAGGCTTTTCTGACCATCCAGTCGCTGCAATCCGGCTATGGCGACGTGCAGGTGCTGTGGGACATCTCGGTCGCGGTGGAGCATGGCGGCATCACCTGCATCGTCGGCTCCAACGGGGCCGGCAAGACCACCCTGCTGCGCACCATCAGCGGCCTGTTGAAGCCCCGGGCCGGCAGCATCAAGCTGGCGGGGGAGGAGATTGGCGGCCTTGCGCCCGATGCCATCCTGACGCGCGGCATCGCCCATGTGCCGGAGGGCCGCCGCCTGTTCAAGGGCCTGTCGGTGCACGATAATCTGCTGCTGGGCGCCTATCTGCGCCGCGACACGCCGGAGATCGAATCCGACCTGAATTTCGTCTACGACCTGTTCCCGATCCTGAAGGAAAGGCGGCGGCAGGACGCCACCACCCTGTCCGGCGGCGAGCAGCAGATGTGCGCCATCGGCCGCGGCCTGCTGTCGCGCCCGAAGCTGCTGATGATCGACGAGCTGTCGCTGGGTCTCGCCCCACGCCTGGTGGAGAAGCTGGGCGACGCGCTGATCGAGATCAACAAGACCGGCCTGACCATCCTGCTGGTCGAGCAGGATGTGATGACCGCCTTCGACATCGCCCGCCATGCCTTCGTCATCGAGACAGGCCGCGTCTCGATGGCCGGCACCACCGCCGATCTCGGCCAGAACGCCCGCATCCGCGAAGCCTATATGGGCATTTGAGGATTGCCTAATCCATGAGCGAATGACGCCGAATTAATCGGCGCGCATGGGGTGCCTCGGCACCCCATTTGCATTCATAGAGGCTATAACTGTTGCATTTACGACTATTTGCCGAAGCCCGATAAACTGGCATGCGGATTGCTGCTCTTTCCAATCCGGCCGCCAGGGGAAAACGCGGCCGCCCGCGCCGTTGCCCGGGCGCGGTCAAACAGGGAAAGGCACGAACATGCAACAGCAGAAATCCCGCAGGCTCCTTCGCTCCGCCGCACTTGCCCTCGGCCTGTTCGCCGGCCTTGCCGGTGCGGCGCAGGCGGCCGATGCCATCCGCATCGGCTCGCCCCTGGCGCTCACCGGCGCGCTGGCGTCCGAGGGCGCCAAGCAGAAGCTGGCCTACGATCTGTGGCTGAAGCGGATCAACGCGGTCGGCGGCATCCAGGTCGGCGACCGCAAGCTGCCGGTGGAGCTGGTGACCTACGACTACCAGACCGACGGCAAGCGCGCCGGCCAGCTGGCCGAGAAGCTGATCACCGACGACAAGGTGGATTTCCTGACCGCCCCCTTCGGCTCCGGCCACACCAAGATCACCGCCGCCGTGGCCGAGCGCTATGGCGTGCCGATCGTCGCCGTCGCCTCGTCGGAGCCGGTGCACGATCAGGGCTTCCGCTTCCTGTTCGGCACCCTCGCCCCCTCCAGCGGGCTGATCGACGGCATGCTGGACGTGTTCCGCAAGGCCAAGCCGGATGTGAAGAAGATCGCCATTCTGGGCCGCGACGACGTGTTTCCCAAGATCATGGCCAGCCTGATGGCAAAGGGCGCGGAGAAGGCCGGCCTCAGCGTCGTCTATAACGAGCTGTACCCGGTCGGCACGATGGATCACGCCACCGCCATCACCAGCATGAAGTCGGCGGCGCCCGACTGGATCTACGTCACCGGCTACACCGCCGACCTGGTGCTGGTCGCCAAGCAGATGTCCGACCTGGGCCTGAAGGCCCCCATCGTCACCATGATCACCGGGCCGGCCTACAAGGAGTTCGTGGATACGCTGGGCCCGCTGGCGGAGAACATCACCAGCGCCTCCTGGTGGCATTATTCCGCCGCCTATGAGGGCGACGACGTGTTCGGCACGACCAAGGCGTTCTACGACGAGGTGCTGGCCGCCTCGGGCCAGGAGCCGGATTATGTGCACGCCTCCTCGGCCGCCGCGCTGATCACCCTGCAGAAGGCCATCGAGAAGGCCGGCACGCTGGACCGCGAGGCTGTCCGCAAGGCGCTGACCGAGCTGGACATCAAGACTTTCTACGGCCCGATCAAGTTCCGCGCCGACGGGCTGAACGACAATCGCGACCTGCCGATCATCCAGATTCAGGGTGGCAAGCCGGTGGTGCTGGCCCCGGCCGCCATCGCCTCGGCCGAGATGAAGCTGAATTGACGCTAAGGGACAATCGACCATGACCGGCAGTCTGACCGCGGCGGAAGTCGCGCATTTCCAGTCGCAAGGCTATTTCGTGAAGAAACGCGCCATCTCCGCCGCCCATGCGGCGGAGTTCCGCGCCCGCATTGAAGCGTTCGAGGAAACGCTGGGCGAGGATTGCAATGTCCGCATGAAGATCAAGGCGCATATGGTGTCGCCCTGGATGACCGATCTCGCCCGGCATCCGGCAATCCTGGATGCGGTGGAATCGCTGCTGGGGCCGGACATCCTGCTGTTCGGCTCCTCCATGTTCGCGAAATCGGCGCAGAGCAGCAAATTCGTCTCCTGGCACCAGGATTCCGCCTATTACGGGCTGACGCCGAACGATTCGGTTACCGTCTGGGTCGCCTTCACGCCCAGCAACAAGGCGAATGGCTGCCTGCGGGTGCTGCCCGGCTCGCATCTCGGCCCGGAATACGAGCATGACGAGACCTACGATCCGCAGAATTTGCTGGCGCGCGGCCAGACCATCCACGGGCTGGACGACGACAAGGCGGCCTATCTGGAGCTGGAGCCGGGCGAGTTCTCCATGCATCATGTCCGCACCGCGCATGGCAGCCTGGGCAATTTCACCGACGACCGGCGCATCGGCCTGGCCTTCTTCTATATCGGCGCGCATGTCGCCTCGACCCTGGGCCGGCGCACGGCGCTGCTGGTGCGCGGCGAGGACAGACACGGCCATTGGGACGCCGACCCGGTGCCGCGCATCGATCTGGACCCCAAGACCCTGCAATTCCTGACCGATATGTGGGGCCGCTATCAGAGCAAGGAAATCCAGCAGGCCGCGAAGGCCGGGCGGGTCTAGCCGATATCCAGCGTGCCCGGCATCGGCCCCCAGCCGCCCTCTACCCGCTCGAAGATCGGGGCGGCGAAGGCGCCGCGCACCAGCGGGGCCAGGGCGGGATTGCGCTCGTTCAGCCGGGCGCGCCAGGCCACGCCCTGGCGCATCGCCACGATCACGGCGGCGACCTCGCATTCCAGCCGGCCAAGCAGTTCCAGCACCGACAGCAGCGTGGTGCCGCTGGACACCGCATCGTCGACCAGCGCGATGCGCCTGCCGCGCAGGCGCGGCAGCATGTTGGGATCGATGAAGACCGATTTGGCGCGGTCCGGGCTGGTGATCGACCGCACCGGCTCCGACAGCTCGTCGCGATACCAGAATTTCCGCGAATACCCCAGCGGCAGGTAATGCGTATGACCGAGCAGCCGGGCGACCAGCGGCGCGAAGACCAGCCCCAGCGTCGGCACGCCGACGACCAGCTCCGCCCCGGCGTCGCGCGCCTGTCGCGCCATGAAGCCGGCCAGCGCATCGGTAACCGTGAAGCTGGCCTGGTTGGCGATCAGCGAGGCGACAGCCCGGCTGCCATCCGGCAGGCGGCGCAGCGGGAGCACCAGAAACCGCCCGTCCGGCAGGCGCGCGGGATAGCCGTAGCGATAGGGCGGCGTCGCCTGCCCCGCCGGATCGTCCGCCGGCAGAATTTCCTGCCAGAAGCCGGTGGTCGGCTTGACGAAATCATCCTGCTCCGGCGGGATGGCCATGGATTTACCTGTGCGCGATGAGGATGGAATGATCGAAGGCTGGCAGGCGGTGGCCCGGCTCGACGCGCTGACGCCGGGCAAGCCGCGGGAAGCGCTGGCCGGCGGCCGGCTGGTGGTGCTGCTGCGCCAGGGCGATGCCGTGACGGCCTATCAGGGGCTGTGCCCGCACCAGGCGGCACGGCTGGGTTTCGGCCGCATCGCCGATGGCTGGCTGCACTGCCCGCATCACCAGGCCCGGTTCAATCTGGCCGACGGCGCCTGCGGCCCCGGCTGGCGGCTGCCGGCGTTGCAGCGCTTCGCCACCCGCATCGAGGATGGCGTCATCCTGCTGCCCGATCCGCTGACGCCGCTGGAATAGCCCTATTCCGGCCACGGCGCCACGCCCCGGCCGATCAGCCCTTCGGTGCCTTTCTCCCCCACCATGCCGAGCATCACGCCGAGGCAGGCGCGCGGGCGCGTCAAATCCAGCCCGACCTTCACCCCCGGCAGGGCCGGATGCGGGCCGATGAAGGCGTCATGCGCCGCTTCGGTGAAATAGGCCGCATCGACATGATCCTTCAGCCCCGCCAGATCGGGCGCGAAGCGCAGGCAGGCCGCCCCCAGCCCCAGCGCGTCGATCACCGCGCTGTCGCCGATGGCCGGCAATGGCTTCGATTCCGCGTGTCCCGGCATGCGGCCGCCGATCGGGCGGTTGGCCGGCCGGACGATCCAGCGATCCGGCTCGCCCGCCAGCTTGTAGCCGTGCTGCACCCCGTTGCCGGCGCTGGCCACCACCATCCCGCTGCCCGGCACCCCTGCCCCCGCGCCGATCATCAGCGCGGCCGCCGCCATGATCACATTCAGCACGAACTGGTTGGCCTGGGTGAGATAGGCCTCGCTCTCCGGTTTCAGGCCGGGGCCGAAGAAGCCGCGCACTTCAGCCTGGGCGGCCATCACCCTGCCATGCAGATCGTCGCCGCCGGCCAGCCCTTTGGCCAGCACCGGCAGCAGCGGCGTGGGCTTCAGATTCGCCGCCAGGTCCGCGCCGATGCCCTCCGTCAGGCTGCGCAGCAGCGCCAGCCCCGCCGGCCTTCCGGTGCCGAGCCGCAGGCAATCCGGCAGCGGGCCGTCATTCAGCGGCGAATATTTCACTGCCCCGGTTTTCGCATCGCTCACCCCCAGGCAATAGACGCTGGGGCCGAGGATGAAGGCCAGCGGCGTGACCACGCCAATATCCTGCGCCGGCGACAGCCTCACCGCGCCGGAGGACAGCGCCTTGGCGGCGGCTTCCGGCGTATCGGCCCAGCCTTCATGCAGGATCACCGCAAGGGCGCTGTTGCGCATCGGCGCCGGCAGCGGGCCGGCGAAGGGCGGGCCGGCATGAAACAGCGTCTTTTCCGGCAGGCCCGGCACCAGCGCGCCCAGCGGCGCGATGCGGCTGAGAACAGGCTCGACGGCCAGCAGCCGTTCGTAGGATTGCAGGGTGGCGGGCGTCGATCCGGTCAAAGGCTTCTCTCTTCGCTTACAGGGACGTCAATCGACGGCGTCCGATCCGTCTTGCAGGGAATCCTTGGCGTCGATGATGCGCATCATCAGCGCGACGAGCTGCGCCTGCTCGCCCGGCGGCAGATCCTCCACGGTGCGCAGATGCGCCCGCTCCGCCTTCGCGTCGACGCGGTCGAGCAGCGCGCGGCCCTCGTCGGTCAGCACGGTGAGCCGCACGCGGCGATCCTTCGGCGCGACCCGGCGGCGGATCAGCCCGCGCTTGCGTAGTCGCTCCAGAATGTCGGCCATGTTGGTCTTGTCGATGGCCACCGCCCGGGCCAGCGTGGTCTGGTCCACCGGCCCGGTCTGCGACAGGGCCGACAGCACGGAATACATGATCGGGGTGATCTTCTCCTCGCCGATCTCCTGGGTGAACAGCGCGGTGTGGATCTGGTGCAGCCGCCTGATCAGAAAGCCCGGCCGGCCTTGCAGCGGCCCGCCGCGCCAGGTGTGGTCCTGGTCGATATCCTGGGTTTTTCCCGCCTTTACGACAGACATGTCTTGTCCTGTTCTTATCGTTAATGACGGGTCCAACATCAGCGCGACTTCACCGCGACCGCAAGAAGCGTTTGACCATGCCGGCCAGCGAGGCGGCCAGCAGCGCCAGCCCGGCCAG
>NZ_LPXN01000056.1 GCF_001618175.1 Oceanibaculum pacificum | reverse complement strand
GAAGCGGCGTCTCGAAGCATACGGCGGCGCGCACAAGGCCGCGTACCCTATGCCTGCTTGGCGGCGATGATGCCGCGGCGGATGGCGCGGGTGCGGGTGAACATTTCCTCCAGCTTATCGCCCTCGCCCCAGCGAATGGCGCGTTGCAGGTAGGACAGATCCTCGGAGAAGCGCTGCAGCATCTCCAGCACGGCCTCGCGATTGTTCAGGAACACATCGCGCCACATCACCGGATCGGAAGCGGCGATGCGGGTGAAGTCGCGGAAGCCGCCGGCGGAGAATTTGATCACCTCGTTCTTGGTGCTCTCCTCCAGATCGACCGCCGTGCCGACGATGGTGTAGGCGATCAGATGCGGCAGATGCGAGGTGATGGCCAGCACCTTGTCGTGATGCTCGGCCTCCATCTCGGTCACCGTGCTGCCCGCCGCTTCCCAGAAGGCGCGCAGCCGGGCGGCCGCATTGGCATCGCCGTCCGGCAGCGGGGTGAGGATGCACCAGCGGCCGTCGAACAGCTCGGCAAAGCCGGAATCGGGGCCGGAATGCTCGGTGCCGGCAATCGGATGGCCGGGCACGAAATGCACCTCCGCCGGGATGTGCGGCAGCATGTCCCGGATCACCGCCTGCTTGACCGAGCCGACATCGCTGACGATGGCGCCAGGGGCCAGGTGCGGCTTCATCGCCTCCGCCACCCGGCCGCACGCGCCGACCGGCACGCACAGGATGACGAGGTCCGCGCCCGCCACCGCACTGGCGATATCGTCATGCACGCTGTCGGCGAAGCCCAGCTCGCGCACCCGCTTCAGCGTGTCGGGGCTGCGGGTGGTGATGGCGATATGGCCCGCCAGATTGCCGCGCCGGGCGGCATGGGCGATGGAGGAGCCGATCAGCCCCGCCCCCACCAGTGCCAGGCGCTGGAACAGCGGCTTGGTTGCAATCTCGGTCATGTCAAAAGCTCTTTCAGCGCCGCGATCACCTGCTGCATCTCGTCTTCCGTGCCGACCGAGAATCGCAGGTGATGGGGCAGATTGTAGCTGCGCATCTCGCGCACCAGGATGCCGCGCTCGGCCAGGTGGGCCAGCGCCGCGTCGGCGTTCTTGCTTGCCTCGTGCGGAAATTCGACCAGCACGAAATTGGTCACGGTCGGCGTGACCTTCAGGCCCAGCTTCTCCAGCTCGGCCACGGTCCAGGGCATGACCTTCTCATTGTGCGAGCGCGCCTTTTCCAGGAACGCCGTATCCTCCAGCGCCGCGACGCCGGCCGCCTGGGCGGCCAAATTCACGTTGAACGGTCCGCGCACCCGGTTGAGGATGTCGATGAGGTAGGGTGAGCCGTAGCACCAGCCCAGCCGCAGGCCGGCCAGCGCATAGAGCTTGGAGAAGGTGCGCAGCATGATCACGTTCTGCGCCTGCTCCACCAGCTCGATGCCGGCGGAATAATCGTTCTTGCTGACGAACTCGGCATAGGCCGCGTCCAGCACCAGCACCACGTCCGACGGCAGCTTGGCGTGGAAGGCCTTCACCGCCTCGGCCGTCTTGTAGGTGCCGGTCGGGTTGTTCGGATTCGCCAGGAAGACGATGCGGGTCTTGTCCGTCACCTTGGCCAGGATGGCGTCGAGGTCGACGGTGAAATCCTTCTCCGGCGCCATCACCGGGGTGGCGCTGTGCGCCAGGGTGGTGATGGGGAACATGCGGAAGCCATATTCGGTGTAGACCACCTCGTCGCCATGGCCGGCGAACGCCTTGATGATCACCTCGATCAGCTCGTCCGACCCGTTGCCGCAGATCACCCGCGCTTCGTCGATGCCGTGCTTGCGGGCAATCGCCCGCGCCAGATTGGCCGATCCGCCCTCCGGATAGCGATGCAGATTCTCCGCCACCGAGCGATAGGCCTCCAGCGCCTTCGGGCTGGGGCCGAGCGCGCCCTCATTGGCCGACAGCTTGATCACCTTGGCATGCTTGCTGCTGCCATGGGTGGCGATATACGGCTTGAGGTCGAGGATACCGGGACGCGGCTTGGGCAGCGACATGGCGACACCTTCGGTCGGTTGCTGGTTGGTGAAGGGAAGCGGGCAAACGTGCGGGGGGAAAATCTCTAGGCGCTTTTAGGCTCAGGCTCCGTAGGGAGCGGCGTAGCAGCCGAGATGCACGTAATGTCGGATCTGGGATTCGGTGGCGAATGGCGACGGGGACTCGACGGGCAGGAACTGGTCGGCTTCGATCAGCCACCATCGCCCGTCATTCTCGATAGCCGAGGCCAGCACCCGCGCGCCCGCCGGCAGCATCTTGCCGGCCAGCGCCGCGATGCCGCCGCGGCTGACCTCCTGGCTGGTCTCCACCGCCATCAGGCAGCGATCCTGGCCGGACGGCTCGATGGTCAGGCGGGCCAGCGCGAACCCGTCGATGGCGGCGTTGCCGCGCGCGCCTTCGGCGCCGAACAGCGGCAGCCGGGCCACCGCGCGCACCGGCGTCTCGCCGTCATTGCCGACGCCGATCAGCCGCCACCAGGGCATCTCCTCGCCGTCGTTCGGGAGCGGCACGATGCCCACGGCGATATCGCCCTCGGTCACCGCCCCTACCACTTGCGGGGCCGGGCCGATCAGCCCCATCGGGGCGACATTGCCGAAATGGTCGCGCGCGATGTCCCACAGATCGCCGGTATCGGCGATCGCCACGCCGACCGAAAACGGCCCCTGCAACGCCAGCGACGCGCCCATGATCTCCTGCCAGATGCGGATCAGCGCGGTCTGCGGACAGGTGCCGCGATGCCGCTCCACCAGCCCGCGCAGCAGCTGCGCCTGCCGGCTCGGCCGCCAATTATTCTGGCTGCGCTGGCTCTGCTTCAGGTTGGCGACCTCGCGCGTCACCTCGAAGCGGCGGATCAGCAGCTCCTGCATCTGCCGGTCGAGCGAATCGATCTCGGCCCTGAGGGCGTCGAGTCCGGTCTGTTCGGGTATCGGCATGGGCACGGTCATCGGTCGCGAGCGCTTTCGGGCAGAATTTTGCAAGCGGCTAGATTTAGTCCGCGCCTCCCCCAAAATCAAAGAAAACATTGACAGACAACCAGCCCGATCCGTAGCAATCGGCACTTTCGTCCGTTTCCATAGACGGCCATCCGCCCATGATCGAGCTCAGCAGCGCCCCGGCATCGACAGCCTCCCCCGCCTCCCCGCGGAGCGCGGAGGGCAAGATGCTGCCCGGCCACGCCTTCGAGATCGGGCGCGACAAGCCCTTGAAGCTGGATTGCGGCGTCGAGCTGGCGCCCGTCACCATCGCCTATCAGACCTACGGCACGCTGAACGCCGACCGGTCCAACGCCGTGCTGGTCTGCCATGCGTTGACCGGCGATCAGTTCTGCGCCGAAACCCATCCGATCACCGGCAAGGATGGCTGGTGGGACAGCATGATCGGCCCCGGCCGGCCGGTCGATCCGGCGGATTATTTCATCATCAGCACCAATGTGCTGGGCGGCTGCATGGGCACCACCGGCCCGGCCTCGATCAATCCGGATACCGGCAAGCCCTATGGGTTGGGCCTGCCGATCATCACCATCGGCGACATGGTGCGCGCCCAGGCGCGGCTGATCGACCATCTGGGCATCGAGACGCTGTTCTGCGTCATCGGCGGCTCGATGGGCGCGATGCAGGTGCTGGAATGGGCGTCGAGTTACCCGGACCGGGTGTTCTGCGCCGTCCCCATCGCCGGGGCCGCGCGCCATTCGGCGCAGAACATCGCGTTCCACGAGGTCGGCCGCCAGGCGGTGATGGCCGACCCGGACTGGCGCGGTGGCGATTATGCCGGGCAGAAGGTGAAGCCAGTGCGCGGCCTGGCCGTCGCCCGCATGGCGGCGCACATCACCTATCTGTCGGAGCCGGCGCTGCACCGCAAATTCGGCCGCAACCTGCAGGATCGCGCGGCGGTGACCTACGGCTTCGACGCGGATTTCCAGGTCGAGAGCTATCTGCGCTACCAGGGTTCCAGCTTCGTCGACCGGTTCGACGCCAATTCCTATCTCTACCTCACCCGGGCGATGGATTATTTCGACCTGGCGGCGGAGCATGGCGGCGTGCTGGGCAACGCCTTCAAGGGCACCAAGACCCGGTTCTGCCTGGTCTCCTTCACCTCCGACTGGCTGTTCCCGACGCCGGAGACGCGCGAGGTGGTGCATGCGCTGAACGCGGTCGCCGCCAATGTCAGCTTCTGCGAGATCGAGAGCGACAAGGGGCACGACGCCTTCCTGCTGGACGAGCCGGAGATGTTCGCCGTGCTGGGCGGCTTCCTGAAGGGCTGCGCCGAGCATCGGGGACTGCGCAAATGAACCAGCATATCCCCGTGCATACGGCCCCGCTGCGCGTCGACCTCCAGCTCATCGCCGACATGGTCGCCCCCGGCACGCGGGTGCTGGATATCGGCTGCGGCGACGGCGACCTGCTGGATTTCCTGTGGCGCGAGAAACAGGTGGACGGGCGCGGCATCGAGATCAGCCAGGCCGGCGTGAATGCCGGCGTGACGCGCGGCCTGTCGGTGATCCAGGGCAATGCCGACACCGACCTGGCGGATTTTCCCGCCGGCATCTTCGACTACGCCATCCTCAGCCAGACGCTGCAGGCCACCGCAAGCCCCCGGAAGGTGCTGAGCGAGCTGGTGCGCATTGGCAAGCACGCCATCGTCTCCTTCCCCAATTTCGGCCATTGGAAGGTGCGCCGCCATCTGCTGCTGCATGGCCGCATGCCGGTGACCGAGGCGCTGGAGCATTCCTGGTTCGACACGCCGAACATCCATCTCTGCACGATCAGTGACTTCGTCGACCTGTGCGGCGCCCTCGACATCGCGATCGAGCGCGCCATCACGCTGGACGGGGCGGGGCAGCCGCTGACCGGCCTGAAAGCCAGCGGCGCCCTGGCGAATCTGTTCGGCGAGCAGGGCCTGTTCCTGCTGACCCGCAAAAAACCCTAGCTCTCTACGGCATTCCTTATGCGAAACTGCTTCCGGTCGAATAACAGTCCGGGAGCGCCCCCATGCCATCGCCCATCGAAGGATCGGATTTTGACTTCATCGACCTGACGGGCGATTACCGCACCGACAGCCTGCTGGGCGGCGTTTTCTGGTCGGGCGAAGCCGGGTCGGGCGGCACCACGGTCATCTCCTATTCCTTTCCCGGCGACGACAGCGTGTGGTCCACCAGCCGCGCGCTCGGCTATGACCCGCCTTCCGAAGGCGGCGAACCGTGGGACGCCGAATTCGCGCCGCTCAACACCCAGCAGCGGAGCGCCGTGCGCGACGCGCTGGCGACATGGAGCGACGTCGCCAACATCACCTTCCAGGAAGTCAGCGACACCAGCGACACAGTCGGCACGCTACGCTTCGCCTTCACCAGCTACGAGATGGAAGGATCGGCGGCCTATGCCTATTTTCCCGGCAGCGGCCCCATCTCTGGCGATGTCTGGATCAATTCGAACGAGCTTTTCTCGACCGATTGGGAGGCCGGCAGCTTCAATTTCAACACGCTGGTCCACGAGATCGGCCATGCGCTGGGCCTGAAGCATCCGTTCGAGGAATATGGCGACTTCCCCGCCCTGCCGGCCGGGGAGGATTATTACGGCAACAGCCTGATGTCCTACAGCGCCGTGCCGGGCGACAGCGACAGCTTCATGGCCGGCGGGCAGGAAGCCTATACGCCGATGCTGTACGACATCCTGGCGATCCAGGCGATGTACGGCGCGAATACCGCCCACAATGCCGGCAACAACAGCTACAGCTTCGCCGGTGCCGGCACCTATTACGAGACGATCTGGGACGCCGGCGGCATCGACACGATCACCGCCACCGGCAACCGCTCGGTCTCGATCGACCTGACTGCCGGCGCCTGGAGCCAGCTCGGCCAGCCGCTCACCGCCTATGACGGCAATTTCGAGGAAATCACGCTGGCCGAGACGGTGCGCATCGCCCTGGGCGTCGTCATCGAGAACGCGACCGGCGGCAGCGGCAACGACACAATCACCGGCAACGCCGCCGACAATGTGCTGTTCGGCGGCGGCGGCAGCGATTCGATCCTGGGCGGCGACGGCTTCGACTATATCGACGTCAGCGACGGCTTCGGCAATGTGGTGAGCGCCGGCAACCAGGGCGACACCATCGTCGGCAGTTCCAGCGGCGACGAGCTGCGCGGCGGCAAGGGGCTGGATTCCATCGAGGGCGGCGGCGGAAACGACACGATCTATTCCGGCCTCGGCGCCGACACGCTGGTCGGCGGGACGGGCGATGATACCTTCGTGGTGCGCGGCTTCGACGTGAATTTCCAGAACGCGGTGCTGACCCCGACGATCCTGGATTTCGGCAATGGCGTGGACCGCATCGCCATCCAGGGCGTCGACGCCTCGCAGATTGCCGGTATCCTCGCCAGCCAGCAGGCCGGCACCGACGGCGTGACGCTTACGGTCGACGGCCCGCGCGACGCGCTGATCACCGTGCTGGGCGTCACCAGCCTGGATTCCAGCGACGTCTTCGCCGCCGATACGCCGGGGGTGTAGCCGGCGCGCGCCGTCCGGCCCTTCGAGACGCCTGCTTTCGCAGGCTCCTCAGGACGAGGGTGCTTTGGGATGTTCCGCCGGTGCTCCCGCCGGCTGCACCGCCAGATGACCCTTCATGCTGAAGAGCCGGCGCGCGCCGCCCAGTCCTTCGAGACGCGCCTCCGGCGCTCCTCAGGACGAGGGTGCTTTGGGATGTTCCGCCGGTGCTCCCGCCGGCTGCACCGCCAGATGACCCTTCATGCTGAAGAGCCGGCGCGCGCCGCCCAGTCCTTCGAGACGCGCCTCCGGCGCTCCTCAGGACGAGGGTGCTTTGGGATGTTCCGCCGGTGCTCCCGCCGGCTGCACCGCCAGATGACCCTTCATGCTGAAGAGCCGGCGCGCGCCGCCCAGTCCTTCGAGACGCGCCTCCGGCGCTCCTCAGGACGAGGGTGCTTTGGGATGTTCCGCCGGTGCTCCCGCCGGCTGCACCGCCAGATGACCCTTCATGCTGAAGAGCCGGCGCGCGCCGCCCAGTCCTTCGAGACGCGCCTCCGGCGCTCCTCAGGACGAGGGTGCTTTGGGATGTTCCGCCGGTGCTCCACCAGCGCCCTCACCGGCCGTGCCGCCCCGCTCCCCTCATGCTGAGGAGCC
>NZ_LPXN01000055.1 GCF_001618175.1 Oceanibaculum pacificum | reverse complement strand
CAGCAGGCGTCTCGAAGGACACGGCCGCCGCCTCAATCGATATGCGCGTCGGCGAAGATATCCTCGCCGGCCAGCCAGGCCTCGGCCGCGTCGGGCCGCGCCAGGGCGATGCCCAGGGCGGCGGCCAGGTCGAGCGGCGCATCCTCGTAGCCGGCGCGCTCCAGCCCCTCGACCATGCCGCGGGTCAATGCGCCGCCGATGGCGAAGGGGATCGGATAGCCGTCGATCTGGTAATCGACGCCGGTCTCGCGGATTTCCTGACGACAGGCTTCGGCGTCGAAGGAATTGAAGCTGCGGCAGATCAGCGGCCTGGCGTCATAGGCGACGCACTGGCCGTCCTGCAGCAGCGGACAGGCCTGGCGGAAGCGCCGCTTGGCGCTGCGGTCCAGCGGGGCCATCTGCGCCCGGCGCGCCTGGATGCGGGCGCGCAGCGTGGCGATGGCTTCCGGCGAAAAGCTGCTGCGGATGTAATGCGCCAGCCGCAGTACGGACAGCGAATCCGTCACCACGGGCAGATGGCAGCAATGGTCGCAGCCGGCGGTGCAGGCGATCTCGCGTTCCGGCGGCAGCGAGGGCAGCAGATGCAGGACGCCGCCATCATGGATATCGGCCGCCCCTTCCGCCAGCGCATAGACCATGGCCGGCGAGCGGTTCTGCGGCAACTGGCTGCAGCTGTCGCGGATCGCGCTGGACAGCTGGTCCAGCACATCCTTCATCGACGTGCTCATGCCTTTTCCGGCTCGACCTGCACGATGTCGGCGGTGCGCTGCATCTCCTCCCAGCGCTGGGTCAGGAATTCGCGGCCCAGCTTCACCATCGGCTTGCCGTCATAGGCGATGATGTCGGCGGTGGCGTAGGTCTCGCTCCATTTTTCCGGCAGGTAGGAGCCGGTGCCGATCACGTCGACCGGGGCCTCGGAGGCCGCCATCATGCGGCATTTGGCCGGGGAGAAGCCGCTGGAGGCGACGATCTTCACCTTGCGGAAGCCAGCCTTGTCGAGCTGTTCGCGCATATACCAGATGGCGGCGGCGGAAACACCGGTGCCGATCAGGTAGCGCAGCTCCTGCTCGGTGCGGTAGCCGCGGATCGCCTGCGGGCAATTGCGGTCCAGCACGGCATAGCTCTGCGCCATGTCCAGCCCCTCGACATGCCGGCCGCCATGGGTGTCGAGTCGCACGCCCAGCCGGCCGGCGGCGGCAAGGTCGGGGAAACGGCGGCAGACCTCCAGCGCGTCGGTGATCTCCTGGCCGTAATAATCGACCAGCACGGTCATCGGCTCCTCGGGGAAGGCTTCGTGCAGCATCTCGGCGGCGCGCACGGTGGAGCCGGCATAGCCGATCAGCGCGTGCGGCATGGTGCCCAGCCCCTGGGACTGGCCGAAGAAATGCGCCGTCGCGTCGGTCGCGTTACCGACGAAGCCGATGGCGCCGACCTTCTTCTTCGCCTTCTCCGAGCCGACGGAAGCGCCATAGGCCATCAGTTCCATCATCTCCTGCCCGGCGCAATGGCGCGCATCCATCGCCAGGAAGGCGACCTTCGGCAGGTCGGAGCAGACGGTGTAGGCGTTATAGGCGGCCACGCAGGCCGCGCCGATCTTCTGCAGGAATATCGTCTCCAGATCGACCAGGTGGAAGAAGGAGCCGGTGATGTACAGCATCGGATCGCCCGCGCCGACCCAGCTGCCTTCCTTGAAGTTCAGCTTGATGTCGAAGCTGGTGCCGCGCGCCTGGGCCACCGCGTTCAGCCAGTCGACCGCCAGGCGGGGGGCGAAGGTCACCGGGCGGCGCATGAAGACGCCATAGGTAACGCGGGCATCGCCGAAGCGGCGGACCACTTCCTTGCTTTTCAGGAAATATTTGTCGGTAAGCTGCGGGATCGCGTTCAGCTCGGGCTGCATCATCCTCCATGGCCGGCCGTTTCTACGACGGCGCCAACCATCTCCCTAAATGCTTGGCCCGCCCCGGCGAGACCGGGACGGGCCTGTTGCGCAACAGCTTACTGCGCCGCCTGGACCCGCCTGATGCTGGCCCGCGCTTCCTTCAGCTCCGCGGCCAAAAGGAAGGACAGTTCCAGCGCCTGCGAGGCATTGAGGCGCGGATCGCAATGGGTGTGGTAGCGATCCTGCAAGGCTTCCTCGGTGATCGCCTGGGCGCCGCCGATGCATTCGGTGACATCCTGGCCGGTCATCTCGAAATGCACGCCGCCGGCATGGGTGCCCTCGGCGCGGTGCACGTCGAAGAAGCGCCGCACCTCGGTCAGGATCTGGTCCACCGGCCGGGTCTTATAGCCGGTCGAGGATTTGATCGTGTTGCCATGCATCGGGTCGGACGACCAGACCACCTTGCGGCCCTCGCGCTCGACCGCGCGGATCAGCGGCGGCAGGTGCTTTTCCACCTTGTCGTGGCCCATGCGGGCGATCAGCGTCAGCCGGCCCGGCTCGTTCGCCGGGTTCAGCACGTCGATCAGCCGCAGCAGATCGTCGGTCGGCAGGCTGGGGCCGCATTTCAGGCCGATCGGGTTCTTCACCCCCCGGCAGAATTCAACATGCGCGCCGTCCGTCTGGCGGGTGCGGTCGCCGATCCAGATCATGTGGGCCGAGGTGTCGTACCAGTCGCCCGAGGTCGAATCGACGCGGGTCATCGCCTGCTCATAGGGCAGCAGCAGCGCTTCGTGCGAGGTGTAGAAATCGGTCTCGCGCATCTGCGGCACGCTGTCGGCGGTAATGCCGCAGGCCTCCATGAAGTCCAGCGCCTCGTCGATGCGGTCGGCGATCTCGGCATAGCGCTCGCCCTGCGGGCTGCGCTCCACGAAGCCCAGATTCCAGCGATGCACCGAATGCAGATCGGCGAAGCCGCCCTGGCTGAAGGCGCGCAGCAGGTTCAGCGTCGACGCCGCCTGGTTATAGGCGCGCAGCATGCGCTGCGGGTCGGGCTGGCGCGCGGCCTCCTCGAACTCCATGCCGTTGATGATGTCGCCCCGGTAGCTCGGCAGCGACACGCCGCCAATCTCCTCCGTGCCGGACGAGCGCGGCTTGGCGAACTGGCCGGCCATGCGGCCGACCTTCACCACCGGCACGGCGCCGCCGAAGGTCAGCACGACCGCCATCTGCAGCATCACCTTGAAGGTGTCGCGGATATTGTTCGGATGGAATTCCTTGAAGCTCTCGGCGCAATCGCCGCCCTGCAGCAGGAAAGCCTTGCCTTCCGACACCTTGGCCAGCGCCTTCGTAAGGTTCCGAGCCTCGCCGGCAAAAACCAGCGGGGGATAGACCGAAAGCTGCTGCTCGGCATCCTTCAGGGCTGCCTCGTCCGGATAGGCGGGCACCTGCTGGATCGGCATCGTGCGCCAGGACTCAGGCGTCCATTTCTCGGCCATCTTCAATACTCCCGCGGCGGAACGATCTCCGCTCCCATTCCATTCGTTTGCCGCACCAGCGGCACTTATCCACAAAGTGGGTTGTCCTGTTTAGCAGCGTCAAGCCAGCCATGCCAGAAAAACGGCATTTCCCGGGCGCAGGGCCGGCATGACGGGGCTGGCCTTGTAACGGATTCGACGCTCCGCGCGCATCTGCGGCAACATTCAACAAAGTGGTTGACTATCTGAGAGCACCCCATCATATTTAACCGTATGGTTGAATATCAAACTTCCCCACTCGACACCATCTTTCATGCCCTCGGCGATCCCACGCGGCGGCGCATGCTGCACGCGCTTGCCGGGGGCGAACGGACGATCAGCCAGCTCGCCGAACCCTTCGCCATCTCACTGGCGGCGGCGTCCAAGCACATCAAGGCGCTGGAAAAGGCCGGGCTGATCCGCCGCGAGGTGCGCGGGCGCACGCATCTGTGCCGCCTCGAACCCGGGCCGCTGGCCAGCGCGCATGAATGGCTCGGCTTCTATCAACGCTTCTGGACCGACCGGCTGGATGTGCTCGAACAGCTCCTCCGCGACGAGGATGCCCAGGCCGTCACCCCCGATTCCGCCACCCCTGATAAAGGAGACGAAAAATGACCGATACGATGACCCTGGATTCCTATGGCCGGCTGATCGAGCCGGCCACGCTGAAGATCCAACGCCTGCTGCCCGGCCCGATCGAGCGCATCTGGGATTATCTGACGGAAAGCGATCTGCGCCGGCAATGGCTGGCGGCCGGGGTCATGGGCCGGCAGCCCGGCACCAGCGTCGAATTCGTCTGGCGCAACGACGAACTGACCGATCCGCCCGGCCAGCGCCCGGCGGACATGTCCGAGGAACACCGGATGACCTGCACCATCATCGCGTGCGACGCGCCGCGCCGGCTGGTCATCACCTGGGGCGAGAAGCAGACCGGCGAGGTCGCCTTCGAGCTGGAGCGGATGGGCGACAAGGTGCTGCTGACCATCATCCACCGCCGGGTGCCCAATCATGACGTGCTGCTCAATGTCAGCTCCGGCTGGCATGCGCATCTGGACATTCTGGTGGCCCGCCTGGCGGGCACGCAACCGGCCCCGCATTGGGATCACTGGACCGGCCTGCGGGCGGAATATGAACGGCGCTTGCCGGCCTGAACGACAGCGTTGACACCCCTTCCCTCCCCCTATACCGTCCGGCGCGTCATTGGGGAGTAGCCGTCCCCCTTCGCCGCCCGGTCCAGTGGGCGGATGCATGAGGGGAGATCGCGTCAACAGACTTGCCGTACCGGTAACGGGGCGGCATGGCGCGAGAAGCCAGTCCGGTTTGGCGAGACCTTTGGCATCGACAGCCGCGAACCCGGGTCGGGCGGCGGGCTGACGATGTCGAAGCGCGTCCGCCGTCCGACCCTCGATGTTTTCAATGGAAGCCTTTCTCGTATCGACCGGTGTGGTCGCGCTCGCCGAGATCGGCGACAAGACGCAGCTTCTCGCCCTGCTTCTTGCCGTCCGGTTCCGCCAGCCCGTCGCGGTGCTGCTCGGCATTTTCGTCGCGACCCTCGCCAACCACGCGCTCGCCGGCATCTCCGGGGCCTGGATCGCCAGCCTGTTCGGGCCGGAAATTCTGCGCTGGATCATCGGCCTCTCCTTCCTCGCCGTCGCCGCCTGGATGCTCGTTCCCGACAAGCTGGACGAGGACGAGGCTCCGCGCTTCAAGGGCCGCAGCGCCTTCATGGCCTCGCTGATCGCCATGTTCCTGGTGGAGATGGGCGACAAGACGCAGATTGCCACCGTGGTTCTGGGCGCGCGCTTCGAATCGCTGCTCGCCGTCGTCGCCGGCACCACGGCGGGCATGATGATCGCCAACACCCCGGCCGTGCTGCTGGGCGAGGCCGCCGCCCGCCATGTGCCGCTGAAGCTGATCCACGGCGCCGCGGCGGCGATTTTCGCGGTCATCGGCGTCACCGTGCTGCTTGGCTTCGGCAGCCTGCCATGAGAGGCTAAGCCGCAGTAATCACTTTGCTTTACAAGTTGGAGAACCGGCATGGCCAGCTACCCCGAGGCGACCCCGACCCGCCAGGTCGATAATGAGCGCGTCTGCGTCACCGAATGGCGCTTTCCCCCGGGCCATGCCACCGGCTGGCACCGCCATGGCTACGATTACGTCGTGGTCCCGGCGACCGACGGCGTGCTGACCATCCAGGACAAAGACGGCAAGACCTTCGAAAGTCCGATCAAGCTGGGCCAGTCCTATTACCGCCAGTCCGGCGTGGAACACGACGTCATCAACCTGACCGACCGCGAGATCGTCTTCGTGGAGATCGAGTTCAAGACGCCGATGTGAGCATGCCGTCCCCCACCTCCCCCGCCGAGGCGCTGGCCGGGCTGTGGCGCCTCCTCGGACAGCCGGGCCAAGCGTTGGAACGGGCCGCGCTGACCGGGGCGGAGCCGGTCCTGCCCTCCTCCTTCGCGGTCGGCACGGCGGCGCAGGCCAGCATCGCCGCGGCGGCGCTGGCAGCGGCGGAGCTGTGGCGGCTGCGCACCCAGACGGTGCAGCAGGTCAGCGTGGACATGCGCCACGCCGCCGCCGAATTCCGCAGCGAGCGCTATCTGCGCGTCGACGGCCAACCCGCGCCGGAGCTGTGGGACAAGATCGCCGGGGCCTATCGTTGCGGCGATGGGGGCTGGGTGCGACTGCACACCAACTTCCCGCATCACCGCGACGGCGTGCTGGCGATCCTGGGCTGCGCCTATGAGCGCGATTCGGTGGCCAAGGCGCTGCTGCACTGGACGGCGGCGGATTTCGAGCAGCGCGCCGCCGAGGCCAACCTGGTCGTGGCCGCCATGCGCAGCTTCGCCGACTGGGACGCCCATCCGCAGGGCCGGGCGATAGCCGCCCTGCCGCTGCTGAGCCTGGAGAAGATCGGCGACGCCCCGCCCCGGCCCCTGCCGCCCGGCCGGCGGCCGCTCTCCGGCGTGAGGGTGCTGGAGCTGACGCGCATCATCGCCGGCCCGGTCGCCGGCCGCACGCTGGCCGCGCATGGGGCCGAGGTGCTGCTGGTCAACGCCCCGCATCTGCCGGCCATGGCCCCGCTGGCGATCGATACCGGGCGCGGCAAGCGCGCCGCCCATCTCGATCTGCGCGCGGCCGCCGACAAGGCGCGCTTCGCCGAATTGCTGCGCGGCGCGGATGTGCTGCTGCAGAGCTACCGCCCCGGCGGCATCGCCGATCTGGGATTCGGCCCGGAACAGGCGGCGGCGATCCGCCCCGGCATCGTCTATGTCAGCCTGTCGGCCTATGGGCATGACGGGCCGTGGGCCGGCCGGCGCGGCTTCGATTCGCTTGTGCAGACCGCCTCCGGCCTGAATGTCGCCGAGGCCGAGGCCGCCGGGATCGACGGGCCGAAGCCGCTGCCGGCGCAGGCGCTCGACCATGCCTCGGGCTATCTGCTGGCCTATGGCGCGATGGCGGCCCTGGCCCGCCAGGCGCAGGAGGGCGGCAGCTGGCACGTCCGCGTCTCGCTGGCCCAGACCGGCCACTGGCTGCGCGGCCTGGGGCGGATCGACGGCGGCCTCGCCTGCCCCGACCCGGATCTGGAGGATGTGCGCGACCTGCTGGAGGACAGCCCCTCCGGCTTCGGCCGCCTGACTGCCATGCGCCATGCCGGCCTGCTCTCCGACACCCCGCCGCGCTGGGATCTCCCCTCGGTGCCGCTAGGCACCCACGCGGCGCAATGGGCGGGGCAGGGCCGGCAATAAGAGCGTTCTGCTTTGCCCCGCCTTAAGCCGTCCACGCATCTGCCTGCTGGATATCCGTCGCGCAGGCTGAACCCTGGATTCCCG